>JANQKW010000274.1 GCA_028280905.1 Porticoccaceae bacterium
GTCTAGGATTGTCTTTTGAGACCCTCGTCGACAGGGATGTCGACGCGGGGCTTACAGGGATGTATTCACAGCGAGTCTCAAACACTGTTCCCAGATGGCCGCGGGCTAGTGGCGCTAAACCAATGCGTTTTATATTCCCCGTTTGTGACTCACCGGCGAAAGGTCTATTATTCGCGGCCCGGAAAAACCGTCCAGAGACCCGATTTGAATCATCCACCTTATATTCCCGGTCAGCGATGGGTCAGCGGCACCGAACCCGAAGCTGGGTTGGGTATCATTGTCGACTATTCCCACCGCCGGGTTACCGTCAGTTTCCCCGCCATTGGCGAACAGCGCGTCTATGCCGCGGATAATGCCCCCTTGAACCGAGTGCACTACAACCCAGGGGACAGTATTCGCAGCGCCGCGGGCGAGTCACTGAAGGTACGGCAGGTGAATGAGCAGGATGGGCGGTTCATCTATAGTTGCGTCAACGGCGAAGGAACGCCGCAGACGCTCGATGAGCTGGATCTCGACAGCTTTGTGCAGTTTAGCAATCCAAGGGATCGACTGTTTGCCGGGCAGATCGACAAGCTGTCCAGCTTCGCGCTGCGCCGCGAAACACTGGAAAACCTTCAGCACTTGCAGCAATCTGAAGCGCTCGGTTTGCTGGGCGCCAGGGTCCAGTTGCTGCCACACCAGTTTTATATCGCCAACGAGGTGGCGAACCGCCACGCGCCCAGGGTTTTGCTGGCCGACGAAGTGGGTCTGGGCAAAACCATTGAGGCCGGTTTGATTATCCACCAACAGCTGTTGGCCGGCCGCGCCGGCAGGGTGCTGATTCTGGTGCCGGACAGCTTGGTGCACCAGTGGCTGGTGGAAATGCTGCGGCGTTTTAACCTGCTGTTTACCATTCTCGATGAGCAACGCTGTGAGGGTTTTGACGTGGCGGATGCGGCAAGCGAGAATGCGGAAGCAAACCGCGAACGGCAAAATCCGTTCGAAAGCGCGCAGCTGGTTATCTGCAGCCTTTCATTCCTGGTGGAATTTCCCGAGCGCCATCGGCAGGCCCGCGAGGCCGGCTGGGAATTGATGGTGGTCGATGAAGCGCATCACCTAAGTTGGAGCCAGCAGCGTGTGAGCCCGCAATACCGCTGCGTGGAGCAGTTGGCGGGGGAGGCTCAGGGGCTGTTGTTGCTGACCGCCACGCCGGAGCAACTGGGGCCGGAAGGTCATTTTGCCCGCCTAAAACTGCTGGACCCTGACCGCTATTACGACCTGCAGAAATTTCGTGAGGAAGAAGCCAGTTACCGGCAGGTGAATGAACTGGTGGAAAAATTGATGGCGGAGGATATCGCCGACCAGCTTCGCGGCTCAGACTACCTGCACAGTGAACTACGCGGTTACCTTGGGGAGGACGCAACCGCTTCCCTGCGGCAGGCGCTGCAGCGCGACCTCGATAACCAGGATATCGGCCAGGCGATAGAGGATATTATTCGCAGTTTGCTGGACCGCCACGGGACCGGTCGGGTGCTGTTTCGCAATACCAGGGATGCCGTCGCCGGGTTCCCGCAGCGCCGGTTCAATCCCCACCCGCTGCCCACGCCGGAGGTATACGCCAAAGCGTCAGCGGGGGCTTCTGTGGAGCAGTTGTTGCGCCCGGAAGCGCTACTCGGTGACGCTTGGATTGCGGTCGATCCCCGGGTGAGTTGGCTGACCGGTTGGTTGGCCGGCCTTGGGGACGGGGAAAAGGCACTGGTGATCTGCGCGAGTGCCGATACCGCCAAGCAACTCGAATCTCACCTTAACCTGCGGTGCGGTTTTCGCAGCGCGGTGTTTCACGAGGGTATGAGTCTGGTGCAGCGCGACCGCGCCGCCGCCTACTTCGCCGACCAGGAGGATTCCGCCCAGGTTCTGGTGTGCTCCGAAATCGGCAGCGAGGGTCGCAATTTCCAGTTTGCCCGTCACTTGGTGCTATTTGATCTGCCGCTAAACCCGGATTTGCTCGAGCAGCGTGTCGGCCGCCTGGACAGGATTGGCCAGCGACATACCGTGCAGATTCATTTGCCCCACTACGACAGCGGCGCCACGCTGGCGCTGATGCGCTGGTATCACGAGGGAATCCGTGCGTTTGAGCGGGTCTGTCCGGTGGCCTCCGCGGTTTATGGGCAGATAGGAGGGGAATTGCGCAATCGTCTGCCCGACGTCCGAGACCCGGCACAGATCGACAGCATAGTCGCCGAGACCCGCATCCTCACGGAAACCGCTTTGCTTGAGTTTCAGCAGGGCCGCGACCGGCTACTGGAATTGAGTTCCTGCAATCCTGCCCGCGCTGAGCAAGTGATCTCCGCCGTGAGCGCTGCGGAGAGTCCGCTGCGGCTGGCTGAGTACATGGAAAAGGTATTTGATCAGTTCGGCGTCGATCACAGTTATCACAGCGCCGACGCTGTTGTCCTGAAACCCGGCGACCAGATGCACGGCGAAGGATTTCCCGGCCTGCCGGAAGAAGGCATGACTGCCACCTTTAGCCGCGGCAAGGCGCTCGCCAGGGAAGACCTGCACTTTTTGAGCTGGGAGCACCCGATGGTCAGCGGTGCGATGGAGTTGATTCTGGGCGGGGATTTCGGCAATACAGCGGTTTGCACCATGAAACTGCCGCCGCTTAAGGCCGGCACGCTGCTGCTGGAAAACATTTTTACCCTGCATTGCCCCGCGCCAAAACATCTGCAACTGTACCGTTTTTTGCCCGCGATTGGCCGGCGCATTGTGCTCGACGCCAAGGGCGATGACCTTACCCACCTGATCTCTTCACAGCATTTCGACAAACTGGGGCGGCAGGTCGCCAGGGGCACCGCCCAAGACCTGGTGCGCCACGCCCGCCCGCAAATAGCAGAGATGATCAAGCGCGCCTTGGAATTGGCCGCGGTGAATCATCGTAACGAGGAAGCGGTTATCGACCGCGCGATTGCAGAAATGGAACGTTACCAGCAGGCTGAGAGAGACAGGCTGGTGGCGCTGGCGCAGGTCAACCCCAATATTCGCCGGGAGGAGATCGACTATATTGAGCAGACTACGGATGCGTTACGGCGATATATCGCCAAAGCCGAATGGCGGCTGGATGCGCTGCGTGTGGCGGTAACGGTTTAGCCTAGTGCGGCACAGGGCAGATTATTGCCGCTGCAAAATCTGCATTCGCGTCAGGGCACTGGCCGCCCTTTTGCCGCCACCCATATCCGGTACCATTGCTCCTGGCTCATTTGCAGCGGCAGCGCCTCCGCGGCCGAACGTACCCGGTCGATATTGCCACTGCCGGATATCGCTACCGGGCTCGAAGGCATACGCATTAGCCAGGCATAAATAACCTGATCAATGGCAGCGCAGCCGAGTTCCCGTTGCAACTCGGCGAGCACGTCGCGCAACCGGGTTGCCCGCTCGGACTGCTCGTGGAAAATGCGCCCTCCGGCCAGGCAGGACCAGGCCATTGGACGAACGCGCAACTGTTGGAGCTGGTCCAGGGTGCCATCTTCGGTTACCTGAAAATTGAACGGGTTCATTTCAACCTGGTTGGTAACCAGCGGTGCATCGAGGCGCGACTGCAACAGGGCAAACTGCGACGGGGTAAAGTTTGACACGCCGAAATGGTTGACCTTGCCGCTTTGGGCAAGCCGGGTAAACGCTTCCGCCACCTCGTCGGCATCCATCAGGAAATCGGGTCGATGGATTAACAGGGCGTCTAGGTAGTCCACGCCGAGCCGTGACAGAGAGGTTTCCACCGATGCAACAATCGCCGCGTTGCTGCAGTTGTAATGCCCCACTTGTTTGCCGGCCGGCATCAGCTTGATGCCGCACTTGGAAACTATCTCAAGCTGATGGCGCAGCCCGGGTTCGAGTTTCAGCGCCTCGCCGAACAGCGACTCGCAGGGGGGCG
>JANQKW010000243.1 GCA_028280905.1 Porticoccaceae bacterium
GCTGACGCAGTGGCCAGGGGCGAAGACGCCCTGCAGCCGCAGGCGCAAGAATCCCAACCGCCGCCGGAACCCGTTGCCGAGGAGCAGCCGGCAGCGCAGACCACCGGGGACGACCCGGCGGAACAGGCGGAATCCGATCAGGGCGCCGTTTTGTCCATCTTCGCCAAAGAGGCCGAAGCGCACCTGGCTACACTCGAGGCATTTATCGCCGAGCAACAAGAGCGGGCGCCGCTATTCGATGTGCCGCACAGCGGCGTACAGCGTGCGCTGCATACCCTGCGCGGCAGCGCCAAGATGGCCGGCATAGTGCCAATTGGCGATTTGGTAACTCCGCTGGAGAAATTCTTTAAAGAACTACGCGATCAGCAGGCAGAAGTCAGTGAGGACATTCTGGCTTTGCTGGTCGAAGCCGTCGCCCATATGCGAACCGGCATCACCCAGATTTATGCGGGTAATCCGGTAGCCATTGATGATCTGGACAATTTTAAAAGCCGGCTCAAGCAGCTGAGAAAAACCGGCGTCGGGGACCGCGCGCGCAAAGAACAGGGCGGCCAACAACAGGCGGATCCGGAATCGCTCAACGGCTTTATGGCGAAGGGGATGACGCAATTGCTCGATGCCGATCGCCTGCTGCAAGCATGGCGCGAACAGGGCGGTGATTGCGGCTTCGCCGACAGTGTTGCCGAGGAACTCGGAACGCTTGTCGAAGCAGCTGGCCAAGCGGCGATTGAACCCATGTCCGTCTTGGCGTCCTTGTTGCTTGACGCCTATAAGAATATTGCCGATAAAGCCATTCCGTCCGATGAAGACGTGATAGAACGCCTTGGCCTCGCGCACCAAACGCTGCTCAACCAGATGGATTGCGTGGCCGCCAATGGCGACGTCGAGCCCCTGTCGCCCGAATTGGTGGAGAAACTTAATGACGTCGCTGCGATGTCCACGCCTGAGCCTGCAGTTGAACCAGAACAGGAAACAGAAACGGCGGATGCAAAAGCAGAGCTAGAATTTACCATGCGGGCCGATCCGGAGGTTGTGGAGGTCAGCATCGACGATATCGACAGGGATATTCTTGAAACCTTCACGGTTGAAGCTAACGAGTTACTGGAAGAAATAGATAATAACCTCAGCAGATGGAAAGATAGCTTTACTGCCGGCACGGCGGATTCGGCGGCGATTGAAGCGCTGAAAAGGTATCTGCACACCCTGAAAGGGGGCGCCCGTATGGTTGGGTTGACGCAACTGGGAGACCTCAGCCACGAATTGGAAACCGATATTATTACCCTCGAGGAGCAGGGTTCCGGACTACCTAACGGCGGCCTCTCTGAAGAGATCTTTGCCTACTTGACTAAGCAGCAGGACTTTTTACAGCGCGCGGCGGAACACGCTGAAAACCTACTGACCGCAGAGCCGGTCGAGGAGCCGGCGCTTGAGGAGGAGGTCGACGAAGTCGAAGTTCCCGAGGCCGACGAAGACCTGCTGACGGTCGCGGAGCTGGACGACGAAGCCGCCGCTGACCTTCCGCAACTGGAGCGTCATGCCAGCGCCGCGCAGGAAATGATCCGCATTTCCACAGGCGTGTTGGAGCGGCTGGTTAACCTGGCCGGCGAAACCAGTATCGCCAGCGGCAGGATCGAAGCGCAGATCAGCGAGTTCAGTTTTGCGCTGGAAGAGATGGACGCCACCATCCGGCGCTTGCAAGACCAGGTGCGCAGGATTGGCGTGGAAACGGATGCGCAGGTGATGTTCCGTCGCGAGCAGATTGAAGCCTCCGCCATGATAGAGAGCTTCGACCCGCTGGAGATGGACCGCTATTCGCAGCTCCAGCAATTATCCAGGGGCCTGCTGGAATCAGCCTCCGATTTGCAGGACCTAAAAGATACGCTGATCAACAAGGCGCGGGATGCGGAAACGCAGTTGCTGGAGCAATCGCGAATCAACGCGGACCTGCAAGAAGGTATGATGCGCACGCGCATGGTACCCTTCTCGCGAATCGTGCCGCGGCTGCGTCGCATTGTGCGCCAGGTTGCCGATGAATTGGGCAAACAGGTGAAGCTGACGCTGACCAATGCAGACGGCGAGATGGATCGCTCGGTGATGGAGCAAATGATAGCGCCGCTTGAGCATATGATTCGCAACGCCATTGACCATGGTATCGAAGACGCCGATACTCGCAAAAAACTGGGCAAGCCGCAGCAGGGCAGCATAGTTGTGAGCCTGACCCGCCAGGGCGGCGATATTCTGATCCAGCTCGCGGACGACGGGCGCGGTTTCGATATCGACGCCATTCGCCAGAGCGCGATCCGAAAAGGATTAATGGAGAAAAAGGCCAAGCTGGGCGACGACGAAATTATCCAGTTTGTCTTCGAAGCGGGTTTCACCACCTCCACGGAACTCACCCAGGTATCCGGGCGCGGGGTTGGCATGGATGTGGTTCACCACCAGGTCAGAGCACTGGGTGGCAACGTCGATATCGATACCATCAAAAACAAGGGCAGCCGCTTTTCCATCCGCCTGCCGTTCACCGTATCCATTAATCGCGCGCTGATGGTGGAAGTGGCGGAAGACCTTTACGCCATCCCCCTCAACTCCATCGATGGCGTGGTAAATATCACGCCGGCCGAGTTGGAAACCTATTACGAATATCCCGAGTCGCGATTGGAATACGGGGGCCAGGAATACGAAGTCTGTTATCTGGGAAATTTGCTGAGCGAAGAGATAGCGCCGCGGCTGGATGACACCAAAAAAACCGTTTACTTGGTGTTGGTGCATTCGGAAAAACGCAACTTCGCCGTTCAGGTGGACGAGCTGCTTAATAACAGTGAAATTGTGGTTAAGAGCATAGGCCCGCAGTTCAGTATCGTACCTGGGCTTTCGGGCGCTACCGTGCTGGGCGACGGGCGGGTCGTGGTGATTCTCGACTTGTTGGGATTGTTGCGTACCCGAACTGCGGCCGGACAGAGCCTGCAGGTCTTGAAAAGCAAGGATCCCGCCGCGGCTGAGTCAGCCGTGCCCACGGTCATGGTAGTAGATGACTCGGTTACCGTTCGCAAGGTGGCGGGGCGGTTCCTGGAGCGGGAAGGTTTCAACGTGCTGACGGCGAAAAACGGCATTGAGGCGATGAAACTGCTGCAAGACCACCAACCCGATGTGATGCTGCTGGATATTGAGATGCCGCTGATGGACGGTTTTGAAGTTGCGACGCGCGTCAAGACCACCGGGCATTGGAAAGAAATTCCCATTATCATGATTACCTCCAGGTCCGGTGAAAAGCACAAGGAGCGGGCGCTAAGCATCGGTGTCGAAAAGTACCTAGGCAAGCCCTACCAGGAGGAAGAACTGTTGGCCAATATTAACGAGTTAGTGGGAATAAGCGTGTCGTAATGACGCCGACCCGTCGAGAATGCTATGGAACATACCGGCTTTAACAAACAATTGGATGACCAGGTCGTAGATAGTATGTTTGCCGATTTGGGCGATGTGACGCTGCTATTGCCCATGTCGGCGATCGCCGAAGTGGTCCTAGACGTGAATGTCACTGACCCTGCCGAGGGTCTAGACTGGTTGCACGGGTGGATTGCGTGGCGCAACATCAAGTTGCCGCTGGTGGCATTCGAGCAACTGGTCGGCAGCGAGAAAATGGCATTGGGAGAGGAGCCAAAAGTACTGGTACTGAACACCCTCGGCAAGGGCAAGGGCACCGATTTCTATGCCATACTGCTCAACGAACTGCCCCAGCCGGCGAGGATTGCGGAACACGACGAGATCAAGACGCTGCGCAATGCGGAAGCCAACGACTATGTCCGCATGAAAGTGGAACTGGATGAGCGGCAGGCCATTATTCCCGACCTCGAATCCCTCGAGCGATTTGTCAGGGCGTCAACTGTTGCTTAGTTTTCCCGCAATTGCATCACACAGCCCGGAATCCTGTTTCC
Source organism: Porticoccaceae bacterium (assembly GCA_028280905.1). Classification (GTDB taxonomy): domain Bacteria; phylum Pseudomonadota; class Gammaproteobacteria; order Pseudomonadales; family Porticoccaceae; genus JANQKW01. The sequence continues at coordinate 3,933 of JANQKW010000243.1, forward strand.
GTAACAAGAGTTCAGCTAGGGCTAAATAGCTTAGCCCTGACCGTACCGCGGTACTTGCGCGGCGAGGTGTGAAACGCTTTCTGAAACACCCGCGCGAAAGAAGATGCGCTCTGATAGCCGCAGTGATTGGCCACTTCAGCGATTGAAAGGTTCGAACTCTTCAGCAATTCCTTGGCGTTTCTCAAGCGTGTATCCTGCAAATATTGAAGAGGCGTCTTACCCAGCGCATTGCTGAATCTGCGGTCAAAATTCCGTTGGCTAAAGCCGAATTTTTCAGCCAGTTCAGATACTTTCACGCTGGTGTGGAAATTGTCTTCCAGCCATATCTGCGCCTGGGTGATTTGCTCATCGGGGTGCTGCTTCACTGAATCGCTGAAAAAACTCTGCGGTTCAAACGCGTTGCGGATTTCGTGGAAGAAATTTCGTTCCACTAAAGAGGCCACTTGCCGGCCGTAGAGGCGGTTGACCAAATGCACCATCAACTCCCCCATGGCGTTGACGCTAGCGGCGCAGTACAGGTTGCCGGCCTGAGTGGTAAAGAACTGCCGCTTGAGTTGCACCCTGGGATAATCCCGCTGGAACTGGTCGAAATAGTGCCAGTGGGTGGTCGCGGGAAGCCCGTCGAGCAGGCCGGTTTCAGCTAGGAAGCAGACGCCGGTTCCCACCGACGTCACGGTGCAGCCCCGTTGGATAAGCCTGTAAAGCCAGGGCACCAATGCCCGGTACTTGATTAACGCCGGGCGCGGGTTTCGCCACAGTGTCGGCAGATTGATAAGGTCGCATTCCGGTTCACTGCCGCTCACGTGAGTGGGAACGAAATCGAAACCCGACGGTGAATGTACCGGTTGCTTATCGATCGAAATCGCGACGACTTCGATACGCCGGGAGTTGTCGCCGGTTGCCCTGGCGGCCGCTTCGGCGGTCTTAAGCATTTCTACCGGGAGTGTCGCACTGGTGCCTAACAGGTTGTCGTAAAGCACCACGCCAATGCGGAACACGGTTGAGGTATCTGAATCACCTTTGGCCATAACGGCACAATATATGGCGTATATGGCACAATTTCAACAGGGGGTTGCTGATAGAATTTAATCTCATAATGAAATCAAGGGATTAGGGATTATTAATGCAAGCACTTCCGGTAATAGTTGGTTTTGGCGGTTTTAACGCCGCGGGCCGAAGCTCGTTTTACCAATCCTATCGGCGCATGATATTTGACAGCCTCAGCGATGGCGAGCAACAAAAAACGCTGCTTGGATTGGCTTGCCTGATGCAATTGGTCACTCCTGAGGAGACGGGCTACCGATCCGCCGACGGCTCGCTGTTAAGCGCCGATCAGGTTGCGCAAACCTATCGGCAGCAGGTGTTGGATGGCACCCTGGTGCGACGCATCGAGAAAAGCTACTTTGATGTGGACGCCACACCTTGGCAACCTTCGATGGATGCTAAAACCCACGCGGGTGAATCCATGAGCTTTACCGTAAGCAAGCGCCAGTTGCCGGAGATCATCCCCCGGGATTGGCGAGTCGAAGCTGTGTCGGAAACCGAGTGCCGGGTTACCCTTTCCGATAGCCAAACGCTGCTGTTTCCCGGTCAGCGAGACTTTAAAGTGAAGGCTGCGGGCCAATTGCCGTCCGGCTTCGATCCCTCCGGCTACTACAACGCGCGCTTTCAGCCCAGGGGGTTGCAGCTGGCTATACTCGGTGCTTCCGATGCGATCCAGTCGGTGGGCATGCCCTGGCAGCGAATCCTCGACAGCGTTAGTCCGGACCAGGTTGGCGTCTATGCCAGCAGCATATTTGGCCAGGTGGGGGATGAAGGGTTTAGTGGATTATTCCGCGCACGCGCGCAAGGCGGCCGCTCAACCTCCAAGCAGGTGCCGCTGAGCATGAACAGCATGCCCGCGGATTTCATCAACGCCTATGTGCTGGGCAATGTCGGCCACACGGAGGCGGTCGCCGGGGCCTGCGCAACGTTTCTGTATAACCTGAGATCAGCGCTGGCGGATATCCGGCGCGGTCACCGTCGGGTTGCCATTGTCGGCGATGCCGAAGCGCCGGTCGACGCGGAACTCATGGAAGGTTTCGCCAATATGAGCGCGTTGGCCACGGATGAGGGTCTGTGCAAACTGGATGGCGTCACAACACCTGACTGGCGCCGTGCCAGCCGGCCGTTTGGTGAAAACTGCGGTTTTACGATGGGCGAATCCACCCAGTATATGGTATTGATGGACGATGCTTTGGCTATCGAGCTGGGCGCTGATATTTTCGGCGCCGCGACTGATGTGTTTATTAATGCGGACGGCATAAAAAAATCCATTTCCAGTCCGGGGGCGGGGAATCTGATCAGTTTTGCCAAGGCGGTATCGTCGGCACAGGCCATCCTTGGCTCGGAAACCATAGCGCGGCACAGCATCGTGCAGGCGCACGGCTCCAGTACGCCGCAAAATCGTATTACGGAATCCTATCTTATCGACCGGGTGGCGGAGACATTCGGTATCACTGATTGGCCGGTGGCGGCAGTTAAGGCCTATTTGGGACATACCATGGCAACCGCCAGTGGTGATCAGGTAATCGCCAGCTTGGGTATTTTCCGTCACGGCATTATTCCCGGCATCAAGACGGTTGATCGCATTGCCGATGACGTGTACCAGCAGCGACTTAGGTTTCCATTGCAGGATCTCGACCTTCGCGAAACGGGTGTGGATGTGAGTTTCGTCAACGCTAAGGGGTTCGGCGGTAACAATGCCACCGGCGTTATCCTGTCGCCTCGAATTGCGGAAAGCATGTTGAGCAAGCGTCACGGGGCGGAGTGGAATAGCTACCTCGACAGGCGCGAGGCTGTGCGCGAGGCAGTGGGTGAATATGAGGGAGCCGCTGACCGGGGTGAATTAAATCCGTTCTATCGCTTTGGGGAGTCCACGATTCCGGAGGATCAGATAGCGTTGTCCAGCGAGCAAATTAAAATTCCCGGCTATGCCAATGCGATTGATTTGCCTAGCGAAAACCCTTACGAGGATTTGGTTTAAGGCCTGTAAACAGGCCTTTGGTGTATTAATTTGTGCTTGGTCAGACGTCATTTGTAGTAGGCTCCAATGGCCTTAAGGGCAGTATTGTGCCAATAGAGGACGTTTCTTTTCTTGGTTTGGTGCCAGTATCTCGCGGCCATCTGCGGACAGTGTTTGGGACTCGCTGTGAATACCTCCCTGTAAGCTCCGCGTCGACATCCCTGTCGACGAGGGTCCCAAACACTGTCCCC
>JANQKW010000367.1 GCA_028280905.1 Porticoccaceae bacterium
GCTGCTGTGGTGTCCCGCCACCGCGTTGCAGCCCTGGCAAAGGGAACCACCCTTAGCGGCGAGCTGCGCCTTGTGGCGAAACACCACAACAACGCTGCAGCCGTCATTATCACCTTGAAGGAGTACTAGCGCAGCTTTCCTCTCAGCTGTGCAAAGAAGCCGGCCGCTTTGGGTCCCGCAACTCTGGCCAATTGCGCGCTGGTGGATTTCATAAAGAGGTCGGATACCGCCGACATATCTATGCCGTAACCCGACGGCTCTAGATCCCTCGCTATCGCCAGTTTCGCCACGGACGAGGCCTGCTCAAACCCATTTTTAACTAAATCGTCCCGTGAAGTCTGCTCGTCCAACAAATCGATAAGCACATAGTCGCCCTGTGAAACGCCGTCTGCCATTACCGCAACCTGCGGCGTTAGGCGCGAATCTTCATGCTGTTCGACAACGATGCCGATATCTCCGGTAGTCAGTTCAACAACTGTCCCGGTGGGATACAGACCGATGGACTTGATAAACTGCACCACCAGGTCTTCCTGAAACTGCTTGTCTCGCATATTGTAAAGCGCGCTTACGGCTTTCGACGGCGCCAATGGATCGGATGACTCGCGCGGGTTCGAGATGGCATCATAGGTAGTCGCGATACCGGCTATCCTCGCCAGCAAGGGAATTTTGCTGTTGCTCGAACCCTGCGGAAAGCCCGAGCCGTTAAACCGCTCACAATGGTTTTTTACAACCGAAATAACCCTCGGTTCCACATTGCGGGTGTTGCGCAACATCTCCACACCCTTGTCGACAAATGTGCGGTAGATTTCCTCTTCTTCAGGGGTGCGCTGACTTTTGCGAAGTATGGAGGTGGGTATTTTTAGCTTGCCGATATCTTTCATCAGCACGCCCATGCATAGCACGCTGATCTCGTCCTTGGGCAAGCCGATAAAACGCGCGAATTGGGCCGCCCACAAGGCTGACCTCAATGAGTGATCGTGGGTGTGTTGATCTTTCAAGCGCAATCGCATTAACCAGGTGAACGCATCTGGACAGCGGACGACGCTGTCCACCATCTTATCGACACTGCCGCGCAACGCCTGGTAGTCCACCGGTTTGTCCCTGGCTATCAGTTTGGTCGCCTGGAACAGGTGATCGCCCAAGGATTTCAGGGCAACTTCCGCCTGTTTAACCTCGACATTCAGCGGAATCGCCTTCTGGTAGACATTGCGGCGAACCACAATAGCGGCGGAGCGGTTTGAAACAGCGTGAGACGGCGCCGCCGAGACGGCGGATACCACTTTTTCAGAAAGCGGGGCTTTGTTGGTTATGGTGGCCTTCTGCGGAATTGCGCCTTTTTCCAGCGGGGCGCGTCCCTTGGAAACATCTATATAGACATATTCACAATAGGCTTTGAGCATATTGATGTCTTTTGGCGTACGCACCAAAAACCCCTGCAACGGAAACGGCGTTTGCGACCAGGGGCGATCCAACTTGGAAACATACATTCCCAGCATCAGTTGTGAAGTGTTCAGTTGAACCTGCTTAATGCCCATCGAAATTGTCCGAAATTAAGTTAGCTAACCTGGTTTATAGAGAATAGATACGTCAGCCAAGCACCCACGCTGGTCACCCCGGTGACGTTACTTGTCACTTTGTTGTCACAATTTGTCACAGCGTTTGAGGTAAGCTTAAGCCTAAGTCATTGAAAAGCAACGCAACCCGGTATAGCCGGTCACATTTGAGGACAATCGGCGGGGTAAATTTTTAATTCCGGTGATAGGTCACAGATTGGTCATGAACCGCGTTCACAAAGGCGGCAACCCTGTCTGGCGGGATATCGGGGGTAATCCCGTGGCCGAGATTGAATACATGGCCATTCCCCGGTCCAAATTGGGCTAAAATCTCTCCGACCTGTTGCTCGATGCGGCCGGGTTCGGCGCGCAATACCGCCGGGTCCATATTCCCCTGCAGGGCGACTTTATCGCCAACCCGCGCCCGGGCCTCGCCAATATGGGTGGTCCAATCCAACCCCAAGCAGTGACAGCCGCTTTCCGCGATCAACTCGAGCCATTGCCCGCCACCCTTGGTAAACAGGATAACCGGCACCGGCCTGCCCTCGGATTCCGCCACCAGCCCCGCAACGATTTTTTTCATATACGCCAGCGAAAACTGTTGGTAAGCGTTGTGGGAGAGGGCGCCGCCCCAGGTATCAAAAATCTGCACCGCTTGGGCGCCGGCCGCTATCTGGGCATTCAGGTACAGGGTAACCGATTCGGCCAGCACATCCAGCAGGCGATGCAGTAGTTCCGGTTGATTGAAGGCGAGCGTTTTGATACGGGGAAAATCGCGGCTGCTGCCCCCTTCAACCATATAGGTGGCCAGGGTCCAAGGGCTTCCCGAAAACCCGATCAGCGGCACGCTGCCATTCAGTTCCCTGCGAATCAGAGAAACCGCATCCGTCACATAGGAGAGCTTCCCGGACGGGTCTATGACGTCGAGTTTTTCAATTTCCTCCGCGCTGCGAACCGGCTGCTTGAACTTGGGACCTTCGCCCTCTTCAAAATACAGCCCCAGGCCCATAGCGTCCGGAATTGTAAGAATATCCGAAAACAGGATCGCCGCATCAAATTGGTAGCGTTCCAAAGGCTGCAAGGTCACTTCGCAGGCCAATTCGGGGTTGGTGCACAGTCCCATGAAACTGCCTGCCCTGGATCGCGTGGCCCGGTATTCCGGCAGGTAACGCCCCGCTTGGCGCATCATCCACACGGGCGTGGCGTCTACAGGCTGCCTCAGCAAGGCGCGCAGGAAACGATCGTTCTTCAGTTCAGTCATTGTTGTTATGGAAGATGGGAGATGAGAGATGTGTCTGTCATCTCACGTTTCCCCTTAAACCTCCAAATAATCCAATATGCCCTCCGCGGCTTGACGCCCTTCCCAGATGGCGGTAACCACCAGGTCGGACCCCCTTACCATATCGCCGCCGGCGAAAATCTTGGGGTTGGAAGTCTGGAACTTGTATTCTTGATCTTCTTCGGCAATCACACCCTGCCAATCGTTAAGCGCCACCCCTGCATCGGCAAACCAGGACGACGGGCTGGGTTTGAAACCGAAGGCCACCAGCACCAAGTCCGCGGGCAGGATCTCTTCACTGCCCTCGATAATCTCCGGGCGACGGCGACCATTTTCGTCCGGTTCACCAAGTCGGGTAGTCACCAGTTTTACGCCCTCGACCTTACCGTCGCCCACCAAGGCCACCGGTTGCCGGTTAAACAAAAATTGTACGCCCTCTTCCCTGGCATTTTGCACTTCGCGGCGAGACCCCGGCATATTTTCCTCGTCCCTCCGGTAGGCGCAATGCACGCTTTGGGCGCCCTGTCTCACCGAGGTTCGGTTGCAGTCCATGGCGGTGTCGCCGCCACCCAGAACCACTACCCGTTTACCGGCGACACTAACGAAATCGTTCGCATCCTTTTCCCACCCCATATTGCGGTTAACATTGGCGACCAGAAAGGGCAGTGCGTCGTAGACACCCGGCAGGTCTTCACCGGGAAAACCGCCTTTCATGTAGGTGTAGGTGCCCATGCCCATGAATACAGCGTCGTAGCCGCCCAGCAGTTCTTCAATTTTTATATCCTTGCCGACTTCGGTTTCCAGGCGGAACTCAATACCCATATCCTGAAAAATTTCCCGCCGCCGTTGCATAACGGACTTTTCGAGCTTGAACTCGGGAATCCCGAAGGTCAGCAGGCCGCCGATTTCAGGGTAGCGGTCAAACACAACGGACTTTACGCCGTTGCGGGCCAACACGTCCGCGCAGCCCAACCCCGCCGGTCCGGCACCGATAATAGCGACTTTTTTGTCCGTCCAGACCACCTTTGACATGTCGGGGCGCCAGCCCATGGCAAAAGCCGTGTCGGTGATATATTTCTCCGCGTTGCCGATGGTCACCGCACCAAAATCGTCATTCAATGTGCAGGCGCCCTCGCACAGCCTGTCCTGGGGGCAGACCCGACCACAGACTTCCGGAAGCGTATTGGTTTCGTGGCATAGCTCCACGGCCTCCATGATGTTGCCTTCCGACAATAATTTCAGCCAGTTGGGAATGTAGTTGTGAACGGGGCATTTCCATTCACAATAGGGATTACCACACTCCAGACAGCGATGCGCTTGATCGGCCGCTCGTTGCTGTTCGAATGGTTCATAGATTTCAGTGAAGCTGCCGGTGCGCAGCGCCATATCCTTTTTATCCGGATCCTGGCGCGGCACCTCGATAAACTGAAATAGATTGTTCAGTCTTTTAGTCATGGCAATTTTCTCTATTGAGGCTCGGCAATAGTGCTGTGCAACAAGCTTCTCAGGCTTGCCGCTTTGGGTTTTACCAACCAGAATTTTGATACATAGTCTTCAAAATTCTCACAGACTTCCCTACCCCATTCGCTGCCGGTTTCGGCAATAAACTTATCCAGCATATCCCTCAAATGATAACGGTGCGCCTCCGTCGATTCTGTGGTGATGCGGCGAATTTCGATCAACTCCATATTGTAGCGATCCACAAACTGGCGCTCCAGGTCGAGTACATAGGCAAAACCACCGGTCATGCCGGCGCCAAAGTTATATCCGGGTGTGTTAAGCACCACCACGACACCACCGGTCATGTACTCGCAACAGTGATCCCCGGCGCCTTCAATAACCGCTCGGGCGCCCGAATTGCGAACCGCAAAGCGCTCCCCGGCCGCGCCGGCGGCAAAGATTTGCCCACCGGTAGCACCATACAAGCAGGTATTACCCATTATAGACGTCTTCTCGCTGGCAAAACGGCTTCCCTCCGGAGGCGCGATAACCAACTTGCCGCCCGCCATACCCTTGCCGACATAGTCGTTGGCGTCGCCCCGCAGGTATATGTCCAACCCGCCGGCATTCCACACACCCAACGATTGCCCCGCGACGCCTTCCAGTTTTAATTTGATAGGATGGCCCACCATACCCCTATTGCCATGCAGACGGGCGATTTCGCCGGATAGACGCGCGCCGATCGACCGGTCGCAGTTACCCACCCGGTAGCTGAATTCGCCTCCCTGTTTGGCCTCAATGGCGGGCAGTATATCGGCAACCATTCTCTCCGCCAGCTCGCCCTTGTCGAAAGGGTCATTTTTCGGGATTTTGCAGGTTTGCGGTTTCGATTGCAGCAATTCGTCGGTGTGGATGATCGGGCTCAAGTCCAACCGCTGCTGTTTATCCGTAACGCCTGGCAACACCTCCAGCAAATCTACGCGCCCCACCAGTTCCTCGAGCGACGCGACGCCGAGTTTGGCCATCCACTCGCGCGTCTCCTCCGCCACAAAGCGAAAGAAATTCATCGCCATCTCCACCGTACCGCGGTAGTAGCCGTCCCTGAGTCGCTGGTCTTGGGTGGCAACACCGGTTGCACAGTTGTTCAGGTGGCAGATACGCAAGTACTTACACCCCAGCGCCACCATTGGCGCGGTGCCGAAACCGAAACTCTCCGCGCCGAGAATCGCTGCTTTTACCACATCCAGGCCGGATTTTAGTCCGCCGTCCGTCTGGACCCTGACTTTGTCGCGTAAATCGTTGGCGCGTAGCGTCTGGTGTGTTTCCGACAGCCCCAGTTCCCAGGGCGAGCCGGCGTAACGGATGGAACTCAGCGGGCTGGCCGCGGTGCCGCCATCATAGCCGGAAATGGTAATAAGGTCGGCATAGGCTTTTGCCACACCGGCGGCAATGGTGCCGACACCGGGGCGGGAGACCAGCTTGACGGACACCAGCGCATCGGGATTCACCTGCTTGAGATCAAAAATCAGCTGCGCCAGGTCTTCAATGGAGTAGATGTCATGGTGCGGTGGCGGCGAAATTAGTGTCACACCGGGAACCGAATAGCGCAACCTGGCGATCAGTTCATTCACTTTACCGCCCGGCAACTGGCCGCCCTCTCCCGGTTTAGCCCCTTGGGCCACCTTAATTTGGATGACCTCGGCATTTCTGAGGTAGTGCGGCGTGACGCCAAAGCGACCGGACGCCACCTGCTTGATCTTGGATACCCTGGCCGTGCCGTAGCGGACTTCGTCCTCGCCGCCCTCGCCGGAGTTGGAACGACCGCCCAGGGTGTTCATAGCCTCCGCCAGGGCTTCGTGGGCCTCCGGCGACAACGCGCCCAGTGACATACCCGCCGAATCGAATCTCTTCAAAATTTGCTCGGCCGGCTCTACCTGCTCCAGCGGAATTTCCGCATTGCTCGGTCGCAGGTCGAGTAAATCCCGCAAGGTCGCCACCGGGCGTCGATTGACCAGCTCGGCATATTTTTTCCACGCTTGGTAGTCACCGTTTTGTACCGCCAAATGCAGGTATTGCACCACATCGGGATTAAATGCGTGGTACTCCTGCCCGTGTATATATTTCAGCAGGCCGCCCGGACTGATGGTTTTGCGTGCATTCCCGGCCAATTTGGCGAGTTGGGCCTGGTCCTTCTGTAAGTCTACAAAGTCCGCGCCCTTGATGCGGCTGGGCGTATTGGCGAAACAGCGATCGACAATCGGCTCGGACAGACCGACAATTTCATACAATTGCGCGCCGCGGTAGGAGGCTATCGTGGAGATACCCATTTTCGAGAGGATTTTCAGTAACCCCTTGTTGATGCCTTTGCGGTAGTGCTTAAACGCGGTATCCACATCGACGATCAACTCACCGCTGTCTATCAGGTCACTGAGAATGTGGTAACTGAGATAGGGGTAGACCGCGGAAGCCCCGTAACCGATCAACGTGGCTATCTGATGCGAGTCGCGCGCGGTACCGGTGCTGGCAATAATGTTGGCATCACAACGCAGCCCCTTGTTAATCAGATGATGGTGTACCGCACCCACAGCCGGCAACATTTGGATAGGCAGTTTATCTTCCGTTAGTCCTGAGTCGGACAGGATGCAGATAACCACACCCTCCCTTACCGCCGCTTCGACATGGTCACAAAGCTGGTCGATTGCGGCATCCAGGCTCTGCTGCCGCGGGTCGTACTGTAAGTTGAATTTCCTGGACCGGTATTGGTCTCGTTCAAGGTTCTTTATCGCGAAGTATTTGCGCGGCGAAAGCACCGGACTGCTCAAGTTAATGCGGTTACCGTGTTCCGGCGTCTCTTCGAACGGGCTCAACTCTCGACCGAGTTGCACACCCAACGACATGACTATCGCCTCGCGCAGAGGATCTATCGGCGGGTTGGTAACCTGCGCGAACTGCTGGCGGAAATAGTCGTACAGGCTTCGCTCCTTCTTGGAAAGCACCGCCATAGGCGTGTCGTCGCCCATGGAACCGACAGCCTCCTGACCGGTCTCCGCCAGTGGGCGCAACACCTGGTCCCGCTCTTCCATGGTGGCCTGGTACATTTTCATATACAGACGAATCTCTTCGCGACTCCTCGAACCTTCCAGCTCTATCGACTCCAGGTCCATAGTGGATTCTATTTTCAGCGCTCCCTCACGCAACCACTGTTTGTAGGGGTTTCCCGCGGCCAGCTCTCTGTCGACATCCTCGGTGTACTGAATCTTGCCGGTTTGCGTGTCAATCGACAGGATATCGCCGGGCCCCAGACGCCCCTTGGCAACCACCGATTCGGGCGCATAGTCATAAACCCCCACTTCGGAAGCAACGGTGATAATATCGTCGTCGGTCAACACCCAGCGAGACGGACGCAGGCCATTGCGATCCAGCGTGCACACCGCGTAGCGACCATCCGTTATGACCAGTCCGGCGGGACCGTCCCAGGGTTCCATATGCATCGAGGAGTATTCAAAATAGGCGCGTTGCGCCGGATCAAAGTCCTCGACATTGTTCCAGGCCGGCGGCACCAGTAACCGCACCGCCTTGTGCAGCAGCATCCCGCCGGCAAGCAAGGCTTCCAGCATATTGTCCAAACTCGAGGAATCCGAGCCGGTGCTATTCACCAGCGGCAGCGCCTCATTCAGATCCGGAACCAGCGGCGACTGAAATTTGGGGGTGCGCGCAACCGACCAGTTCCGGTTGCCCGTAATGGTGTTAATCTCGCCGTTGTGCGCCAACAACCTGAAAGGCTGCGCCAGTGGCCATTTGGGGGATGTATTGGTGGAAAAACGCTGATGGAAAACACAGATTGCCGTTTCCAACCGCTCGTCGGCCAGGTCGCGATAAAACCTGGGTAGGTCCACCGGCATCATCAATCCCTTGTAGCTGAGAACGCTTGCGGAAAGACTGGCAATATAAAAGGATTCGTCGTCTTCCAGGCGCTTTTCTATGCAGCGCTTGGCAATGAATAATCTGGCGTTTAACGCTGTTTCATCGATAGACTCCCCGGTGATGAACACCTGGGCAAACAGGGGCAGCGTTTGCAGCGCGATTTCACCCAGGCAACCGCTGTCGGTTGGCACCTCTCTCCAGCCGACAATATTGAGGCTTTGCCGAGATAACTCCCCCTCGAAAACCGCCTTCGCCTGTGCGTATTGCTGTTGATCCTGGCTAATCATCACTGAGCCGACGGCGTAAACATCACCGAGTACAGCGCCGAATTCATCTTCGGCAACCTGGCGAAGGAAACGATCCGGCTTTTGCAACAACAGGCCGCAACCATCACCGGTTTTGCCGTCTGCGGCAATACCGCCGCGGTGGGTCATACAGGTGAGGGCCTCGATTGCGGTTCTCAACAGGCGATGGCTTTGCTCACCCTTAAGGTGCGCAATAAGTCCGAAACCACAGTTATCCTTGAATTCATCTAACCGGTAAAGGCCTGCCGACATAACAAAATCTACTTAAAAAACAATACATTAAAAAAACCGCAAGGAAGGTAAGCGTACCTCGGGCGAAAAGGAACGACATTTTACACATGACGCTGGCGCGGGACAAATTGCGCGAAACCCGGTGTTAACAGGGCATAATTTGGCTAATCTGTCAAATTTGACCCGTTAAGGGTTAGGGAAAGCAGGTTATCGTCAAAATCATCCGTGATGAATGCGCAACCGACACCGGAGAGCAACACCAGCCTGATGCCACCCCCCGTTACCTTCTTGTCCACGGACATGGCCGCACGAAACTCTGATTCGCTGATGCTGGCGGGCGGGACAACCGGCAGACCAGCGCTTGAAATCAATGCCTTGGCTCTCCGGTAGTCGCCCGGCGTCAGCTTGCCAAGTCGTACCGACAGCTCAGCGGCCATTACCATTCCCGCGGCTATCGCTTCACCGTGCAGCCAGTCCCGGTAACCCTGCACTGTCTCGATCGCATGCCCGAAGGTATGACCGAGATTGAGTATCGCGCGCAGGCCGCGCTCGGTTTCATCTTGGCCGACGACCTTTGCCTTGTTGCGACAGGAGGCTTCGATCGCGTATGCCAGCGCTTTGCTGTCCCTGTCCAGCAACGGCTGCATATTCGCTTCGAGCCACTCAAAAAACGCCGCATCGCTTATCAGGCCGTATTTGATTACCTCGGCCAGCCCGGCCCGAAATTCACGCTCGGGCAGTGTGCGCAGCGTGGCTGTGTCGGCGACAACACAATTGGGCTGATGAAAGGCGCCGATCATATTCTTGCCAAGGGGGTGATTGACGGCGGTTTTACCTCCCACCGACGAATCCACCTGGGCCAGCAGGGTGGTGGGTATTTGAATAAACGCCACGCCGCGCTGATAACAGGCTGCCGCGAAACCCGTCATATCGCCTATTACGCCGCCACCCAACGCAATCAGTGTGGTGGATCTGTTATGCCGGGATTCAAGCAATGCGGTAAATATCAGGTTTAAGGTGTCGGTATTCTTGTAGCGCTCTCCATCGCGAAGCACAAGCGAATCAACGCTTTCCAGCCCTAGAGTCTCCAGCTGCAGCACGACGTTTTCAAGATAAAGGGGTGCTATTGTCTCGTTGCTGACCACCAATACCTGCCGACCGTTGATATGCTGCTTGATTATGTCAAGCTGACCCAGCAACCCTTCACCAATATAGATGGGGTAACTGCGTTCTTCCAGTTCAACATAGAGTGTATTCATAGAGGTCGATCGGATAAGGCTGCTGCGCTGCTGTAGTCAGACCGGGTGCGCGGTGTTGCGTTCAAGGTTAATGGGAAAGGAGCCGACTTTCAATATAGGCGGCAACCGCCTGCGGGTTTTTTTTTTCCGTTTCGATCACCAGGTCCGCTATTGATTCGTAAAGCGGCTCGCGCTCTTTTACCAGCTTTTCAATAACCGCCTTGGGGTCTTCCACTTGAAGCAGCGGGCGCTTTTTGTCTAACCGGGTTCGCTCATACAACTGGTCGACCGAGGCTTTGAGATAGATGACTGCACCTCGCTGCCTAAGCAAGCTTCTGTTTTGGTCTTTGAGGACGGCTCCGCCGCCGGTGGCCATCACTACGCGCTTTCTGCGGCTGAACTTATCCAACGCCTGAGACTCCCGCTGACGGAAACCCTCTTCTCCCTCAACGTCAAAGACCCAGGCAATGTCGGCGCCGCAGGAGGCCTCTATTTCCGCATCCAGGTCGATAAATTCAAAGTCCAGTCGCTTGGCCAGAACACGGCCTATGGTGCTCTTGCCGACCCCCATGGGGCCGACAAGAAAGATATTGTCAGGATTCATCTAATCCGCATAAGGGCTCAATCGATCAGGCTGTCATCGACGATTTTCGGCGTGATAAAGATCAAGATCTCGCGCTTCTCAATGTCGCTCAGCGTGCGGCGGAACAGCGCGCCGACAACCGGGATATCACCCAACAGGGGCACTTTTTCCACTTGGTTTTCGGACTGATTCTGGAAGATTCCACCGAGTACGAGCGTCTGACCGTCACCGACCAACGCCTGAGTTTCGATTTCGGTAACGTCGATGGTCGGCTCACCCAGCGGCGTGAAATCACCCAGCGCGTCCTGTGAAATAAGCAAATCGAGAATAATGCGATTGTCCGGCGTAATCTGTGGCGTCACCTCCAGCTTGAGAACGGCTTCCTTAAATTCCACACTGGTGGCACCGCTGGACGTCGCTTCCTGGAACGCCACTTCCTGACCCGCCTTGATAACCGCTTTCTGTTTATCGCCCGTCAGGACCTTGGGCTGTGAAACAATCTCACCGCCGCCGTCCTGCTCCAGGGCGCTCAGTTCAAGGTCTATGAATGTATCCGCATTCAGGAATTCCAGCGCTATGCTTCCCGCCGGGTTAGTCACGCCCAAGTCTACGTTCAATGCATCCGCGTTGACCAGAATTTCGGAGTCCGGGTCATTGGCATTGAAAATCTGTATCGGGTTATTAGGATCCGCGAATTGCTCCAGCGAACCGCCGAAACCAAAGTTATCATTGCCCGACTGTTCTGCACCCTGGATTCCCCAACGCGTTCCTATCTCCTTGCGGAAATCCGTGTCGGCAACCACTATTCGGGCTTCAATAAGTACCTGCTGAATTGGGACATCAATTTCCTTGATCAGCCGCTTGAACTCGAGAATTTTCTCCTCGGTATCCGTCAGGATGATGGTATTGGTCCGCTCGTCAACAATTGCCGATCCGCGCTCCGACAGTATGCTGCTGGTGGCGCTCTCATCGCCCCTCCCGCCGGATCTACCATTTCCTTCCTGTACGGCGAACAACTCGAATAACTCGCGCGCGTCGGCGTAACGGATACGGATAAACTCGGTCCTCAGCGGCGCCAGCTCCTGGAGCTGCTTGTTGGCTTCGACCTGCAGTCTCTCGCGTTCGGCGATCTCGGCCGCCGGTGCAACCATCAGTACGTTGCCCTCCTGACGCTTGTCCAACCCCTTGGCCTTTAATACGATTTCCAGGGCCTGATCCCAGGGTACATTCTCGAGCCGCAAGGTAATATTGCCGGATACCGTGTCACTGGCCACCAGGTTGAGCTGGGTAAAATCGGCTATCAACTGCAGCACTGAACGGACTTCGATATCCTGAAAGTTAAGGGAGAGTTTTTCACCAACGTAGGCAAATTTCGACGCTCGCTCCTCCAGCTCGAGTTCGGTCAATGGCTTAACGCTGATGACATAGGTATTGTCCGCCTGGTAAGCGAGATAGTCGTACTCGCCGAGCGCACTCACCCTTATCGTGGTGGTGGAGCCATCGGAGGTGGTGTCTATCTCCTTTATGGGCGTGGCAAAATCAATCACGTCGAGGCGGCGGTCCAGTTCCTCGGGCAGACCGGTTCGGTAAAGACTGACGATAATTTCACTGCCCTGCGGGCTGATATCCACGCTGGTGTTCGGATCTGTCAGACCAACGGTCACGATGCCTTCTCCCGCTTCGCCGCGGTTAAAATCAATGCTCTCGACGCTTCCTGAATCGTCGGATAAAAACGAGGACGCAGCAGCGGCGCGTCGCTGAATACTGCCGGCCGCCACCGATGGCCCTGCCGCGGCGCCGGAATCCACGACTACGGCAAGGCTGTTTCCTTCAATGCGGTATTCATAGGACGCCGGTTGCAGCAAATTGATCACCAGCCGGGTTTTATCGCCGGCGCTGAGTACCACCGCACTTCGCGCATTTTCAAAAGACAACGCGTGTTTTTTCTGCTCCAGGGCACTTTCCACTCCGGGCATGTCGAGCACAATCCGAGCGGGGTCTTCGATACTGTATCCGCTTGGCTCGGGCGGCGCTTCAGAGAAATCCAAGGTAATCTCGAAACTACCTCCCGGCAGGGACGCAAACCTTATATCTTCAATAACCGAAGCACTTGCCGATAACGGAATGGCCATCGCCAAGGCCGCTAAAACAGCGCCCCGCGTAACCCGTGAAAATTTGAGCATATACCCTTTCATAAGATTTTCTCCGCGCATCTTATTCTATTCCTTCTCTTTCAGCGCCAAAGACCGGGGACGCTCTAGCCATCCGCCTTTGCCATCAGGAACAATTTCTATTACATCGACGTTTATTGGACTCATGTCGACTATCCGGCCATGATTTTTACCGAGATAGTTGCCCACCTTCACCCGATGAATACCACCTTCGCCATCATTTATTAACGACCAGTCATTGCCATCCCTGGAGAGTGAACCCACCAGCGACAGGGCTGCAAAATTAAACCCTTCAAGGTATTCCTTGCGCCTGTTTTCATCCGGCTTGACGGTGGACCTGCCCACGACTCTTTGCTTCTCACCAATTATTACCGGAGCATCGAACGGGCTCCGCATGGCAATCGCAGCGTAATCAAAACTCTTGTAGGCTCGAAACGACGGCAGAGGTTCAATTTCTCCCCGCGGCTCCTTCCTGACCTTATCCATGTATTGATAGAGGTCGCTGTGTTCTCCGCCGCTTGAACAGCCCGCCAACAAAACAAGTGTCGAACAAACCGAAAGTAATCTTATTCCGATACCCATGATTACTCGTCCTGTAACTTATAGCGGTAGGTTCTGGCTTCTATGTCCATCTTCAGCAACCCACTGTTTTTAGTAGAGGTAATTTCATAGTCGTGCAGGGTGACGATCCTCGACAATCCCGCAACACCGCTGATAAATGAACCGAAATCGTGATAGCCACCCTCGGCGGTGATTTTTATTGGCAATTCCACATACAATTCCGCGGCGCGTTCGGGCTGCAGCTCAATGCTGGTGATATTCAAACTGCTGCCCAAGCCAATTTCGGTAATATCCTCAAGCAAACCCGGAACTTCCGTATCGCTTGGGAATTGCGCCCTGAGCACTTCGAAGGACTCTTCAAGCTCAGCCATCTGCTTGCGGTACGCGTCCAGATTGGCCGCCTGATGGGCCTTGTTTTCAAACTGTTGCTTAAGCTGAGTTTCCCGTTGCTTTTCCGAATCCAGTTGGGCGTTCAAATCCTGAATATGAAAAAAATAGGTGCCCAGCAGTACCAGAATGACCAGCAAAACCAACAGTATGACCCTGACCGGGTAGGGCCATACGCCGATATTTTCAAAATCCAGCTCCGCCAGATCAATATTCTGTAATTGTTCGAGGGTGTCTCTAAAGGCCATTACGCTCCCTCCTTATCCCCAGCCCCGTCCGCTTGTTCGGCCGGAGAAACATTGACATTCAGCTCAAACTGGCTGCCCTGCTCGCCAAGAGTGGGATCCGCTTCAACCTTGGTCAAATTGGGAGAATCAAATTTGTAGGACGAATCCAGATTGCGCATCAATGCTGAAACCCGGTTGTTTGACTCGGAATAGCCCTGCAGAGAGACGCTTTCATCCGTTCTATTCATGGATGAAAAATACAGGCCGTCCGGCACAGATCTCACGAATTCATCGAATATTTTTACGATTTCCGGACGGTTGCTTTGCAAACTCTGAATAACCTTGATCCGGTCTAGCATATCCTGGCGCTTTTTCTTTAAGTCCTTGATTTCGGCGACCTGTTTTTCCAGGTTGGCAATTTCAGATTGCAACAGCTGGTTGCGGCTAAGCTGGTTGTCTATGCGGCTGTTGGTCGTTCTGTCCCAACCGAAAGCCACCAACAACGCAAATACCAGCACCACACCGAAAAGCGCAAAAAAATCTTTCTTGCGCTCCGCCCGGAATTCATCGCGCCAGGGCAGTAAGTTAATGTTTGCCATGGTTATTCAAACCCCCGTAAAGCCAATCCGGCAGCTATCAACAAGGCGGGCGCGTCATTGTTGAGCGCCACGGCGTTGACGGAATTGGAAACCGACATATTGGCGAAAGGATTGGCCACTACTGTCGGGATACCCAGCTTCTCTTCAACTTCCCGCCGCAGGCCACCCATGGCGGCTACGCCACCGGCCAAAATCAACTGATCGACATAGTTAAACTGGCTGGATGAAAAGAAGAACTGCAGCGAACGGGAAATTTGCTGAATCAGCGCTTCCTTGAAAGGCTCAAGAATTTCGGTCTGGTAATCTTCCGGCAAACCACCCTGCTTTTTCGCCTGCCCCGCCTCTTCAACCGACAGGCCGTAACGACGTTGGATTTCCTCGGTAACCTGTTTGCCGCCGAACAACTGCTCTCGGGTATACACCGTCTTGCCTTCGACTAAAACGCTGAGCGTTAGCATGGTGGCGCCGAGATCCGCTATTGCTATCACCTGATCACCGACTTCTTCAAGTTGCTCCTTGAGCAATTTGAACGCCCGCTCAACCGCAAACACTTCTACATCGACCACTTTTGGGGCCAAACCGGCAAGCGTCACCGCCTCGGCGCGCTGATCAGCGCCCTCGCGGCG
>JANQKW010000381.1 GCA_028280905.1 Porticoccaceae bacterium
CCCTCACCGGCAGGGATGCCGGTGCGGAGCTTACAGGGATGTATTTACAGCGAGTCTCAAACACTGTTCCCAGATGGACGCGGAATGGTGGCACCAAACCAAGATTTAGGCATGAGTACTCTATACTCCCGGTTCAGGTGTTAGAGAGCGGCAAACGCGTTGTGTGTTTCATAGTCTCCATAACAAAGCTGGAACTCACATCAAACAAGTCCGCCTGAATAAGACTTTTATAAAGCTGATCATAACCGGGCATGTCGGTCACCACCGCCTTGACCAGGTAATCCAGATCGCCACTTACCCGGTATACCTCCAACACCTGGGGAATATCGTCCACCACTTTTCTAAACCGCTTGACCCACTGGTCATTGTGCTTATTGGTACGAATCGAAATATAAACCGTCAGGGGGAGGTTCACCTCCTCCTGGCTCAGCAGTGCGACCCGATCGCGAATAACGCCATCCTGTTCCAGTTTCTGGATTCTCCGCCAGCAAGCAGACTTTGAGATTCCGACCCGTTCGGCAATATCGCCTACCGAAAGTGTCGCGTCCCTCTGCAACAACTCGAGAATCTGCTTGTCCTGCCTAGTTAACCTGCTGGGCTGTGCCATACCGCTCTCCCCCGGAGTTGCTGCTCTTTCTGCAAACAGCATTTTACCGGAACGTTATTTCACTATCTATTGATATAAGAAATAATATTCCGGTTATTGCCAAAATACCGGCCCAAATAGGGACATTGTTCACCCTCAATTCTTATACAATTTTCATTGCAATTATCGGCGGAAAATCCAGTAAGCACAGATGACAAGCAGCGGGCGAATGCCGAACTCAATTGGGTGCCCAACCCTTTCGAAAGCAGCCTTATTGTCGAGGCAAAACGGTTGATTATCGAGGCGGTAATAGTCGGCCTGGTGGTGGGGCTGGTACTGGGCCTAACCGGCGCCGGCGGCGCCATTTTCGCGGTGCCCCTGTATATCATATTGCTCAATTTGCCAATTAACGACGCGATCGGCCTGGCGCTTGGCGCGGTCTGCATAGCGGCGCTGACCGGCGTCGGCCTCTGCAACCACTCGCGGGAACTCGCCTGGCGTCCTGGGCTGATCCTGGCGACCGCAGGCATGGCGACGGCACCGCTGGGGCGCTGGCTTGCAGCGCAGATCAACGAAACAGCGCTGCTGATTGGTTTTTCAATGCTGGCCAGCTTTTTAGCGGTGCGAATGTGGCAACGGGCCGGGCGAGATGGCTGTGCCGGCTATGAACTGGGGTCCGACGCCCGGGTACTCTACGGGAACTACCCGGAGAAGACTGAACCAATAGACAATTCCGGCACCGCTTTTATGACAGTTGCGGGACTGCTAACCGGGCTGCTCTCTGGGCTGTTTGGCGTCGGCGGCGGATTCCTGGTGGTGCCGCTGCTCACTCTCCAGGCGGGCATGGCAATTAGAAAGGCTATCGGCACCTCGTTAATCGTTATTGCGTTGATCAGCGGCGCCGGCTTCGCGTTTCATCTGCTGGCAATCGCAAAGGTGCCAACGGCGCCGCTGCTATACTCCAGCACGGGCAGCATTGTTGGCATTCTGGCGGGCAGGGTTATCGCTCGAAAAGTCGCGGGCCCCAAGCTGCAAAAGCTATTTGCGGTCAGTGTTATCAGCTTGATGGCGATAACACTCTCACGAGCAATTGTTTAACGCGCGTATCGGAGCAGCGTAACGCGGGATAAAAAATTTCGACGAGAGGGCGTAGCCCGCCCTCTCGTCCACGATTGAGACTAAAAGTTGTACTTGAAGTTTACGCCGAAATATCTATCCGCATCCCTAGGAATCTGATACCGGAAGCCGTCGCCGCTGTAGGTAGTGGCATAGGATTCGTCCGTCAGGTTCTTACCGATCAGCGCTACCCGGTAGCTGTCATCCGGCGCAGCATAGGTAATACTGGCGTTCAGAATATCATAGTCGGGAAACAGTACTTCCGGATTGCTGCTGCCGTCCTGGCCGATGTTGCCTGACAATTTCTCATCCGTGTACACATAGCTGGCGTTCAGTATCCAGTTTGCGCCACTGTCCATCGGAAAAACATATTCCGTGCCGACCGAATATTTGCTGTCCGGCGCGAACGGCAGCTCGTCACCGGTAGTCGCTTCGGCCTCGGACACCGCCGCCCCGAAGCTGATCATCCAGTTTTCCGTCGCCTGCCACAACAGGTCCAGTTCCACGCCTTCGGTCTCTACGTCGCCGCCATTGGTGAATCCGGTGACGGTAGTACCGTCGGAAGCGTCGAAGTCATTGGCCTGGAAGTCGTCGATTTCGGTCATATAGTAAACCAGGCTGCCGAACAGATTTTCACTGGCAAACTTATAACCCACTTCGAACGAATCCGACTCTTCCGCGTCGATGGGAGCGATATCGTCGTCATCCATATTGTAGAAAACATTGAACGCGGGTCCCTTATAGCCGGTGGCGAAGGTGGCGTACAGCATATTCGCGTCCGACACTTGCCATTAAGGTGGCGTACAGCATATTCGCGTCCGACACTTGCCATTGCAGGCCGATTTTACCGGACACATTGGTTTCATCCGTATCGCCTTCAAAATCCGTATCCTCCTGGTTGGAATTGGCGGTCGGATCACCGAGGATATCGGCATCGCTAACCGCCGGCCTCACACCTACCCCCCTGCGGCCGAACGGATCATTGTTGCGGCGGTTGTGCTTGAACTCCAATTCATCCCTGGTATAACGCAAACCGAATAACAGGCTTAGGTTTTCGGCGAACGACCAAGTGCCCTGGCCGAAGAACGCGTAGTTGGTAAATTCGGTGCTGAAAAATGCGGTCGCGGAGACAATATCGTTCTGCAGGCAGGTCAACCCCAGCGTGGGATCGGCCGCATTGGCGTCCGCCACAATTTGCGCATTCGCCGCGGTATTCTGGCAACTGGCCTCCCGGGTAAAGTTTCTGTCTGAGTCGATATCCCAGTAGAAGCCGCCGATCTGCCACTCGAAGGTTTCGCCCGCGGGAGAAGCCAGGCGAATTTCCTGGGATAACTGGCTCCACTCCTGCGGACCGACATCGTGCAGCTGAAAACCAACATCGCTAAAATCCACCGGCACATCGAGATCGCCGTTAATCGAGGTAAAGTCCCCTTCGCGGAATTCCGTATTGTCCCACTGCCGACGGGCAGTGATAGAGGTCAGCGTATAGTCGCCAAAAGTTTTCTCTATCTGCACCGAAAAAGCGGTGGTGGAATCCAGGGTACGCGTTTCAAAATCGTGATCCACGCGGCGCTGGTCGACATTCAACCCCGAGCCGGAAACGAATACGGAAGGGTCCAGCGGCCGGGAAGCGTTTGTGGTGCGGCCCACCAGGTCATCACAGCAGTCGTTGTCAGCGTCATAGTCCTCGACGATTACCAGAATATTAGTGTCGTCCGTAGCGGCGATATCAAACATCGCGCGGATACCCTGCTTGTCGTAACCGTTAACGGTCTTGTTGGTGAACACATTGTCGATATAGCCGCCGAATTCCGCGTCCATCAGGGTAACGCTGGCATTGACCTTATCGGTCAGCGGCCCTGATACGCGGGCCTTTAGACGATACTCGTCGTCCTGGAAGAAGGACAGATCCACATAGCCTTCAAATTCGTCCGAAGGCCGTTTGGTTACGATATTGACGACACCGGCGGAGGCATTTTTGCCAAACAGGGTTCCCTGGGGTCCCCTTAATACCTCGATGCGCTCAAGGTCATAGAGGTCGCCGAACGCCTGACCCGAACGCCCCAACACCACGCCATCTACCACGGTGGAGACACTGGGTTCCGCGCCGATACTGAAGGAGATGGTTCCGATACCGCGCACAGTGAGTGCTGAATTCCGAGTGGTATTACCGGTTCGAAAGCTCACCGAAGGCACCAGTGCCTGCAAGTCCTCAATACCGTTTGAGAAAGATGCTTCTATCTGGTCGCTGGAAAGCACCGACAAGGCAACCGGTACTTCGCCGATATTTTCTTCCCTCTTTTGCGCGGTAACCACTATTTCATCGAGTACGGTGTTTGCCATAACAGGCGCACCCGTACACAAGCCAACGCCTGCCGCAGTTGCCAGGCCAATAAGATGTGCTAAACGACGTTTGGTCAATTTCATATTACCCCCCATAGGCATGAAGCAGTTATTACTTTTTACGCAGTTATCACTTCCATATAAGTATATTATATCTTATATCTTATATAAGAATAAATATATACTAATGCCAGTGCTTTTTCAAGGTGGTTTGTTAAATCAAAATCTTGCTGACGGGTTGCGCAAGACGCGTTAAATAAAGGGGCTGTCGCGGTGCAAGCAGATAACCGAACAGATCTTTCTATGCGGCGCTGACAATTTTTTGCAGGCTATTTTTGTAACGCTGCTCCCAGTACTTGAGGCTCAAATACCAGCAGATCGCGTTAGCGACTATCAGCGCAACCAACAGCTGCCAGAATAGCGGCGTTATGCCGCCCACCAGGCCCACCGGAGAAAACAGCAGATAGAGGCCGATAACACAGGAAAATAGCGTCACGGCGATAGGCAAGGCATGTGTCCAGGGCGTCATATCGACCGTATTTTTAACCTCGTAACGCCAGGGTTCGGGCAGCGGTTTTAAATAGCCGACCAACAGCATAATCGCGACTTCTATTGCAAAGAGAATTGCATAAAGGTGGATAAAGTGGATGTTTACATAATCGTCAAAGACGAATTTTAAGAGCGCATAGGCAATAACGTGAAACACGATAACTATCATCGCGCCCAAACCGGGCACCCTTTTGGTAAACAGCCCTACCAGCACAATGACCACCACCGGGATATTGTAAAACCCGGTAAATATGCGAATGATCTGCCACAGCCCTTCAGGTGCGTATTGCAACAAAGGCGACACGATGAAGGAAAAAATAGCAATCACAACACTGGCGATCTTTGCCACCTTAACCATTTGAGTGTCGCTGACCTCGCCTTTTTTCAAAGGCATATAGACGTCCAGCGTAAAAAGCGTCGCAGCGCTATTCAGCAGCGAATTAAACGAGCTGAAAACCGCCCCCAGCAGTACCGCAAGAAAAAAGCCGGTCATATAGACGGGCAACACATCCTTGATAAGTTGCGGGAACGCCAGGTCAATGGTCATTAAACCCGGCCCGTACATGTGAAAGGCGATAATACCCGGCACCATCATCATAAATGGCACCAGGATCTTGAAAAAACCGGAAAAAATAACCCCCTTCTGCCCTTCGGCCAGACTCTTGGCGCCGAGTGTACGCTGGATCACATATTGATTGGTACACCAGTAAAACAGGTTGGCAATAATCATTCCGGTAAATATGGTGCCGAACGGCGTCGGGTCTTCCGGGGCACCGATGGCGTTGAGTTTTTCAGTGTGCGTGGTGGCAATGGTCGTCAATCCCGCCAGCACACTTCCCCCGCCCAATGCGGCGAGCCCCAGAATCGGCACCAGCACCCCGATAATCAACAACCCCATACCGTTGATGGTGTCGGATACCGCCACCGCCTTGAGCCCGCCGAATATGGCGTAGAGGGCTCCGACACTGCCGACCACCAGTATGGTGATTAACAGCCCCTGGCTGTAACTGACATTCAAAATTTCCGGCACGTCAAACAACCGTAACACCGCAATGGAACCGGAATACAAAACGGATGGTATGGTTACGGCGCCGTATCCCACCATAAACAGAATAACCGTCGCCCGCCTGACATTGTCGTCAAATCTGCTGCTTAGAAATTCGGGAAGTGTGGTAAAGGCGCCGGTAAGGTAGCGCGGCAGGAAAATAAGCGCCATGCAGATGGTGGAAAACGCGGCGGTCACCTCCCATGCCATGCTGCTCATGTTGTAGCCGTACGCGGACCCGTTCAGGCCGATAAGCTGCTCTGCCGAAAGGTTCGTCAACAGCATCGACCCGGCAATAAAGACGCCGGTGAGCCCCCTGCCCGCCAGGAAATAGCCGTCCCTGGAATCCACCTCGCCCCGGGTTTTTAAATAGGAAATCCATGCCACCAGGGCCATAAAAAAAGCGCAGGATCCAAATGTCATAACCAGGTTATTGGCCGGCATTGTCATCACCCCGTCTGTGCATATTGTTACCCACCGTCTAGCCCGCCTGCCAATATTCCTCGACCTGGTCTTCCGCCAGCATCTCCGTGTGCTGAACCGCCGGACCCAGCGGAATTTTTGCCCCCTGTGGCGCGAATACCGCCAACTCGTCCAGGGCAAGGCTAAATCGGTGGACTCGCCCCCCGACGAATGTTCTTCCGGTTGGGAACTGGTACCAGTCGCCGGCGGGCAGGTATATTTCCACGCGGCCTTCCGGATTCAGACAGGGCGCCACCAGTAAATCATCGCCAAACATAAATTGATCTTCGAACGCCCAGGCGGCCCGATCCTCGGGAAATGCCAACGCCATCGCGCGCTGTACCGGCAGACCGGTTTGCGACGCGCACCGCATGGTTTGGCGGATATAGGGAATCAGTCGATAGCGCAAGGTCAGCGCATTCAATACGGCCCGTTCCGCTTCGGCGGAATAGGACCAGGGCTCCCTGGCGCCAATGCCGTGCAGACGCATATGTGCCGAAAAGATCCCCGCCTGCACCCAGCGCACGTAAAGCGCATCATTCCGCTGATCACCGTAAAACCCGCCGATGTCCGTCGCATAGAAGGGCGCGCCGGTCAGGCCCCATGACAGGCCCCCGCGAATATTGCCGGCCATGCCGCCCCAGTCGGCCTGGGGATCGCCGCCCCATTGACTTGGGAAGCGTTGGCAACCGATCCAGGAGGAGCGGCTAAACAAAAAAGGGCCGGTCTTGCAATAGCGCTCCGCCGCCTCGTAGACACATCGGTTATACAGGTGCGCGTAGACGTTATGCAGCGCCCGGCCGCTATCACCACTGTGGGACAATATATTGTCATCTTCCACCTGTTCGCCGAAGTCCGCCTTGATCATGTCTACGCCCAGCTCGAACAGCGGCTGGTGGGCGTCGCGCCAAAATGCGTAGGCATCGGGGTGGGTAAAATCCACAATGCCGGATTCCGGCAGTGGCGTCAGCACCGGACCAAAGGCCCGCTGATCCCAGCTGTAGCGGTAGGCATCGCCGGAGCGGCGATCCTTGAGCAACCAGCCTTTGCGAGCGAGCTCGTCGAACCAGGGATGACGTGTGGAGACCAGCGGATACTCCCAGACACAAATCTTGAATTCCAATTCCTTGAGCTGGTTGACAACCCGAGCCGGGTCTGGATAGCGCGTCGGGTCCCACTCAAAGGCAAAGCGGGTATCCGTATCCTGCCAGGCGCGCCCGTCGAAGGTAATCACATCGCAGGGCATTTTTCGCGCTCTCACCTGCTTGGCAACAGCGATAATTTCCTCCCCGGTTTTGTAGTAGGCCTTGGACAAGATAACGCCGGCACTCCACAACGGAGGCACAGGCGAGCGGCCGGTGAGCGCCGTATAGGATTCCAGCATTGCGGCGCCGTGGTCGCTGGCGAGGATAAACAGATCAAACAGCTGGTCCTCGATCACCATGCCGTAGGCGCGCTGCGACCAGGGTGCGTAGCCCCCCCCATGGGTAACCGGCGCAGGCGTATGGGCAAATAACCCCCAACCGGCAGGGCTCCAGGCAAACGGCGAATTTTTGTAGGAAATTTCCGCGTTGACACCCAGCGCATCGCAATTGAAGGAACGAACCAGCTGGCCGCGCTTGTCCAGCTTGCCCCACTTCTCCCCAAGTCCGTACACGGGCTCGCCCGAGCGCAGCTCAAAACTCCAGAACCAGCCGTCCTCCAGCCTCGCCAGCGGGGGCAGGCGAAACCGCTTTACGAAATGCGCATCGGTGGGAGATTGCTGGACCGCTCTACCCCGCCGGCTGAACTCGAAACAAAACGGCGTGTGTTCGATTTTCAACTCGTATGAGTCAGTCTTGAGTTGCGTAAAATTTTCGCCGGCGGTAATCCGGGCCGGCAGGACTTCCGGCTCCGCAATCAACAGGCCGTAATCGTATTCCCGCTGGCGCTGCGTGCGGATTCTTGCGCCGCTTGCCAATAGCGAAACTTCCAGCTCTCCCGCGGTAGTCTGCAGGAGCGCAACCCCGTTACCCTTGTCTTCGGCGGCGCCAATCACGTCCACCCAGTGGAGATTGGGCCAGTCGGGAACGCGAACCCCAAAGCCTTCTTCCACTAGTGCTCCTTCAAGGTAATAATTATGGGGCCAGCGCTGCTGTGGTATTTCGCCACAAGGCGCAGCCAGTGAAGGGTGGCTCCCTTTGCCAGGGCTGTAACGCAGTGGCGGGACACCACAGCAGCGCCCTTCGGGTTGGCGTGGCAACGTCCATAGACAGCGTCCCGCCTCTCGGCAAAGGAGTCCGGCGAGGCGCGCCTAACACTGACACACCAACTGGATCCGTGATTATTACCTTGAAGGAGCACTAGGCAACCTCCAGCACAGGTATTGCCATTCGCCCGGCCACCGCCCGCAGTGCTTCCCGGTAATCCCCATAAGCCAGGGCATAATGGTGTTCAAGTCCCTCCTCCATAATCACCTCGAGCACTTCGCCGGCATCCCGGTCGAACTTCAATGTCCCGGATGTTCCGGTAAACGGCATCGGCGCCCGCAGCATTTCGGCGCCGGCCAACACCAGCTTTGTTTCGCCCTTGGCCTGGGAGACTCGTGCGATAGTTACCCTCCCCGCTTTGAGGGGAAACTGATGCAGCAGCGGCATCTGCCGATTAGTATGAACGGTGGCCTCGGGCTTAAATGCCGGATCACACATGGACAGCGGCGCCAGGCCACAGTGCCACAACACAGCTGTGTCGCTGAGGGTATCCAGGTCTACCAGGTCCGCCATCCAGACAGGTTCCCCCGATAACGTCTGCATAATCAGCGTCGACAACGAGCCGTAGACGTCGGCCTCACAGGCGCAGGGAACGCCGTTCTGATTCATCATCGCCATGGGGCCGCAGGCCGCGCAGCCGTATTCGGTGAACATCTCCGGCCAACAGCGTACCGCCATACCCGTTACCTGCCTTTCCCGTTGCAAGTCTTTCAGTGCGTTATAAACGCGCAGCGATCTGTCCATCTGCTGCGGGTCGAGTTCGCCAACACCGTCGAGCGATTCCTCCACGTTGGCCAGGCTTTCAGCCACTCGGCTGTTTTCAACCGCCCGCGCCCTGTCGAACAACTCGCCCATACCGATTTGCTCAACTTTGACACCGGCGAGTCGCGCCAACGCGCCCGAATCATAGTCGCAGGTATCGAATCCCTCAGGGTGTTGTCCCACTAAACCGATCCGGGCGCCGCTGAGCGTTTCCATTACCCGGTCCGCGTCCGGGCTTTCCCCGGGCGTTCCCGCCCGGAGGCGATCGGCAATGGTTGTCACCGGAGAGTTCAGAGACCTCAACCGGTCGGCGACATGTTCCGCGTCTGGGCTGCTGAACAACCAGCGATAGGCGATACCCGCATTGGCGAGCGCGTGGGCCGCCAGATTAATACCGCACAGCGAGTTGAGCCGCAGCCGCCCGCCGGCCCTGGGTTCGGGCAAACCCCACAGCGCAACCGGCGCCTCGGCGCCGGAAGCGATCGCTACCGTCATGGAGGCGTCGGTGAAGGTAACCTGTAATAACAGGATCAGATCAACCGGTCCTGCCGCCTCGATTTCCGCCATGGCCTGGTTTACCGCGTCGCCGTCAAACAGCAACTCCCGGCTGCCAACCGTGGTGATTCCCGCGGCGTCCAGGGCGGCAAACGCCGCATCCTTGTTCTGCTCGGCAAAGGGCACATCGAACGTGGGCCGCGCCAGCGCCAGTACGCCGAACGTCCCACTCATATCAGCCGTGTTCATCTCAGTCACCCAGGCCAGGATAGTGCTGGCGGAAACTGCCGTCCGCCGGCAAGACCCGCGGGCCGTCGCCGCCGTAACAGGGGTGCCGGTGCCAGGGCAGTGCCTGCTGATCGGTCAACGCGTTTATATCCTGCATGTAGGCGACGCCCTCGCCGCGCAAACCGTGGCGAATCCCCTGCCAGTCGGGAAATTCCTGAAATGCCTTGAGCCAGATCGCCCGTCCCGCCAGGTAGCCGGAAGCGCCCGCTCGATAGGCGTGGGTAAGTATGTTGCGAAATGCCTGCATATCGGCCCCCGCCGACAGCATCACCCAGGGACGCCCCGCCTCTTCACCCAGAACGTCAAACCACTGCTGGGTTTTCTCCCAGTTTTCGCCGCCTACACCGGGCACCTCCGCAGCAGCCAGCGGGCTTTCCAACTTGAACACATCCACGCCGAACCGAGAGTCGGCAAAAACCCGCACGCTCTCCGCTACCAACTCCGGTCTCTTGGTCTTCATTTCCACATAATCCGTGGTTTGCTCACTGTCTTTGGCGAGGGGATAGAGCAACAGCTCAAAGACAAACGGGATATCGTATTTGGCGCAGGCATCGCCTATACGGGCGGTGAAGTCCTGTTGCCGCTGACAGACTTTCGGATCGCCGTCCGGCCGATACCAGGTCAGTACTTTGACGGCGTCGCCGCCAATCCGCTTGATCTTTTCAACCGACCAGTGATCGATTTCCCCCGACAACCTACCCCCAGGTGTCTCCTCAAATAGCGAGTCCTCCAGCGTCAGGATCAGTCCCTTGGCGGGATTGTAGACGGATACGCCGTGCGGGTAGGCGAAATGGGGGTCCAGCAGCATCGCGGAGGATTCGCCCTGCAACTCCTCAATCAGGATTTTCTTGAATTCGGCCACATCCTCCCAGGGCGCTTCACTGGCGCCTCTTTTTTCTTTGATAGGATCTTTAATCGGCGGGCGCTGGTCCACCGCCGTCATTTTAAATAGTCCGTCACTATCGGCAAGGCGCCTCAGCCCCC
>JANQKW010000395.1 GCA_028280905.1 Porticoccaceae bacterium
GGTGATCGACGCTCTCCATGTCCGTCAGCTCAGTAACAAGTGCTTCGAGCAGGCCGAAGACAGGGTCTTGCTTGGTTTCCGGTCCATCCTGCAAACCTATTGAAAGCTCAGCGATCTGGTTCAACAGCCTTCTCGCCGGGTGATCGGGCTGCTCAAAGAATGCGGGATCTTCCAGCGCGATGCGCAACACGGGTACCTTCAACTTCTGTACCAGGTTGGATACCTGGCGCGGCGGCGATGCCTGCTTGTCGTACAGATCCATCAGACTGTCCACCAGTTGAATAATGCCCTTGTCCATGCCGACCAGCCCCGCCGAGCCATGTTGACTCAACTGCATTTGACGCTCCAGAATGCGGGTAAGGTTGATTTTGCCCTGCGCGGCGCCTTTCGCCTGAGCAAGGCGGCCCTGCAGCACGGAAAGACTGGAGAGAATATGCTCAAACGGCGCATCCTGCGTTGGCGGCGCAGCCGGTTCGCCCGGGAACAACTCGGCGAACATGGAAATTAGTCGGTTATATCTGGAAGCTGCGTCGCCGGTATATGCGCCCGTTTCAACCGTTTCATACGCGCTTTCACTGGCCACTTGTTGCTCGATCGCCTGCTCTAAAATCTGAGCTTGCGCCGCCTTGGCCTTGCTGCCAGCCATTTGCGGCCGCCTGAGTTTAAGATCGGGCAAAATGCCCATTTCTTTCAGCATCACATTGCCGCGTTGTTGGAATTTCACCAGCTCGTTAACCACGTGGCGGTCAAACAGCTTCAGGAACACCAGCTTAGCGCGAATATCCAGGTCCAGGCTTTCTATCGCTCGACCGAAGGCATGGCAGACAACCGCCGGGCCGCAGGGGTTATTTTTAGAAGTAACGCTGGCGGGCACCAGAAAATTGACTCGAGCGTTTAACTGTTCCAACTCGTTTTTACAACTTTCCTGGCATTTGGACACCATGGTATCCAGTGCGATGATCTCTTCCAGCTCATCGTTTTCAATCACTTCCAGGCTGCTCTCTCCGCCTGTTTCCCTGGAAAAACCCGGCCAGTTGCCATCGCCCAGTTTGCGGTAAGCGGCGTCGAGACAGGTAAGCATTTGATGCTCGATGGCCTTGCGCTCCATGCGGATAATACGCATGGCATCGAAATAAACGGCCTGTACCGAGTTGTTTTCGGCCTTGTCCGCCAGGTCGAAGAAGGTGTCGTCCACCGCATCAAACACCACCTGGAAGCGCTGTTTCAGGTAGGCATCAAATTGCTGCTTTAGCTCCTTAAGAGGCGGTGCATGGCGGAAGATATCCACATCACCGGCCTTCGGCTTGAGTACATGGATATTGCTATCCGGGGCTTGCTCGCTTCCCTGAATTTGCGATGAACCTTTCATCATTTTTCTCTCGGTTGCAGTCTGCAGAAATGCTGCCGGGTATCTAACGCGCCGTTTGGGACTGAGTATAGAAGCAACAAGCGCGCGGATGTTGAGCAATTGGCCAGACTATGAATCCAGTCAAAGAAAAGTGCGTACTGATTCTCATAACCCGCATGGAATCACTCAGCTGGGTTTGTAGCGGGCGCTTCAACGAAACCAGCGAGCGACCGCAGTGGTGAACTGGCAAAAATTGCCGCCAACTTTCAACAAAACGGGCTTATAATGCGGCGTATGACCGTGACCCCCGAACTTCAGCAGACCATTGCGCAAAATGTCCAGGCGGCATTGCGGGAGGATATTGGCAGCGGTGATATAACCGCCCAGCTGGTTCCCGACCAACAACAGGCGAAGGCCGTGGTGATTACCCGCGAGTCGGCCGTTATCTGCGGAAGGCCGTGGGTGGACGAGGTATTCCGGCAACTCGACGGCGACGTGGAAATTGATTGGCTGGTTGACGAAGGCGACGAGATTATTCCCAACGAAGCGGTTTTCACCTTGGCCGGCAAAGCCAGAAGCCTGCTGACCGGCGAACGAACCGCGCTCAACTTCCTGCAAACCCTTTCCGGCACCGCGACAGCGGCCAGGGAATACGCAAACCTGGCGGAGGGCACCGGCATCGCCGTGCTGGACACCCGCAAAACCCTGCCCGGCCTGCGCCTGGCGCAAAAGTACGCCACCCAAACAGGTGGCTGTAAAAACCACCGTATCGGTCTGTACGATGCGTTCCTTATCAAGGAAAACCATATCGCTGCCTGCGGGGGTATTGATCGTGCCGTAAAAATAGCCCGGGAACTGGCACCCGGCAAACCGGTGGAGGTGGAGGTGGAAAATCTTGACGAACTTCAGCAGGCGCTCGCGGCGAGTGCTGATATCGTAATGCTGGATAACTTCGGCAAGGAGATGACTGAACAAGCCGTGGAACTGAACAAAGGAAAAGCGCTGCTGGAAGTATCGGGCAATATTTCCGAGGCGACCATTGCCGATAAAGCGGTTTCAGGCGTTGATTACATCTCCACGGGGAGTATTACCAAGCATTGCCGGGCGGTGGATTTTTCGATGCGGTTTGAAAGCATCGACTAAGAGCAGAGGTTGAATATTTCCATTAACGGTCTAACGCGCAAGGTTTGGGAGACCTCAGGTCTACAGCGCTGAAGTGAAACCACTTTCTGAACCATTCCGGGTGCAGGATATCCTCAATATCGGGCTGTAGCGAAGTAGAATTTTGGTCTTGGTATTTTTTTCCATCTCGAATAAAGCTCACGGTTGTATTGGGATTTTTATCCAGGCGTGATAACAAATCATAATAGGTCAGGTGCAGACCGCTGGCTTGAATTCGACTTAAATAGATTGAACCTCTGCTGGCCGTTATTTCGACAACATCCTCCAGGTACGGGAAAGGTCCGGGCGCAGATGACAACAGCAGGTGATTACTTACCCCACCTTCTAGCCTTAGGTTGGCAAACATATTAATTGACTGCGCTGTCTTTAACCCCATATAGGGCGTTATGCAGTTAAAGAAAAATACCAAGGAAACAATATTTAACACTGTTGACCGCGACCATATTGCCCTTCCGCCAGCCAATTCAGCGTTTATACTTCTTTGATAGTTTCTAAAAAGCATAGCAGTGAATGCAACAACACCCACCAGCCAGATGATTGCCGCCTCAGAAAAGCTGAACAGGTAGGCCAGTCCACCAATCACCAGCAACCAAACCGCTAACGCAAGATAACCTAAAGGAGAATTTAACCGCCTTTGCAAATTCTGCCAGTCCGAAGAATTAACAATCCGGTTTGCGGAATCCGGCGCAATAAACAGAACGTGCAACGCTACCGTTAGCGTAGAGAATGTTGGATAAAACGCATACCCGCTCAAGCCAAGCAGCGAGTGAAACATAATACCCAAAAATATTCCCATATGCCTGGTTGGCTTATATAACAGCAAGGCGAGAATTATCGTTTCTATCACTAAGGTGCCATAAATAGCCAACATCCACATCCAGTAGTAATCAATCTCCCGCAAGGGAAAGGGCATACTGCGCCAAAGATCCACCGCGCAACTGACGTCTTCGTTCAAAAAGCCCGAGTTAATTTTGTGGAAAACGCCAAATACATACATAACCACAAGTAGGAATCGCCCTATCGGCGCCACATTTTCAAAAAAAGTTTCCCAATTTCCACCTCTTATCCACTGTGTTAAACCGGATAACAATAACCCGAACAGGAAAAAGTTCTTTATGATTGTGTGATTCGATAAGGATGGCATCTGCAGCCAAGCGTCCACGAACATAATAAGCAGGAGGATCAAGAAAATTCTCTTGTGGCCCGGTTTAATAATTAGTGCGATGCCGAATAAAGGAATCAACCAAGTAGTAAAGTAAAGCGACGAACCAAACTGTGTTGCGTAAACAATAAAATGCAGTACGGCAAGCAGTCCCCAGACGAAGGAAAATAGGCAAAAAAGAGATTCTGAACTCCCGTTCCCTTGGTTAATAAAACGCCGCCCTAAAATGAACAGGGTAAAATTTCTAAACATCCGCAACAACGGATAAAAAAGGGCGCTCGCCCACTTGTTGGAAAATATGGCAAAGTTCAAACGGTTAAATGCATCCTGCCTGCTGCTAAGCAGCGCCAGAATATGAAGCGCCTTATCACCCCAATATATTTCGTTATCAAGCTCAACTACCATCCCCTGGTCAACGTTGATACCGAGTCTTTCAAAACGTTCATGTTCCCGGGTAGCACTTCGCAGATCAATCAACTCGACCTGATCTATCGATTTCTTTAAGCGAAGGTAAGCTACATACCTTTTACAGAAAGGGCATTCGCCATCAAAGTATATGTTTACTTGGGAACGCATCTGCTTGTCGCCATATTTCCAAGCACCACTTGATTCTCACAAATGTGCAAAGTGATCTTCTTATAGATACAAAAAAGCCCCTTAAAATAAGGGGCTCAATTTACTACTTATGCCTTGTTATTAGTTTTAAATTCAACTAGTTTGCAGCAGCCGCAGCTTTACAAGAACCAGGCAGGTATTTTGAGTCTACAGTGCCTGGGTCACAATTAAATCCGCCTACTTGTGAGCCTACGTCGCCTGCAAAAGTCAGAGCCGTGCCTGCGGCATCTGTAGGAGTCAACGTTATAGTTTCACCGCCAGCTGCAGAGACAACGTTTTCCTCGAGAGTAACTGTGACAACACCGTCAGCACTGGTTGCAATTGTCCGAACATATTGAGTTACAGGCGCTGCATTGGTACCACCTTCATTACAACCCCAACCGTTTGCAGCTGGCGCATCAGTAGCGCTTCCAGTTTGATAAACTTCAGCAATCGTGGTGCGGCATTGGCTAGTGGCCAATATCGCCTCTGACATTCTCGCTTTAATGGTATAGTCCTGATACGCAGGTAGCGCTACAGCGGCCAATATACCGATAATCGCCACAACGATCATCAGTTCGATAAGAGTAAAACCCTGTTGTACTGTCTTTTTCATTTTTTTGTCCTCGATAAGATTAAGTTGCTAAAAGACAGTCATTCCCATTCAAAGCCCGTGCCAACATAAAAACCTTTAAAAATAGGCGTTTTTTCGGTTGTTTTTATAATTTGGGTGACAATTTTTGTCACTGTTTGACTGAAACGGTATATCGTGCGCGACTTATTTTTCTTTTTTTGAGGCAGTTCATAGTTCCAACATGAAGTCTGTAGCCTGATCAAGTGTACTGTATTAGTATTGATACCAATTACGCTAACTTAAGCCGAACAGTAAGCTAACGTCGACACGATAATAAATAAGCCATGCAAGTTCAGGGTGAGACAATTATGAATGCAGCAGCGCCATCTTTAAGAGGGCTTCCCAAACGGCTAGTCTCTGACGGCTTATTGGAAGAAGAAATTGCCAAGGCGGCCGTTGAGCAGGCGGAAATAGAAAAAGCGCCGTTCGTTCAACATCTGGTTAAAAGCAATATTCTTCCGGCAGAGCTGGTCGCAAATGTCGCCTCCCATGAATACGGAACACCATTTCTGGACCTGGATGCGTTTAATAAGGAAATCAGCCCCCACGGCCTGGTTGATAACAAACTGATTCGCAAACACCAGGTTTTGCCGCTATTCGTCCGCGGTAAACGGTTATTTGTTGCTATCAGTGACCCGACCAATCAACAGGCAGTAACAGAAATTCGCTTTCAGTCCGGTGTTCCCGTAGAAACCGTTATCGCCGAATACGATAAGTTGACGGTAGCCGTTGATGAGTTCCTAAATGCTCAGGAAGAGGATATCGGTGAAGCCCTCGGCACCATGGATGATGTTCACCTTGACGATCTTGACGTCGAAGCCGTCGACGAATCCTTAGATGACGACTCCGCTAGCGCCGATGCCGATGATGCGCCTATTGTGCGGTTCGTAAATAAACTGCTGGTTGACGCAATCAAGAAGGGATCTTCAGATATTCACTTTGAGCCCTATGAAAAGACATACCGGGTGCGTTTTCGAACGGACGGCGTGCTGGAAGAAGTCACCAAGCCGCCTTCAAATCTGGCGCCAAGACTGGCAGCCCGGTTGAAAGTGATGTCACAGCTGGATATATCCGAGCGTCGCATCCCGCAGGATGGCCGCATAAAATTAAAAATATCGAAAAATCGGGCGATAGACTTTCGGGTTAATACGCTGCCTACCCAATTTGGTGAAAAAATTGTACTGCGGATACTGGATCCCACCAGCGCACAGATGGGCATTGAAGCACTGGGCTATGAGGACGACCAGAAGGAAGCCTATATGAAAACCCTGCATCAACCGCAGGGAATGATTTTGGTTACTGGGCCGACGGGTAGTGGTAAAACGGTTTCGCTTTATACCGGATTAAATATTTTAAACACCCCTGAGCGCAATATCTCCACGGCAGAGGACCCTATCGAAATTAATCTGGAGGGCATCAACCAGGTTGGTATTAACACGAAAGTCGGGCTTAATTTCGCTGAGGCATTAAGAGCCTTTCTGCGGCAAGACCCGGATGTAATAATGGTGGGAGAGATTCGTGACCTGGAAACCGCCGAAATCGGTATTAAAGCTGCTCAGACAGGACATATGGTACTATCGACCCTGCACACCAATAGCGCGCCGGAAACCCTAACCCGGCTATTAAATATGGGAGTTCCGGCCTTTAACGTAGCTACTACGGTAAATTTGATTATTGCGCAGAGGCTAGCGCGAAGGCTTTGCCCCAGTTGCCGCAAACTAGCAGACGATATACCGGATAAAATTTTGGAAGAAGAGGGACTGACACAATTGGGGCTAGATAGCATTACGCTTTATCATCCGGTTGGCTGCAAACAGTGTGTAAATGGCTACAAGGGAAGAGTCGGAGTTTACGAAGTATTAAAGGTTACACCTGCCGTGTCGAAAGTAATTATGGAGGGCGGCAACTCACTCGATATCACTGAAGCCGCCAAAAAAGAAGGCTTCAGAACGTTGCGCCAGTCGGCTTTACGCAAAGCTGCCGCAGGCGTTATCAGCCTTGAAGAAGTGAACAGGGTCACTAAGGATTAGTTAATTAGCGGCTAGTATCGTGCTGTTTACAGCGAGAAGATTTGACGTATCACTTACAAGTCCCGATACTAGCTCGGGAAGCACCATTTGGTAATTAATTAGTAGGGCAGGAATTAAAGAAAATGGCTACTGCTGAACTTCAAACCTACACCTTTAAAGGTAAAGATAGAAGGGGTAAACCAACCCAGGGCGAGATTCGCGGCCCGAGCCTTGCTATGGCAAAAGCCCAGCTAAGACGCCAGGGTGTGAACGCAAGCAGTGTCAGAAAGAAAGCCAAACCCCTATTTAGCGGTAGCAAGCCTATCAAGCCTGCGGACATTTCGGTATTTACTCGCCAGATGGCCACCATGATGAAAGCGGGGGTGCCTCTTGTGCAAAGTTTTGAAATCGTTGCCGAAGGCATCGAGAAGGAAAGCATGAGAGATTTGATTAACACGATAAAGGATGACGTAGCTTCGGGGCTTAGCTTTGGCAATTCTTTGCGCAAACACCCCAGATTTTTTGATGATCTATTCTGCAGCCTGGTTGAGGCTGGAGAAAACGCTGGCGCGCTGGAAACAATGCTCGACAGGATTGCAACCTACAAAGAAAAAACTGAGTCTCTTAAGGCCAAAGTTAGAAAGGCCTTAACCTATCCAGCAGCAGTTCTGGTCGTTGGTTTTATTGTGATGGCGATTCTATTAATTAGGGTTATTCCGCAATTCGCATCTACCTTCAGCAACTTCGGGGGAGACCTTCCCGCCTTCACTCTATTCGTATTGGGATTATCCGAATTCGCACAAGCCCATTGGTTAAAAATCCTTGCCGGGTTACTTGTCGCTGGTTACGTTATTAAAAACTTGCATCAAAGATCTGAAACCTTTGCCACCGCTGTGGACCGCTATTCATTAAAAATCCCGATTGTTGGCAATATCTTGTATGAGGGTGTCATAGCAAGGTTTTCGCGAACGCTCTCAACCACTTTTGCAGCCGGTGTCCCTCTGGTCGACGCTTTGACCTCAGTTGCAGGGGCATCGGGCAATGCAGTATACAAGGAGGTTATCCTAAAGGTTCGCGACGATGTAACAACCGGCTTACAACTTAACGCAGCCCTGAAAAATACCGATATGTTCCCAGTTATGCTTTTGCAAATGGCGTCGATCGGTGAAGAATCCGGCGCGCTGGATGAAATGCTGGCAAAAGCCGCTGACCACTACGAAGAATCTGTCGACAACCAGGTGGATAATCTGACGACCCTGCTGGAGCCCATGATTATGGCTGTGCTGGGGGTCTTAGTAGGCGGCATGCTGATCGCAATGTACTTGCCAATATTCAAGCTGGGTGCTGTCATTTAAATATAAGAAAAGCAAATAGTAATTTCCAAGTTAAAACATCAAAATACTTACTGGCCATATCGCTTTATAATTAGCTGCTTGATACGCCACCTATCTTGGCAACTGGATTCCCGCCTACGCAGGAATGACGACTAATGAACTGCTCTGGAATTCACAAGAAATTTACCGGACAGGCACAAGTAAAGGCTTGGATAATTGTCTTTTCTATCAGAACTTGAAAGCGTCCCCGCGTTGCTCTGGCTGGCGACGCTGGTTTTTGGCCTGGTAGTGGGCAGTTTTCTTAACGTGGTTATCTACCGGCTGCCCCTTCAGCTTTCGTCTACCTGGCGTCGGGAATCCATGGATTTTTTGGGCATTGAACCCGAGATGCCCGAAAACAGCCCACAGATGAATATCGCCTTTCCGGCGTCTCAGTGTCCCGTATGCCACCAACCCATCAGCCCCTGGCACAATATTCCGGTGTTCAGCTATTTGTTTTTAAAAGGGAAATGCGCCAGTTGCGCAGCGCCTATCCCATTGCAATACCCACTGATTGAACTGGTAACCGCGCTTTCCAGCTGCTTGATTGTTTACCTGTATGGCCTGACCGCGGAAGCCGGGTTTATCATATTATTTACCTGGGCGCTGATTGCCCTGACCGGTATTGACTTCAACGAGCAGCTATTGCCTGACAATATTACCCTGCCGCTGCTATGGTGCGGATTGCTGGTCAATCTTTCCGGCAGGTTCGCCCCCTTGCCCAGCGCCGTTATTGGCGCGATTGCCGGCTATCTTTCCCTGTGGCTGGTATTTTGGGCGTTTAAGTTGATTACCGGCAAGGAAGGTATGGGCCACGGTGACTTTAAGCTGCTGGCCGCGTTGGGCGCCTGGATGGGCTGGCAGCAATTGCCGTTGATCATTCTATTATCCTCGGTGGTGGGCGCTATTGTCGGAATTGCCGCCATTGTATTTTCCGGGCGGGACAGCCAGAAGCCTATACCTTTCGGCCCTTACCTGGCGGTTGCCGGCTGGATTGCGCTGCTCTGGGGCGAACAACTCACCTCGCAGTACCTCGCGTTATATAACTGACGCCGACCATGTTTGTCGTAGGTTTGACGGGTGGTATCGGCAGTGGCAAAAGCCTGGTGGCCGATTGCTTCCGTGAACAGGGAATCACTGTGGTCGATGCCGATCAAGCGGCGCGGCAGGTGGTACTAAAGGGTTCTGAAGCACTGGCTGAAATAGCACGACATTTCGGCGAGGGTATTCTGCTGCCCGACGGCACGCTGGATCGCGGCAAACTGCGCGGGATCGTTTTTAACAATGCCTCGGAAAAGCGCTGGCTGGAAAGCCTGTTACACCCGTTGATCGGCGAGTGGCTTGCCGATCAACTCAATTCCGCAACCAGCCCCTACGCCATGCTGGAATCGCCCCTATTAATTGAAGCCAACCAGGATCAGCGAACGCATCGGGTCCTGATAGTGGATGTGCCTGAATCGCTTCAATTAAAGCGGGCCGCGAACAGGGACAATAACGACCCGGAACAGATCAGGGCGATCATGGATTCACAACTTTCGCGAACGGAAAGACTGCGCTGCGCCGATGATATTATCGACAACAGCGGCGCTATAGAGGAAACACGCAGACAGGTTCTGGATTTGCACCAGAGATATCTTATACTGGCTGAAGAGCAACAAACTTGAAAGGCTGTTTGCCCGAATGAAAGTGCCCAATACGCCCAAAGTAGACTGCCCGGTTTGCAAGAAAACCGTGATCTGGAGCGAGGCGTCACCCTACCGTCCGTTTTGCTCGGAGCGCTGCAAGCTGATCGACTTTGGCGACTGGGCGACGGAAGCCCACGCGATTCCGGGTGAACCGGCGCTTCAAGACACCCCCGAAAAAGACGATTATTAAATCATCCGTTAACGTCTACACGGCAACCTGAAGATACTCAATAATCGGCCGGTTGGCTTCCGGGAAGGCATACTGGTTCAACGCTTCCCTGCTTACCCAGGCTATTTGCTGGCCCTCATTGCCGACCGGCTCGCCGGAAAATTCGGTCACGTCCCAAATATCCAGCATAACGGACCTATCGGAATAGTCGTGGGTAATCTGGAATACCGGCTTGCTTGTTACTATCGAAATTGCCAGTTCTTCCTCTACCTCCCTGGCCAATGCCTTTGCCGGGTCTTCACCCGTGTCCACCTTCCCGCCGGGGAACTCCCACAGACCGCCCTGATGCAAATGATCCGGCCTCAGCGCAATCAGAACCTGGTCTCCCTTCAGGATAAGGGCGACCACCACATGGACACGCTTGCCCGCCGGCATCAGGTGCGGTATTCCGCGTTGATTTTTACATAGTCGTAGGACAAATCCGCAGTCCAGACGGTTTGCGCGCTATCACCCCGGTTGAGCAACACGCGAATGGTAATCTCTTCGTTGTCCATCGCCGCCTGCCCCTGCTGTTCGGTATAGCCGGCGGCGCGGCCGCCGGATTTCACAATCAACACATCGTCCAGGTAAATTTCAACTTGCCGGATATCCAGGTCCTCGACACCCGCTCGCCCCACCGCCGCTAGTATCCTGCCCCAGTTGGGATCGCTGGCGAAAAGCGCGGTTTTTACCAGCGGCGATTCCGCAACGGTATAGGCAACACCCAAACACTCGCGGTTGGTTTTGCCCTGCTCTACCACTACCGAGACAAACTTGGTTGCACCCTCTCCGTCGCGAACAATCTGCTTGGCCAAATCGATAAACAGGGCGTTGAGGTTTTCGACAAACGCCGTTTGGTCCTGCGGCGACAGTGATGAGAACTGTAGACCGGCGCCAGTTGCGATCAGCATTGCGCTGTCGTTGGTCGAGGTATCGCCGTCTATGGTAATGCGGTTAAACGACAAGTCGCTGGCGTCGGTTACCAGCTTTTGCAACTGATTCTGCTCGATATGCAAATCCGTGGCGATATAGGCCAGCATTGTCGCCATATCCGGCTTGATCATGCCGGCGCCCTTGGCGATGCCGGTAATGGTGGCCTCTCCGCCGGTCAGTTGCAGCTTCCTTGAACTGCCTTTCGGTCTTGTGTCCGTGGTCATAATACCTTCGGCGGCCGGCAGCCATTGGTCTTCGGCCAACCCTTCAAGCAGTTCCGGCGCAGCCTGAATCAGCTTCTCGGCCGGCAAGCGTTCACCGATTACCCCGGTGGAAAACGGCAACACTTGTGTTGCTTCGACGCCGGCACGCACCGCAACTTCCTGACAGACCCGCTGGGCGGCATCCAATCCGGCTTGCCCGGTGCCCGCATTGGCGTTGCCGCTGTTGGTTATCAACAACCGCGGCGAGGCGACTTGCAGGTGCCGCTTGGCGAATAACACCGGCGCCGCGCAAAAAGCGTTGCGGGTAAAAACACCCGCGACGGCGCTTCCCTGCCGGCAGCGCATCGCCACCAGATCCGGTTTGCCGTTGTTTTTAATCCCGGCAGCGACGACAGCCAGCTCAAAGCCGGCCACCGGATGCATTACCGGGAATTCAGTTTTTCCTACCGCCATATTTTTCCGTTGACTTAAGTTGTTTCCGTTAGCTGAGTTGCCCGTGGCACTGTTTATATTTTTTTCCGGAACCGCAGGGGCAGGGATCGTTGCGGCCGATCTTGGCGCCCTGACGCACAAACGGCTGTTGCGGGGGCGGTTGCTGCGGCTGCTCCTGCGCCGCCGGCTCATTCATCAGCGAAACGTCTTCATGCTTATACTGCAGCTGCTGCCGCGCCAACATTTCCCGCTGCCGACGCTCCATTTCCTCGATTTCATCCTGCCTTTTTATCTGCAAGCGAAGCAGGAACTGTACGGTTTCGAATTTGATGTTATCCAACATTTGCTGGAATAGATGGAAAGATTCGCGCTTGTACTCCTGCTTGGGGTTTTTCTGCGCATAGGCCCGCAGCCCAATGCCCTGACGCAAGTGGTCCATGTTCGCCAGGTGCTCTTTCCAGAGCATATCCAACACCTGCAGCATCAGTTGTTTTTCAATCTGTCGGATAGTTTCCTCGCCGATCTCGGCAACCTTCTGACTGTACGCATCGTCGAATACCGCCTGTAGTTTCTCCCGCACGCCCTGCTCGTGCAGCCGGTCATCCTCCTTCAACCACTGGGCTACGCTGGGTCGCACGCCAAACTCCGCCTCCAGGTAATCCTCGAGGCCCGGCACATTCCACTGCTCTTCCAGGCTTTGCGGCGGAATAAAGCCGCTTATGGCGTTGTCGATTACATCCTGGCGTATGTTGGTAATCACATCGCTTATGGATTCGGATTCCAGAAGTTCGTTTCGCTGCTGGTAGACCACCTGCCGCTGGTCGTTGGCCACATCGTCAAATTCCAGCAGCTGCTTGCGAATATCAAAGTTTCTGCCTTCTACCTTGCGTTGCGCTTTTTCGATGGCATTGGTAACCATCCGGTGTTCGATGGCTTCGCCCTTTTCCATACCCAACGCCCGCATCATGTTCTGTACCCGCTCGGACGCAAAAAGCCGCATCAAGGGGTCATCCAAGGACAGGTAAAAGCGCGATACACCCGGGTCGCCCTGACGTCCGGCGCGACCCCGCAACTGATTGTCAATACGGCGGGATTCATGGCGTTCGGTACCCAGAATATGCAGGCCACCGGCCTCTATCACTTTATCGTGGCGTTTTTGCCATTCCTCTTTTACCTGCGCGACTTTCGCTTCCGGAGCATTGTCCAGCGCCTTGATTTCCGCCTCAAGGTTTCCGCCCAGCACGATATCCGTGCCCCGGCCCGCCATGTTGGTGGCAATGGTCACGGTCCCTGGACGCCCTGCCTGGGCGATGATATGGGCCTCTTTTTCGTGGAACTTGGCATTCAACACCTGGTGCTTAATACCCGCGCTTTTCAGGCGCTGCGACATCTCTTCGGAGGATTCAATGGAAACCGTGCCCACCAGTATTGGCGCGCCCTGGTCTAAAAACAGCTTGATGTCCTCCACTACCGCGTTGTACTTTTCATCCACTGAAAGGTAGATCGAATCATTCAAGTCCTTTCTTTCCACCTTCACGTTGGTTGGAATTACGACCACCGGCAGCCCGTATATCTGGTGGAACTCATAGGCTTCCGTATCCGCCGTGCCGGTCATGCCCGACAGCTTGTGATAGTTGCGGAAATAATTCTGGAAGGTTGTTGAGGCCAGCGTCTGGCTCTCGCTCTGAATCTCCACGCCCTCTTTGGCTTCGATCGCCTGGTGCAATCCTTCGGAGAGACGGCGCCCCGGCATGGTTCGACCTGTGTGCTCGTCGATCAGCACGATACCGCCGTTTTGCACGATATATTCCACATCCCTATGGAACAGGTGGTGGGCCCGCAGTGCCGAGTGCACATGGTGCAACAGGCTAAGGTTGCTCGCCTGGTAGAGGCTATCGTCTTCCTGCAACAACCCTTCATTGATCATCAGGCTCTCAATCTTTTGATGGCCCTCTTCCGTCAATTCCACCTGGCGAGCCTTTTCATCAATGATAAAGTGCCCCGGCGCCGCTAGTTCACAGATCGGGTATTTGCCACCCTCCACTTGTACCAAGTGCTTGCCGCTCTCGGCGGCCTGATCCAGCGCCTGCTCCAACGGCACGGGTTCCCCGCCGCCAGCCAGAATCACTTTGCCGGCTTCTATCGCGGTGTTGCGCGGCGCCTGGTCATTGGGCCTGGCTTCCAGCAACTGTACCAGGGCGTTTACCCGCTTATACAGGGCTGAGCTGTCCTCCGCGGCGCCGGAGATAATCAACGGCGTCCTGGCCTCGTCAATCAGGATGGAATCCACCTCGTCGACAATGGCGAAAAACAGGCTGCGCTGGGATTTGTCCTGCAATCGCATCGCCATGTTGTCGCGAAGGTAGTCAAAACCGAATTCATTGTTGGTGCCGTAAGTGACGTCGGCCGCATAGGCTTTGGCCTTCTCGTCCGGATGCTGGCCGGAGTGAATAACACCCACCTCCATACCGAGAAAATTGTATATGGGGCCCATCCAGTCGGCGTCGCGCCTGGCCAGATAGTCATTGACCGTGACGATATGCACACCTTCACCGGCCAGCGCGTTGAGGTAGGCGGCCAGGGTCGCCACCAGGGTTTTACCTTCGCCGGTGCGCATCTCGGCAATCTTGCCCTCGTGCAGCGCCATTCCACCGATAAGCTGAACGTCAAAGTGGCGCAATCCCAGAGTGCGCTCGCCGGCCTCGCGCACCACGGCGAAGGCCTCCGGAAGAATCTTGTCCAGTGCTTCACCGTCCGCCAGACGCTGCT
>JANQKW010000261.1 GCA_028280905.1 Porticoccaceae bacterium
ACATCACCGGGTTTATGGTGGGCAAACAGTACGAAGCCGGCGGCATAGCCAAGCACGGTGCTAAGATGGTTACCGCCGTCGCCTCCGTGCAGGTTCCGAAATTCACCGTGATTATCGGCAACTCCTATGGCGCGGGCAACTACGGCATGTGCGGCCGCGCCTACGACCCCCGTTTCATATTCATGTGGCCCAACGCAAAAATCGGCGTGATGGGCGGCGAGCAGGCAGCCAGCGTACTGTCACAGGTAAAGCGTGCCCAAAAGGAAAGCGCCGGAGAGCGTTGGAGCGATGCGGAGGAGCACGAATTCAAGCGCCCCCTGATTGAAAAATACGATATCCAGAATCATGCCTACTATGCGTCGGCGCGCCTATGGGATGACGGTGTTATCGATCCCGCGGAAACTCGGCAGGTTCTGGGCCTGGCGGTCTCAGCATCGCTGAACCGTCCCGTTGAGGACACAAAATTCGGCGTATTCAGGATGTGACTATGCAAAATCAAGCAATAATTACCGCAGTGAATTCGACGGGAATCGCCACCGTTACCCTGGCAAATCCGCAGCGCCACAACGCGTTCGACGACACAATTATCGCTGAATTACACCAGGCGTTTAGTGAATTGGACGCCGACCCTTCAGTGCGCGTGCTGGTTCTGGCGGCGCAGGGAAAAAGTTTTTCCGCGGGCGCCGATTTGC
The DNA here is from genome assembly GCA_028280905.1 of Porticoccaceae bacterium. Lineage (GTDB taxonomy): Bacteria > Pseudomonadota > Gammaproteobacteria > Pseudomonadales > Porticoccaceae > JANQKW01. The sequence goes on from JANQKW010000261.1 coordinate 693, forward strand.
GCTGGATGAAGCGCATGGCCGGCTACTCCTACGACGAAAACCTGAAGGATGCCGAGGCACTTGCCAACATGCTGCGCTGCCTGAACTATCTTTCGAAGCCCACCATCGCCCGCGTCCAGGGCGCCGCGTTTGGTGGTGCGGTGGGCCTGGTGAGTTGTTGCGATGTGGCTATAGGCACGCCTCGCGCCAGTTTTTCACTCAGTGAGGTACGCATAGGACTGGTGCCGGCCACCATCGGCCCCTATGTGGTGTCTGCTATCGGGCAACGCGCTGCCCGACGCTACTTTCAAACCGCCGAGCGTTTCGACGCGAATACGGCCTTGAAACTCGGTCTGCTATCCGAAGTGGTGGAGGAAGATCGTCTGGACGGTGTAATCCAAGAAATAGCTTCAGCCTTGCTCAGCAACGGACCGGACGCCGTGCGCGCGGCAAAACAATTGGTGTTTGACGTCAGCGGCGATGCCGTCGATGACCAACTTGTTTCGAGAACCAGCCAACTGATCGCCGGCATTCGCGTCTCGCCGCAAGGCCAGGAGGGACTTGCCGCATTCCTTGAAAAAAGGCCGGCGCACTGGACTAGAAAAACCAACCGGCAAGCAAACGACACGGCCGAAGGGGAGTAGCTGAACCATGTTTACAAAAATCCTCATTGCCAATCGAGGCGAAATAGCTTGTCGTGTGATCAGAACAGCGCGGCAGATGGGCATTGCGACAGTCGCCGTTTATTCAGACAGTGACACAAATGCTTTGCACGTGACTATGGCCGATGAAGCGGTGCATATAGGCGGCTCCCCCGCCAGCGAATCCTACCTGCTTGGTGATCGCATCATCGAAGCAGCAAAAAAAACCGGCGCGCAGGCTATCCATCCCGGCTACGGATTTTTATCCGAAAATGCAGTCTTCAGCCGGCAGTGTGCGGAAAACACGCTAGTCTTCATTGGTCCGCCCGCTTCCGCCATTGAGGCTATGGGCTCCAAGTCAGCGGCAAAAGCGATTATGGAAAAGGCCGGTGTACCGCTCGTTCCCGGCTATCACGGCGACGACCAGGACCCCGCGCTGCTTAAAAAGCACGCTGACGATATGGGCTATCCGGTGTTGTTAAAAGCCGTCGCGGGCGGTGGCGGCAAGGGTATGCGCCAAGTCTGGAAAGAGCGGGAATTTAACGACGCGCTCTGCGCCGCAAAGCGCGAAGCCAAAGCGAGTTTCGGCAACGACGCGATGCTGGTTGAAAAATATTTGACCCAACCCAGGCACGTGGAGGTGCAGGTATTCTGTGACCAGCAGGATAATGGCGTCTATCTCTTTGAACGGGACTGTTCCGTTCAGCGGCGACACCAGAAAGTCATTGAAGAAGCACCCGCCCCCGGCGTTTCAGAGGAGCTGCGCAAACGGATGGGTGAAACGGCCGTGTTGGCGGCTAAATCCATCGATTACGTGGGTGCCGGTACCGTGGAATTTCTGCTCGATGTGGATGGCAGCTATTTCTTTATGGAAATGAATACCCGACTCCAGGTAGAACATCCCGTCACAGAAATGATTACAGGTTTGGACCTGGTGGAATGGCAGCTTAGAATCGCCGCCGGCGAGCAACTTCCGGCCGGCCAAGAAGATTTGCAGATCAATGGACATGCATTCGAAGCCAGAATCTATGCGGAAGATCCGAACAACGATTTTCTACCGGTCACGGGAACACTCAACTACCTACAGCCACCCGGGGAAGACGGGCACGTTCGCGTAGACACAGGCGTGGTACGGGGTGACCATGTCAGCGTCTATTACGACCCGATGATAGCCAAGCTTATCGTATGGGACGAGAGCCGGGATCGGGCGCTGGCGCGATTGGCAAAGGCCCTGTTGGAGTATCGAATCACCGGCGTCACCACCAATATCCGCTTTCTTTACAATCTGGCCACATCCAAGGCATTTCGCGACGCGCAGCTGGATACAGGGTTTATCGACAAGCACCGCGACCAGGTGTTTCACGACACACAGATGGACATTGCCGAGCATTTGCCGCTTGCGAGCCTCTACCTGTTGCTGGCTCGCGAGCAGAACCGGCAGCGACAACAGAATCAGAACGACGCAACATCGCCCTGGAACAGCGCCACCGGTTGGCGGCTTAACGCGCCGAAAATTCATACCGGCAAGATCACCGTCAACGGCGAAAGTTATTCAGTCCCAGTTGAGGAGCTTGGCGCCGGGAACCATCGAAGATTTAGAGTTTTCTGCGGCGACAGATCGGTACTGGCGAATGGCGAACTGCTTGGCAATGAGCTGTATGCTGATATCGACGGACACCGGCAAACGGTCGTGGTGGTCCCCACCGACGGCCGGTATGTTATGTTCAGCCGATTCGGCGCCGTGGAATTCGCACTGGACACACCCGACTACGGCGCAGAGGACGCCGACCCCCACGGCGGGTTTAGCGCGCCAATGAACGGCACTATCGTGAGCGTTCTCGTTGCACCGGGACAGCAGGTGAGCGAGGGAGAGGGCCTGATTATTATGGAGGCTATGAAGATGGAACACACCATCAAGGCGCCCACCGACGGCACCGTAAACGAGATCTACTTTGGCGAGGGAGAGCTTGTATCCGGAGGCGCTGATTTGCTTGCCTTTACAACCGCGGGAGAGATCTAACCATGTCGACAGCCCAGCTGCCAAGTAAAGTACGGATAGTAGAGGTGGGTCCGAGGGATGGCCTTCAGAATGAATCCAACCCGGTCAGCCTTGACACCAAGGTGGAACTGATCAACCGGCTTTCTGAAGCCGGTTTTCGTTATATTGAAACCGGCAGTTTTGTCTCGCCCAAGTGGGTGCCCCAAATGGCGGCGAGCGGCCAAGTATTTGCCGGCATCGAGCGAAGGTCCAACGTCACCTATGCGGCATTGACACCTAACCTTAAGGGGCTGGAGGCCGCAATTGAAGCCGGCGCCGACGAGGTAGCGGTTTTTGCCGCTGCATCGGAATCCTTTTCGCAGAACAACATCAACTGCTCAATCACCGAAAGTATTGAACGGTTTAGGCCGGTTTTACGGACGGCCGGCGAGCAGAACCTTCCTGTCAGGGGTTATGTTTCCTGTGTTGTCGGCTGCCCCTACGAAGGCGAGGTAGCACCGCAAAAAGTCGCCGACGTTTGCAACATGCTTCTGGAACTGGGCTGTCGCGAAATATCGCTTGGCGACACGATAGGCGTCGGTACACCCGGCTCAATCGGTGACATGCTGGAGCTGGTAACAAAGCAGATTCCCCCGGACAAGCTGGCCATTCACTGCCATGACACCTATGGCCAGGCGCTGGTCAACATCTACACCGCTTTGCTGTTTGGGATTGGCGTCGTGGACAGTTCAGTGGCCGGGCTCGGCGGGTGCCCTTATGCAAAAGGAGCATCCGGAAACGTCGCAACCGAGGATGTGCTTTATCTGCTGCAGGGACTCGGCATTGACGCGGGTATAGATTTAAATAAAACAATTGCCGCCGGAAATTTTATCTCGCAAGCACTTGGAAGACGAAACGGTTCTCGTGTAGCCAATGCCCTGCAACCATTGGCGGTCTGAACCTGCCCGAATACACACGCAATATTGCCCTATGGCGGCCCGAATATAATCGGGCCGCAGGTGGCGTGGTTGATGTTATGATTACAACCTTTTCGCCAACAGCGCAAAAGACGCCAAAGGCTGCGGCGCTAAACGATTAATTAAGGAGCATGAAACCTATGAAATCAATGATGAGCACAGCGCCCGGCGGCCCTGAAACCCTAGAGCTTGTGGAAACCGAAACGCCTGCGCCTGGCCCCGGGCAGGTCCTGATCGCCGTCAAGGCAGCTGCGGTAAATTTCCCCGACACACTGATCATACGCGACCTCTATCAATTTAAACCGCCGCGTCCTTTCGCGCCCGGCAGCGAAGTTGCGGGCGTTATCGAAGCCGTCGGGGACGATGTGACAGACTTAGCCCCGGGAGACCGGGTACTTTGCTGCGGCGTTAATGGCGGGTATTCAACGCATTTCCTCGCCGGGGCGCCGCAGGCAATCAAGATACCTGATGACATGCCCTTTGACGAAGCGGCCGCTTTTTTAATGACTTACGGAACATCGCACTACGCGCTGAAAGACCGGGGCGCACTCAAGGATGGCGAAGCCTTGTTCATCCTCGGCGCCGCAGGCGGCGTGGGCGCAGCCGCAATCGAGCTGGGTAAGGCGATGGGCGCCCGCGTTATCGCCGGTGTTTCATCCGATAACAAGGCTGAATTCTGCAGATCACTCGGTGCCGATGAAACCATCGTATACCCGCGCGGCGAACTCGACCGGGAGGCGCAAAGGTCTCTCGCCGGCGAAATCAAAACGAAATGCGGCGGCGAAGGCGCGGATGTGGTCTATGACGCGGTAGGGGGGGACTATGCTGAACCCGCGATACGGGCGCTTGCCTGGGAAGGGCGATTCCTGGTTGTCGGTTTCCCGGCCGGGATACCTAAAATCCCGTTGAATCTCGCCCTGCTAAAAAGCTGTCAGATCGTCGGCGTTTTTTGGGGCGCCTTCACAACCAGGGAACCCGCGCAAAACGCTCAGCATATCAGTGAACTTTTCCAGTGGTACCTGGCGGGCAAAATCAAACCGCGCGTTACCAAGACCTTCCCGCTAGAAAACGCCGCTGATGCCCTGCTGGAGCTGGAAACACGCAAGGCGCTCGGAAAGATTGTTATTACGGTGTAATACGACTTCACTGCTGGAAGCAACTATGGAAAATGGAATTCCCAGCGAGAAATCACTTATGGGCATTGGCCTGGTTACCTGTGTTGGACCAGGCTTATTAAAGTAAAGGTGGTGAAGAGGTTTTGCGTTAGCTGACAGATTTGTGTCATTAGCGGGCGTTTCTTTTCTTGGAGTGGTGCTGCTTGCCCGCGGTTATCTAGGAACGTCTTTTGAGACCCTCACCGGCAGGGATGCCGGTGCGGAGCTTACACGGATGTATTTACAGCGAGTCTCAAACACTGTTCCCAGATGGCCGCGAATATGTCGCACCGTACCAAGACGCGGAAGATAGGACAGTTACAACGCCTTGAAAAAACTTTCCACCGCAAGCTCCGGCAGTAGCTTACTGCCCCCGCTTACGCTACCCAGGTACAGATAACCGATAATACGCTCATTTTCAGCTAACCCCAGTTCCCGCTTTACCAGGCTGTGATACGCCATGCTCCCGGTGCGCCACATGGCGCCGTAGCCTTCCGCATGGGCGGCAATCAGCATGCTGTGGGCGGCCGCGCCGGCCGACAATAGCTGCTCTATCTCCGGTACCTTGGGATGCTCCACCAGATTCGCGATGACGACCACCAGCAGGGGTGCGCGCAGCGGTTTGGCAGCTACCTTTTCGAGTGTCTCGGAATCGGCTTCCGGCTCATCCTCCAGCAGCGCTTTTACAAAGATTTGCCCCAGCCGCTGCCTGCCCTCTCCTTCCACGACCAAAAACCTGAACGGCCGCAACCAACAATGATCGGGCGCTCTTAAAGCCGCTTTGAAAATGTTTTGCCGCGCGTCTCCCCCGGGGGCGGGATCGGTCAGGCGTGGCGCTGAGTTGCGGCTGTGCAGTGCTGTTATTGCATCCATTGAGATTACCTTCAACATTCGTTATCAAAACTGTGACTGACAATAAAAGCGGAAAATTTCGGCCGGCGCAAGCGCGCCCTTGCGTTGCCAGGCGTTTCATCCGCCGGCTTTTACTGTTTTAATACGGATCGGCCCATCAATCCATCAAATTGACATGAACAGGCAGTGTTTAATCGAAATCGACAAGGAATATTTTAATTTTTCCGCGGCCCACTTTACCATTTTTTCAGCTACCGAACGGGAACGGCTGCACGGGCACGATTACCGCGTATCCGCAAAAATCCTTGCGCCAGTTGCCGACGATGGCCTGTGTTTCAACTACGGATTGGCCAAGGTTCGTCTGCGCAAAATTTGCGAGGTGCTGGACGAGTATATGCTGCTGCCGCAGTTTTCCCCGCACCTGCGGATAGAGGAGGACGAGGACTATTACTACGCCATTTACGACGGCCTGCGCATGCCGTTCCTGAAACAGGATACCAGGCTGCTGCCGTTGGCCAATATCTCCGTGGAGGAACTCACGCATTATCTGCTAAGCCAGTTGCTGGAGGACAGCACTTTTGTTGACCAGCACCGGATAAGCCGGCTGGAAATTCGTATCTCTTCCGGGACCGGGCAGTGGGGAACCAGTATTTGGGAAAGGCCCGGCTAACACTTAACAAGTAGAGTAACCATGCAAACTGCGACGGCTGAATTGACCGCTATCGACATTCAAGAACGGCGTGAGCGGGTGTATATCGTGCTCGCGGGAACCTTTCTTTGCGCGATGACACTGCTCAATGTGATAGGCATTACCCGGTTTATACAACTGGGACCCATGTCGCTGGCCGTGGGGGTGCTGCCGTATCCGCTCACTTTTCTCTGCACGGACCTGATTTGCGAGCTCTACGGCAAGAAGCGCGCGAATTTCACGGTGACCGTGGGACTGGGACTCAATTTCTTTATCCTCGCGATTATGTGGCTCGGCAATGTTATGCCGCCCGTCGCCCCGGAAGCCCAGGCGCCCTGGCAAACCATTCAGCTGGCGGAGTCAATCTCGCTGCCTTCCGGCAACCTGGTTGAAGGCTCGGTTGAGCTTTTCCAGCTTGTCTATGCCTGCACGTCCGGCGCGGTCTTTGCGTCCATGATGGCATACATCGCCGCGCAGTACGCCGACGTTAAGCTTTTTCACTTCTGGAAAAGACTGACCAACGGCAAGCACCTTTGGCTACGTAATAATTTCAGCACCCTGATAAGCCAATTGGTGGATTCGTTTATGGTCATTACCATCACCTTCGGCGCGGTGTTCCTTGCCGGCGATATGGGATTGCAGACGCTGATAGTATTAATGGCCAGCAACTATCTGTTTAAAATGCTGGCGGCCCTGTGCGATACGTTGCCCTTTTACTTGCTGGTATACAAGCTCAGACGTTATCTGGATATTGACCCGCTAAAGGTAAACGAGCCCGCCCCAAACCCTGAGTAAGTATTTAGCTGTAAAAACTCGCACTTTATCAAACGTCATCCGTAACAGATTCGAACAAGGATGTATAGGCAACATTGTGCCAGTAGCGGACGTTGCTGGTCTTGGTTTGGTGCCAGCATCTCGCGGCCATCTGCGGACAGTGTTTGGGACTCGCTGTGAACCCATCCATGGGCGCTCCGCGTCGACATCCCTGTCGACGAGGGTCCCAAACACTGTCCCCAGACGCCCGCTT
>JANQKW010000079.1 GCA_028280905.1 Porticoccaceae bacterium
TGGCAAACTTAACGGCCGGTCCCGGATAAACCTCCCCTGGCGGGACGGGAACCTGACTCCGACCTAAAAACGTCCGCTACTGGCACAACACAACCCAAAAGGCCTAGAGCGATATGCAAACCGATTTAAGCGAAAGCCAAACGAAGAAAATTAAATTATCGTTATTCCGGCGTGTCTGATAAGCTCGCTGGTCGCTATTAGCGGCAGTCCGATCAATGCGGTTGGGTCCGGGGATTCGGCGCTTTTAAACAGACAGATACCGAGACTCTCCGATTTAAAACTGCCGGCACAGTAATAAGGCTGTTCCAGGTCGAGATAGCGCCTTATCTCGTCGTCAGTCAGTTCTCGGAACGCCACGCGGGTAGTAACCTCCGTAGATTCCAGAGAATTTTCCAAGCTATTGTAAAGGGCTACCGCCGTGTGGAATACAGTGGTTTTTCCCGACTGCAGGCGCAACTGTCGCAAAGCGCTATCCCGGTCGCCCGGTTTGCCCAGAATCTGATCCCCACAGACGGCTACTTGGTCTGAGCCAACAATCAGGTGTTGCGGGAACCGCTCACGAAGCGCCCGAGCCTTGGTTTCGGCGAGCCGAACAGCCAGCGCGGAGGGCGCTTCATGGGGATGGGGCGATTCGTCGATATCCGGTGAATGGTGTTCAAACGGCAGATTGAGGCGAGTAAATAGTTCGACCCGGTACCGGGATGAGGAGGCGAGAATCAGGTTAGTCACAGGCGGCTCTTTTCATCGGTTGATTAGGCGCCGTATATTATCCGGAACAAACCGTTGAGGCGAATCCAAGTAGACGCCGTTTCAACCAACAATTCTTTGACAGATCAATACCATATCACTATTATTGCCGCCCTATGCTGACGCCCCGCCACACAAACAGTGTTCCCAGGATGCTGGAGCCGCGTAAGCTGGCTGCCCAGGGTAAAAGTATTGCCGGGCTGATAGCGCCTGATAACTGTTTAAGACTGCTGGACGCGGTGGAGCGGATCAGGTCTCCATTGAGCGTCGAGCTGCTGTTTTACAGGGATGAGCAGAACCGGATTCGATTGGAGGGCAAGGTTGGCGCCGAAGTTTCCAGTGTCTGTCAGCGATGCCTGGAAGAGCTGAATATCAGCCTTGAAGCCGATATCGCGCGCGCGGTGGTTTTCTCCGATGAGGAGATGCGCATTTTACCCAGGGAACTGGACCCCTGGATGTTGCAGGGGGAGGCAGGGGATATTATCGCGCTGTTGGAGGACGAACTGATAGTGTCGCTTCCCATCGTGAGTTGTCACCCAGAGGGGGAGTGCGGTTTTCCTTCCCAATTTGGGCCGGCGAAAGACGACGCGGTCTCAGAGAAACAAGACAACCCATTTAATATCCTGGAGCAGCTCAAGGAGCGGACTTCAGAGACGAACTGAATACTCAGGAGCAGATTATGGCTGTACAACAAAATCGCAAAACCCGCTCTCGCCGCGGTATGCGCCGGGCTCACGATGCACTTGGCGGCCCAACCTTGTCAACCGACCCGGTAACCGGAGAGAAGCACCGTCGCCACCACGTCAGCGCCGACGGGTTCTACCGCGGCAAAAAGGTTGTTGAGGTCGAAGACGAGTAACGTCTCCTCGATTCTTGGCCGGCAACTGTCGTCTCGCCATTGACGCCATGGGCGGGGATATAGGTCCCCGTGTCACGGTGCCCGCCACCTGCGAGGTTCTCGCGGCCAACCCGAACATCTCGGCGGTTTTGCTGGGTGATAGAGATGCCATCCAGCCAGAACTAGCCAACCAGCCTTCATCGGCAAGCGGGGCAATCGCCGACAGGGTTACCCTGGTTCATTGTGAACACCAGGTAGCCATGCAGGATAAGCCGGCGGACGCCATTCGCAGTAAGCGCGATTCATCCTTGAAAGTCGGCCTGGATATGCTGGCGGGAGGAGAAGCCGACGCTTTTGTCAGCGCCGGCAACACCGGAGCGCTGGTCGCAATGTCAGTGATTGGGGTGGGTACTATGGAAGGTATTTCCCGGCCCGCTATCTGCACCTCGATTCCCACCCGCAACGGTCACGCCTATTTACTGGATATGGGCGCCAATCCCGTTTGTTCAGCAGAACAACTTCACCAGTTCGCGCTTTTCGCGACCCATATGTGTACAGCAATGGAAGGGCGAAAAAACCCGTCGGTGGGGTTGCTGAACATAGGAGTAGAAGCGATT
>JANQKW010000100.1 GCA_028280905.1 Porticoccaceae bacterium
ACTAAAGTGGCAAACGGCTTTAGGCCATAAGAGTCGGGAGTTTCACCTGGCTTTGTGCAGCTTGATTGGCTTGACCTTAACCTTTTTGCAAATGGATGAAATCTGGTCTTATTTACGGCGTAAAACGCGCCAGTTGTGGGTGTTTATCAGTTTCGATGCCCGCAGTAAGTTTTGGCTCAATTTTGAATTGGGCAGTCGGACTGGACACACCGCAAAGCGGTTAGTCAAAAATCTGGTGTACTTGATGCCATGGGGCTTTGAGCAGTTTCTGTTGGTGACGACTGACAAATTGGCCGCCTACGAGAAGGCGATCGTTCAGTGTTTTCGCCACGTTCACTACGCTTACCTGCAGATTGTCAAGCAACGGCGAAAGCGGCGGTTGGTCACCGTCAAGCAACGACTGGTCAAGGGCAAAGAGAGTGATTTTCCGCCGAAAACCAGGAATACCTCCTACCTTGAGCGATTCAATCTGACTTTACGTCAAAGGGTTTCCTATCTTCAGCGCAAAACTTTGGGGTATTGCAAAAGCCAAGTCAACTTCCAATGGATGTTGTGGATGAATCTCTTTAATTACAACTACTGCCAGTTTCACAAAAGTTTGCGAGAAGACTTGACGGGAGAGTCTACAAAATTTCAACGTCGTTATCGACATCTAACCCCAGGAATGAAGATGGGATTAACGTCAACTCGATTAGATTGGCGAGATCTGATTATCGCTCCAATTCCCGAAAACGCCCATGAATTCACCACCTCCACTATTTTGTGAGGACTACCTGATCGCGCAACCGAACGCCAGTGTGCCGCAAGCGAGTCGAGATAACGCGGCGATGCAAGGGATGTATGAAATGTGGGCGAATCGGCGAATCGAGCCCCTCTCGATCCTGTCTGGTCATACCACCCGGACGGTGGAGAGGTGCATAGAGCACCCCACGGTGTTATTGATTCAAGATACGACTGACTTTGACTTCAGCGCCCATCCGAGCACCCGAGGCTTGGGGCCAATCAGTAACCCTGAAGCGATGGGATTAAAGGCGCATATCACCCTTTGCAGCAGCGATGCAGGGGTTCCATTGGGAGTTTTGCATGAGACAGTGTGGGCGCGGGAGATGACCCGACGAGGCCGGGGCTATCAGGAACGAAAAGCGGCGATTGAGACGAAAGAGAGCTACCGCTGGCTGGAACACCAGGAAGCGAGCCAAAAGTTAATCCCGGAAACGGTGGAAGTAATCACCATAACGGATCGGGAAGGGGATATCTATGAACTATTTGCCCAGCCCCGACGGCCAAAATCAGAACTACTGATCCGTGCCGCTCAGAACCGAAATACGAAGATAGAGGCTTATGGGGAGGAAGTGATTCCTTTATTTGAGGCGATCCGTCAACAACCCTGCCAAGGACAACGGACGTTGGAGCTGCAGCGGACGCCGAAACGGACGCCGCGCCTAGCCACCCTGAGTGTGCGCTACGCGACGCTGTGGCTGCAGCCGCCCCAAGGCCAGCCGCAAGAGGCTAACTTACAACCGATCGCCGTACAAGTGGTGTTAGCGGAAGAGGAGCATCCGCCAGCAGGGGAGAAGGCAGTGAGTTGGTTATTGCTGACGACGCTGCCGGTGAATAGCTTTGAGGACGCCTGCCGGTGCCTTGAACGCTACTCAAAAAGGTGGCTTATCGAGCGCTATAACTTCGTCTTGAAATCAGGATGTCGGCTAGAGGAGCTGCAACTGGAGAGCGCCGACCGATTAGAGCGGGCCTTAGCGACCTATTCGATTGTGGCGTGGCGGCTATTGTGGTTAACCTACGAAGCGCGAGTGGATCCGGAAGGCTCGGTTGAGCAGGTTTTAGAAGAGCATGAATGGCAAGCCCTATACTGCACGATTCATAAAACGACGGAACTGCCGCCCGAACCGCCCAGCATTGGTCAGTGCGTTCGCTGGATTGCCAAGCTGGGCGGGTTTCTGGGACGAAAAGGGGATGGTGACCCCGGGGTAAAGACGTTATGGCGAGGTTTGCAACGGCTGAATGATATTGCTGCGACTTGGAAGCTTTTACGGGGTCTAGGGGGGTAATTTTGATCAGAAAAGGGCGTTACCGGCGATAAAAATGTTACGAAAGATGTGACTAAAGTAGAA
>JANQKW010000126.1 GCA_028280905.1 Porticoccaceae bacterium
TGTGATATCTGAAAATGAGTTTCTGTGATCAGTTTTTGTTTTGCAGTCAAAATCGCAGTGATAGGATTGTATTTGAGGATATCTTCTTCGTTTAATATAGGCGTGCCCCCAGGAATCGTTGATGTCCTTGAAGTGATCCAGATCGAGCAACAGCAGCGCGCCACTGACCACGCGATTGCTGTTTTTCTTCAGGAAGCGGTTGATATGCCGAAGCAACATTTGCCGACCGGGCAGGTTGGTCAGGCTGTCCAGCTGGCCATTCAACGCGCCGCGGTTCACCCTGATATTCTCCGGCGTTTTCACACCGTCATCCGGACCGCCGTTGAAACCGTCCACCACCGGGTTAAAACTGATATCGATATCCGCCCCACTTCCATCTTGGGTTCGATCGCTCGCCCCGGCAGCAGCCGCTAGTTCCGATTCGCTCAGCGAGCCTAACAGCGGCGGTTCTTCCTGGATGGTGACAATCAATTCCTTTTCGGAATCGTTGGGGTAAATCAGCCGGCAAAACAGCGGCGAGGCATCTGCGTCCGCGGCGCCGTTGACGGCCGGCTGCCAGTTTAGCAGCGTTGCGCCGTCGCGAATGCTTTGGTTTATGCTTGATTTAAGGTTGGAAAGGCCGGGGAGTTCGTCCGCCGCTTCGTCGGTGAGCGACAAGCCTACCAACTGTTGCTTTGCGCAACCCAGCTGTTGGAGGGCTTTGGGGTTGGCGTCGATACATACGCCGTAAACGAAGAAAAGGGTGCCGAAGGGTGCTGATTCTACCAGCGCTTTATAAAGCTCTTCTTTAGAGCTCATCCATTGCCCTCGCCCCAGTTACGTGTCACGTCAATTCTAATCCATTTCCTCTATCCAGGCCATCTGTATGGCCTCGAGTATCTTCTCCCCGCACCTGGCCGGATCGTCGTCGAAATCTTCCAGTGCAATAACCCAGTCTCTAAGGTCGACGAAATTGACATAGTGGGGATCGACGTCAGTATAAATCTCAGAAAGCGCAATGGCTATATCTAATGTATCGTTCCAACGCAGTTTCACATTTTGTCTCCTAGTGTCTTTCCGATACCATATTGATGGTGTACTTGGGAATTTCCACTACCAGGTCTTCATCCGCTACTATGGCCTGACAACTCAACCTCGAATCCGGGTCGACGCCCCAGGCCTTGTCCAGGTAATCCTCCTCAAGCTCGTCCGCCTCTTCCAAGGAGTCCAGCCCCTCGCGAATATACACGTGGCAGGTGGTGCAGGCGCAGGAGAGTTCGCAGGCGTGCTCTATCTCCACGTCGCTGCGCAACGCCGCCTCGCAGACGCTTTCGCCGGCCTCCGCTTCAATCACCGCGCCCTCGGGGCATATCGACTCGTGTGGCAAAATGACTATTTTCGGCATGCGTGCAAGGCCCCCTACTGCTCGTCGAAATCCGTCAGGTGATGTCCCGACAGGGCTTTTTTAATGCTGACGTCCATGCGCCTCGCCGCAAAGGTTTCACTGGCCTTTGCCACCATTTCGATATGCCGCGCAATCAGGCGGTGGTCCTCGCTGCTTGCCAGCGAGCGCAAATCTTTCAAGGCCACTTCCAAGCAGTGGTATTCCTCTTCACTGAGCAGTTCGCGCCCGTCCGCCGCCAAAGCCGCGGTAAGATCCTCAATCATTCTATCGGCTTCCACCTGCTGTTCCTTTAACGCCCTCGCCTGCATATCTTCCTTCGCATGGGTATAGGACGCCTTCAACATCGAGGTGACCTCCTCATCGCTCAAGCCGTAGGAGGGCTTCACTTCAACTCTCGCCTCCACGCCGCTGGTCAGTTCCTTGGCGGTGACGCTCAACAGGCCGTCCGCGTCCACCTGGAACACCACCCTTACCTTGGCGGCGCCCGCCACCATCGGCGGAATGTCTCGCAATTCGAAGCGCGCCAGTGAACGGTTGTCCGACACCAGTTCCCTTTCACCCTGCAGCACATGGATCGCCATTGCGGCCTGGCCGTCTTTAAACGTAGTGAACTCCTGCGCCTTGGCGACCGGGATGGTGGTGTTGCGATGAATGATTTTTTCGGTCAAGCCGCCCATGGTTTCCAGGCCCAGTGACAGCGGGATCACATCCAGCAACAGGATTTCGCCGTCCGGCTTGTTGCCAACCAGGATATCCGCCTGGATGGCGGCGCCCAGCGCAACCACCCGGTCTGGGTCCAGATCGACCAGCGGCGGTTTACCGAACAATTGAGCCACCTGCTCTCTGACCCGCGGTGTGCGAGTTGAGCCGCCCACCATTACGATATTGTCCACCTGCCCGATTTCCAAACCCGCATCGCGAACCGCTTTTTTGCAGGCGCGCAGTGTCTTGTCTATATAGGGCTTGAGCAGCTCTCCCAGTTGTTCGCGGCCGAGCGTTCCCCGCCAACCGGCAGCGGCCACATCCACTTGCTGTTGCTCGGTCAATTGCTCTTTTGCCGCACGCGCCGCTTCCAATAGCATCCTCTGCTGCGAGGGATCCAGCGCGTCCGGCAGACCCGCCTGCCGACCGATCCATTCGGCAATGGCGCGGTCAAAGTCGTCGCCGCCCAGTGCCGAATCACCGCCGGTCGCCAGCACTTCAAAGACGCCGCGGGTAAGCCTGAGGATAGAGATATCGAAGGTTCCGCCGCCCAGGTCGTAAACCGCGATTACCCCCTGATCTTGCTGGTCGAGGCCGTAGGCGATAGCCGCGGCAGTGGGTTCATTGAGTAAGCGCAGCACCTTGATGCCCGCCAAGGTCGCGGCATCCTTGGTGGCCTGGCGCTGGGCGTCGTCAAAATAAGCCGGCACGGTAATCACGGCGCCGTCCAAGCTCCCGTCCAGCGCCAGCTCCGCCCGCTGCTCCAGCGCCTCGAGAATTTCCGCCGACGCGGCGACCGGGCTGATTGCGCCACCTGCGGTTTGGAAACTGGGCATGCCGTTGTCGCTGTCCACTAGTTGGTAGGGCAATTCGCTGCCCAGCCTGGCGATATCCTCGACGCCCCTGCCCATATAGCGCTTGACGGAAGCCAGTGTATCCAACGGATTTTCCACCAGCCGCCGCCGCGCCGCCGAACCGACCTGTATTTCACCGCCCTTACCGTAGTGAACGACCGAAGGCAACAGGTGCCGACCCTGTTTATCCGGCAGGGTTTCCGGCGTTCCGCTGCGCACCGTCGCCACCAGCGAGTTGGTCGTGCCAAGATCTATGCCAACGGCCCGTCGGTGTTGATGGGGTTCGGGGGAAAGCCCGGGCTCTGAGATTTGCAGCAACGCCATGGTGTTAATCCAGCTCTTCTTCTAATTGTTCTATTTCCTGCTGCAGCTTTCGGTAAAACTGCATTTTTGCCACTGTCTCAACAGCTTCCTCCAGCCGTTCGCGGCTGTATTGGTCGGCAAAGGACCGCTGCAGTTTGCCATATTCAAGTTTCACCGGCGCGGCAAACTTTTCCAGCTCATCGAAAGGGTCAGCAGCATCGCGGATCTCCAACAGTGCTTCCCGGAGCGTCATCTGGGTTAACAGAAATTCAGAATCGTTAACCGTGCTGTTTTCGCCGTTATTTTCCAAACCCTTCCTGCTCAACAGGTATTGCGCCCGCTCCACCGGCGAGCGCAGGATAGCATAAGCCTGGTTAATCAGCGCTGTGTACTGTACCGCCAGCTTTTGCTGCACAGCGGATTTGCTGGCATAGCGGTCGGGGTGAAACTGCTTCTGTAATTCGCGGTAGCGCTCGGCAAGCATCTGCGTGTCCACCTCATAGGCGTCGGGTAGCCCGAATATTTCGAAGTAATCGCTGGTTAAATCCACGATGGTAACTGCCTTATGGAAGGGAAACCGGCCACTGCCTGCCGGACCGGCCGGCGTTATTCAAAACATCAATCGCCGTCACACATGAAAGCTTTCGCCGCAGCCGCACTCTTCCTTCACGTTGGGGTTATTGAACTGAAAACCTTCGTTAAGCCCTTCCTTTACATAGTCCAGTTCGGTGCCGTCTAGGTAGGCCAGGCTTTTGGGGTCGATAAATAATTTCACCGCACCGCATTCAAATATCTGGTCGTCCGGTTCTTGGTTATCGACAAATTCGAGCACGTAGGAGAGTCCCGAGCAACCCGTGGTTTTAATGCCCAGACGAATGCCCCGGCCCTTGCCCCGGTTTGCCAGGTGGCGGCTTACATGCTGCTCAGCAGCCGGCGTCATCGATATTGCCATACTGGGTATCTCGTTTGATGTTATTTAGGCTTCGCGCTTTTTGCGCACATCCTTAACCGCTGCCTTAATCGCATCTTCGGCCAGTACTGAGCAGTGAATCTTGACCGGCGGCAAAGCCAGCTCTTCAGCGATTTGGGTGTTTTTGATCTGCTCGGCGTCCTCCAGGGTTTTGCCCTTCACCCATTCGGTCAACAGCGAGCTGGACGCTATCGCGGATCCGCAGCCATAGGTTTTGAACTTGGCGTCTTCAATAACGCCCTCGTTATCTACCTGGATTTGCAGCCGCATTACATCGCCACAGGCCGGCGCGCCCACCATGCCAGTTCCCACATTGCTGGAGCTGTCGTCCAGCTTTCCCACGTTGCGGGGGTTATCGTAGTGGTCTAGAACCTTATCGCTATATGCCATGTCATCTCTCCTAGCTATACCCTAACTGTAAGCCAAGCAACATTAATGATTAATGTGCTGCCCACTCAACGGTACTCAAGTCTACGCCATCTTTGTACATATCCCACAGCGGTGACAATTCACGCAGCTTACCAACCGCGTCACGCACCTTTTCCACCGCGTAGGTGACTTCTTCCTTCGTCGTAAAACGTCCAAATGAAAAACGAATCGAGCTGTGCGCCAACTCGTCGTCCAGCCCCAGCGCCCGCAGCACATAGGACGGCTCCAGACTGGCCGATGTGCAAGCCGAACCCGACGAAACCGCCAGGTCCTTCAGCGCCATAATCAGTGATTCGCCCTCCACGAAGGCAAAACTCACGTTCATATTGCCGGCCACCCGATGGATCAGGGAACCGTTCAAGTAGACGGCTTCCATGTCCTTGATGCTGTCCCAAAAATAGTTGCGCAGTTCCGTCAGGCGTTCGACTTCTTCCGCCATCTCCTCCTTGGCGATCCGGAAAGCCTCGCCCATGCCGACTATCTGGTGGGTGGCCAGGGTTCCGGAACGCATTCCCCGCTCGTGGCCGCCGCCGTGTATCTGCGCCTCGATGCGGGTGCGAGGTTTGCGCCTTACATACAGGGCGCCAATGCCTTTCGGCCCATAGGTTTTATGGGCGCTGAACGACATCAAATCAACTTTTAATTCCGCCAGAGCTATCGGCACCTTGCCGGTGCTCTGCGCGGCATCGACATGGAAGGTCACTTTTCTTTCCCGGCAGATCTCTCCGATAGCGGCTATATCGTTAATGGTGCCAATCTCGTTGTTGACATGCATGATGGTAACCAGGGTGGTATCGTCGCGAATTGCTTCGGCAACGCTTTCCGGCTGAATAATGCCATCTTTATCGGGATCCAGATAGGTCACCTCAAAACCTTCCCGCTCCAATTGCCGGCAGGAATCCAGCACCGCCTTGTGTTCGATTTTGGAGGTAACGATATGCTTGCCGCGTTTGACGTTGAAGTGAGCACAGCCCTTGATGGCCAGGTTGTCCGATTCCGTTGCACCGGAAGTCCAGACGATTTCCCGCGGGTCGGCATTAACTAGCTCCGCAACCTGGCGGCGGGCATCTTCCACGACTTCTTCCGCCCGCCAGCCAAAAGCGTGGGAACGGGATGCCGGATTGCCGAAATTACCTTCATTGGTAAGACATTCAGACATTTTCTGCGCCACTCGCGGGTCCACCGGCGTAGTTGCGGAATAGTCAAAATATATTGGTCGCCTCATTGAAAAATAACTCCGTTATGCTGTTAACCTGGCAATCTAAAATGTCAAATGATCTCGACTAGGCATTGATATGCACCCGATGATCCTCCAACTGGTTTTGACGCATTGAGACAAGTTGTACGTCTTTGCGCGCCATTAAGTCATCGAGGGAAATATTGCTGAGAAACGCGTGAATCTGGTCGCTCAGGTCATCCCACAGATGATGGGTAAGACAGACTTCACCCTCCTGGCAGTTACCCTTGCCACTGCAACTGGTGGCGTCAACCGATTCGTTTACCGCATCGATAATTGCCGCCACGCTTATCTGTTCGGCCAATCTGCCGAGCCGATAGCCACCTCCAGGCCCGCGAATACTGCTGACCAGCCCACCCTGGCGAAGCTTGGCGAACAGCTGTTCCAGGTAGGAGAGCGAAATGCTTTGGCGCCGCGAAATATCCGCCAGGGTAATGGGGCCCTCGCTGGCATGAAGCGCCAAGTCCAACATGGCGGTAACCGCGTATCTGCCTCGCGTTGTTAAACGCATATTAATAATCCCATTGCTTATAAAGTTAAACCGGTATACGAATAGGGAGTATTATCGAAAACTTGACTTTTTTAGTCAAGTAAATAACCTACTATTTTAGTAAACTATAGTGCCAATGTTCCGATAACGCCAAAATACCGCTGAAAAGCCCGTCTCAGGGACGCTTGCGCTGCTGCTCGAACTTTTTCAGCCGATAGGCGGCATTCTGGATACCGGTGAGCACTCCCCGCAAAATAGACAACTCCATCTCGTCCAGGCGGATGCGCCCGTACAACCGACGCAGGCGGGTCATTGTCTGCCGGGGGTTATCCCTGTCGTGAAAACCTATATCCACCAATGCCTGTTCCAGATGCTCGAAATAAAGCTCGAGGTCGTCAAACGTTGCGGGCGGAACATCCCAGTCGTCAAAGGACGGCAAGTTGCCCTGTTCGTCCAACAGGGAAGCCATGCGCACTTCGTAGCAGATGACCTGCACCGCCGCCGCCAGATTCAGGGAGCTGTATTCCGGGTTGGCCGGAATATGCACATGACAGGTACATTTATGCAGTTCCTCGTTGGTTAAACCCCGGTCCTCTCTGCCAAAAACCAGTGCGACATGGTGTTGCGCCGCCTCCTGGTAGCTCCTCACGCCGCACTCGCGCGGGTTGAGCAATGGCCAGGGAATACGCCGCTCGCGGGCGCTGGTTCCCACCACAAAGCCACAACCCGATAGCGCATCGTCCAGGCTATCGACGACAACGGCATTGTCCAACACATCCAGCGCATTGGCCGCCCGCCACACGGCGCGATCCGCGGGAAAGTCCTTTGGCGCAACCAGGTAGAGGCGCTCCAGGCCCATATTTTTCATAGCCCGGGCCACCCCGCCAATATTCCCCGGATGGGTGGTATTCACCAAAACGATACGAATATTCGCCAAGTTACTCATAGCGCTTCACTTAGCTCATCTCTCATCTTCCACCCCCCATCTCCCATTGCCATGAAAGGCGGCGCAGTTTAACAAATATCTGCTACAATGCCGCGCTCTTTTTTGGCCCATAGCCCCGGCTCAGGATCAATTCATGGAACCCATGGTAAACATAGCGCTGCGCGCTGCCCGCAAAGCCGGGGACAATATCGTTCACGCCAGCAGGCGGATCGAGCAAGTCACTATCGACCAGAAAGGCCGCAATGACTATGTTACCGAAGTCGACATGGCCGCTGAGAAGGAAATCATCTATCACCTGCGCAAGGCCTACCCGGAACACGCTATTCTCGGAGAGGAGACAGGCGAACTGGAGGGCGAGAACAGCGACTACCAATGGATTATTGATCCGTTGGACGGTACCACCAACTTTATTCACGGCATTCCCCACTACGCGGTGTCTATCGGCTGCCTCTACAAGGGTAGGCTGGAGCATGCGGTGGTGTTAGATCCGGTGCGGCAGGAGGAATTTACCGCCAGCCGCGGCCGCGGCGCCTATCTGAACGGAAGCCGGATTCGGGTTTCCGGGCGGCAAAGCTTTGAAGGCGCCATCGTCGGCACCGGGATACCCTTTAGCAGCCCGTCGTTTGATGAAATGAAACCCTATTTGCAGTGCCTGAGCGAGTTGGCCGGACAATCTTCCGGGATTCGTCGTCCCGGCGTGGCGTCACTGGACCTGGCCTACCTGGCCGCCGGCCGGTTTGATTGTTTTTGGGAGATGTTTTTAAAACCTTGGGATATCGCTGCCGGAATACTGCTGATTAGGGAGGCGGGAGGCCTGGTCAGCGATTTCCAGGGCGGCGACTCTTTCATGAAAAATGGCCACGTTGTGGCGGCTACCCCCAAGTTGTTTAAGTCCACATTGCAGACTGTCCAAAAGCATCTGGGGCATCTTTGCTGAATAAGCGGTATGTGCTAGCAGAAGAGACTGGTAATCTCAGTGCGGTGCCAAATTTTCGCGGCCATCTGGGAACTATGTTTGAGACTCGCTGTGAACCCATCCCTGGGCGCTCCGCGTCGACATCCCTGTCGACGAGGGTCTCAAACAGGGTTCCCAGACGCCCGCTTACGTTGTGCTACTTGTGACGCCGTGAGTCCCGACAGGGGAGGTTTGTCCGGGACCAATCAGGCCGTGCTGTAAGTTTGCCAAAT
>JANQKW010000227.1 GCA_028280905.1 Porticoccaceae bacterium
CTACGGGCACGTGATCGTATCCGGCCCCTTCAATGATACCTGGGGCGGCCGGCTGGGGGTCAGGTACCAGGATGCAGACGGCTATTTTGATAACATTTGGGGCGACGGTGACGCGACAATCGCGCAGCCCGTCGATCAAACAGGCCCAGATTACGAAGAGTATGTTGTGCTGGGCACGTTGCGGGGTGAGTTCGACCGGGGAGAGGTTACCCTTAAGCTCTATCACGGCGATAGGGACGGCGGGCAATATAACCAGGTCGGCACCGCGGTCTGCGGGCCGTTACAACCCGTTGCCAACCCGTTCAGCGATTGCACGATAAGCGACCAGTTCTCCGCGGAAACCTTTATCAACGATACCACTTTAGCGCCTTCGCGGTTTGACAGCAGTGAGCCAACAATGGAGCACCAATTGACACAGGTGTCTCTGAATGCGAGTTACGAAATAAACGACACCTGGCAATTGGAGAGTGTTACCGGCTGGATTGATATGGAAACCTTTATCTTTGGCAACGTGGGGGCGCGACCCGCCACCAATATTGGGTTCGCCTCCGGTTTAGGACAGATCGTGGAAGTGGATGTGTTGTCGGAGGAGTTGCGCCTCTCCGGGGACTTCGACAACTTTCGACTGATGGTTGGCGCCTTTATCGACGAGCGGGATTTCTATACAGGCGCCAACGTCTGGATCCACCCTACGGTAAAACTGATTCCCGATGCCGAAGGAGAAGTTTCGGGCGACTCCTGGTCGATCTTTGCGCAGACCGATATCGATTTAACCGACACCCTGGAGTTGTCTCTGGGTGCGCGCTACTCCGAAGAGGAGCGGGGCTACGAGGGAAGAAACCTGGAAACCTTTGCCGGCGCAATTATCCCGGGCCCCGAGGGACCCCACAATGTTATTACCCCCGAAATCGACACCAGCAATTTGTCACCTGAAGTCACCCTATCATGGCAGCCCAACGACGACCTGACGCTGTTCGTCAGCTACAAGGAGGGCTTTAAGTCGGGCGGCTATGACGTCACCGTTTTGGACTTGGCCGCAACCACCATTCCGGGCGCACCCGCCATTGAAAGGTCCTATGATCGGGAAGATGTGAGGGGTTACGAACTGGGTAGCAAGTGGACCGGGTTGGACAACACGCTGCGCATCAACGCCTCATTGTTCGCCTATAAGTATGAGAATTTGCAGCAGGCCAGCTTTTTCACCAACGCTGCTACGGGCGCCGTGGAAACGCGAACGCTGAATGCGGGCACTGCGCTGGTGAGAGGCTTTGAAGCGGACTTGCTGTGGCAGACGCCGGTGGAAGGCTTAACGGTTTCAGCCAATATCGCGTACAACGATAACGAGTTCGAGGATTACATAAGCGCGTGCAACGAATTCCAGATATTCGTCGACCCGACCGGTTGCGATCTGGATGTTGATAATGACCTGACCACCGATGCCGGCGGCTTGCTGGCCGGAACCGGGTTTGACGCGCAGGACAGAGACGGCCACCCGCTGCGCCGCGCACCTGAGTGGTCGGGCTCACTGGGATTTGAGTACGACACTTCCCTGACAGACGCCCTGCGGTTCAAGGCGAACCTGATGGCCAGTTACAGTGACGAGTATATGGCCAACGGCGAGAACAACCCTTGGGGGATTCAGGACTCCTACGTGCTGTTTAACGCCGGCCTCGGGGTTTACGCGGAAAGCGGCGCCTGGGCGCTGGATCTGATCAGCCGCAACCTGAACGACGAAGACGTGGCGCTAACCCTGTTTGACATCAGTCGCTCCGGAGGCGGCGGCATCGCGCCCCAATCGATGGGTTACGCCAGAAACGCGCCCCGCCAGGTGATGCTGCAGTTTACCTTCAGGCCGGACCTGTTTTTGTGATAAACCTCGGCCGGTAGCCAGGCTACCGGCCCTTTGATCGCCGCGAAATCCAGCACCCTGTTTGTTGGATTTCCCGGCGTCACCCCCCTTCTCCACCTCAAGGCTGTTCAAAGCGTGCGGGAAGTATTTTTGCTCCCACACCCTTATCTCTATTCAATCGACAACGCCAAAACGATATATTGACAACCGCTATAACGGAGAGAAAGGGGCCCGTGGCAGTATTTGACTGGATTGTTGTAGGCAGTTACTTGGCCTTGATGCTGATATTGGCCTATTACCTCGGCAGAACCCAGGGTTCCCGCAAGGATTATTTTCTCGGCGGCCAAACCTTGCCGAGTTGGGCATTGGCCACCTCGATCATCGCCACCCAGTGTTCCACAAACAGCCTGCTGGGCGCACCGGCGTTTGTCGGGTTTGCCGCAGGCGGCGGCATGATCTGGCTGCAGTACGAGTTGGCCGTGCCGGTGGCCATGTTGTTGCTCTGCTTTTTGTTCGTGCCCATCCACCGCTCCAAATCCATTTCCATCTACGCTTTCCTGGAAGAGCGCCTCGGCACGCCCAGCCGCTTGTTGGCATCGGGCAGTTTCCTGTTTTTCCGCGGCGTCGCCACCGGCGTCACGGTTTACGGTGTGGCTTCGGTTATCCAGCTAATTGCCGATATCAGCTATTTGCAAGCGGTTTTACTGCTAATGGCGGTTACCATCGTCTACGATTTAATGGGCGGCATGAAAGCCGTGGTGATCAGCGACGTTATACAAATGGCGCTGTTGTTGGGGGCTATCCTGTTGGCCGGCTTTTGGTTGCTCGAACCCTTCCAGGCGCATTATTCGCAATTGACCGACAGAACAGCGTCCCTGGTAAATGACTGGGGAACAAGCGGCAACGCCTACGGCTTTTGGCCAATGTTATTGGGCGGCATATTTTTGTATATGGCCTATTACGGCTGCGACCAAAGCCAGGCACAGCGTTTGTTATCGGCAAAGTCGCTAAAGGCGACCCACAGGGTACTGTTGTTCAACGGCTTGTTTCGCTTTCCGCTGGTGCTGAGCTATTGCCTGCTGGGCCTTGGGCTGGCCGCTTACGCAATGGACCACAGCGGCTTTTTGGCGGAACTGCCGGCAAACTCCCGGGGCGAACCCAATATTAACCTGGTATTCCCGCAGTTTGTGATGAAAGAATTTCCGACGGGCTTGGTCGGACTGGTTATTGTAGGCATTTTCGCGGCGGCCATGTCGTCCATCGATTCAGCGTTGAACAGTTTGTCGGCCAGTACCGTTGAAGACTACCTGATGAGATGGCGCCGGTTAACGGAAAAGCAGCTTTTCGTCGCCGCCAAATTGGCAACGCTTTTCTGGGGCGTTTTTGCCGTGTTTTTTTCGTTTTTCGTGGAAACCATTGCCCCGACAGTATTGGAGGCGATAAATAAAATCGGTTCCATGATCAACGGCCCTTTGCTGGCGTTGTTCGCTATTGCGGCATTTATGCCTGCCGCTGGCCAGACAGCCGCCATTGCAGGGTTTATCAGCGGGCTGCTTGCCAACTATCTTTGCTGGTTGTTGTTACCCGGCGTTTCCTGGTTGTGGTGGAATCTACTGGGTTTTCTAGTCGCCTTCGGCATGGCTTTTTTTGTCGCCGATAAAAGAGCGATAGTCTCGTCGATTATTGAGATAAGCACCCATGTCGACCGGGCAGTGTTGGTAAAGTTGGGCGCCGCTTTTGCTGCTATATTGGCTGTTACGGGAATAATTAATCTGATTTAAGGGGGGACATAAAGTTTTTTTCATTATGGCGCTTACTCAACCCTGTCATTCGGGTCAGGGCACTTTTCAACGCGCTGCGCAAGACAGCTAGAGTTTCCGTACAAGAGCGTTATACTGTGTTCAAGCCCACGCGTTGCTACGCAGGTGTACAGCGGCGCCTGGCAATATCTGCCGATGAATAATAACGAAAAGCGAGCGCCGCGATGATTCAACGGTTTCTGGAAACCATGCTAATTCCCGCCGTGCGAGTCTTGTTGCGGGTATTTTTTCGGCAAATCGAAATTATCAATACGGAACGCGTGCCGGAAGATATTCCGGTTATCTATACGCCCAATCACACCAACTCGCTAATTGACGGCATGCTGGCCCGGGCGTTTTTGCCCCGCGACCCGAGGGCGCTGGCCAAGGCCACGCTGTGGAAAAACCCGCTAATCGCACCCTTCGTGGTGGCGTCCAACTGCATACCCGTGCACCGCCAGCAGGATGCGAAGGAAGGCGAACACGCCGAGAAAAACCTGAGTATGTTCGAAGCCTGCGCCCAGGCGCTGGCGGACAATAACTGTATTGTGCTGTTCCCCGAGGGCACCAGCCACGACGAGCCTGAACTGAAACCGCTGAAAACCGGGGCGGCGCGCATAGCGCTGGATGCGGAAAAGCGCTATGGCCCCTTGTCGGTGCGCATTGTTCCCGTGGGACTGAACTTCGATGCCAAGCAGAAATTTCGCTCGCGGGTTTTGGTGACTATCGGCGACCCCGTAGACCCCACCGCGGGCGTCGAAAACCCTGACCCGGACAACCGGGATGCGGTTAGTCGTGTCACCGACCAAATCGAACAGGGCATAAAGTCGGTGACGCTGAACTACCCCAGTTGGGAAGAGGGTAACCTGATAAGACGCGCTGCCGATATCTATATCAGCCACAAGCACGAAGATTCCTCGGAAACCACCCTGTCGGTGGAATTCCCCACCCACAAGCAACTCGCCGACGCCTACCCGGAAATGAAAGCCCGGCATCCGCGAAAAGTCAGGAAGGTGGTTGAAGCGGTGAGGGCCTACGACAGACTGCTCAAGGTCCTTTCAATCCAGCACGAGCATCTGATTCAGGACCAGCCGGGTTTGATAAAAACGATCTCCAGTTTGCAGAAAATGTCGCTGTTTGTGGTTCGCCTGCCGCTGGCGCTGCTGGGCATATTCCTCAACGCTATCCCCTTTTATCTGATGCGCGCGATTGGCAGATTGAAGTTCCCCGCCAATCGCGCGTCTACGATAAAACTGGTCGCGGGGCTATTTGTGTTCCCGATTTTCTGGACGCTGGAGGCATCCATACTGGGAAAAGGGCTGTTGCCGCCGTTCTTGTGGTGGCTGCTGGCGCCGGTCAGCGGCGTCGCGTCCCTGCTGTTTCTGGAGCGCCACGCGCAATTGTGGGAAGAGCTGCGCACCTACCTGAAGCTCAACACCAACTCGGAAATCAGGGAGGAGCTGGAAGAACGCTTGGAAAACGTGGATATCGAGGTTACCGCCTTTATCAACACAGCCGCGCGACTTTAACGTCGGCCGGCGCCTAAACGTCGAAAAAGACCGCCCGGCGGTCCCGCCCCGGGGACGAAACGTCTATAATCCCCCCGTTCGCCGGTAACCCGTCCCCCTACTAGGAGAGCATTATGGCAAAACGCGTATACCTGTTTAATGAAGGCAGCAAAGACGACCGAGACCTGCTCGGCGGCAAGGGCGCCAACCTGTGCGAGATGACCAACCTGGGGCTGCCGGTGCCTTTTGGGTTTATTATCACCACCCCTACTTGCCGTGAGTTTTTCGAAACGGGCAACAAGCTGCCGACACTGTTGGAACAGGAATACCGGGTGGCGCTGGACCTAGTGGAAAAGAAGATGGGCGCTCGCTTCGGCGACCCGGATAACCCCTTGCTGTTTTCAGTGCGCTCCGGCGCGCCCGTATCCATGCCCGGAATGATGAATACTACCTTAAACCTGGGCCTGAACGACGAGATTGCCGAGGGACTGGCGAAGAAAACCAGCAATCCCCGTTTCGCCTACGACTCCTACCGCCGCTTTATCCAGATGTTCGCCGACGTAGTGCTGGGGGTAGACGGCGAAAAATTCGAGCACGAGATAGCCGCCTACAAGCAGGCCCACGGCAAAATGCTAGACACGGACATGACCGCCGAGGACTGGCAGGCCATAGTCGAGATATTTAAGGGCATTACCCGGTTTCCGCAGGACCCCTTCGAGCAGTTGAAGCTGGCGGTGGAGGCGGTATTCCTGTCCTGGTATACGCCGCGCGCCCACGTGTACCGGGAGATGAACAACATCTCCGAATCCCTCGGCACGGCGGTAAATGTACAGGCGATGGTATTCGGCAATTTTGGCGACGACTCGGGTTCCGGGGTTGCTTTTACCCGCAATCCATCGACCGGTGAACACAAATTCTTCGGCGAGTTTTTATTTAATGCGGCGGGCGAAGACGTGGTGGCAGGCATTCGCACCCCCGAACCAATAGACGCGCTGGACAAGAAACTGCCGGGTGTTTACCGCGAGCTTTACGATACCCAGGCATTGCTGGAAAAGCACTACCGCGATATGCAGGATGTTGAATTTACCGTTCAGGAAGGCAGGTTCTACATGCTGCAAACCCGCAGTGGTAAGCGCACCGGCCGAGCCTCCATCAAGATTGCCGTGGATATGGTGAACGAGGGTTTGATCACCGAAAAGGAAGCGCTGCTGCGGGTATCGCCCGAGCATGTCGAAGCTTTTCTGCACCCGATGGTCGACCCCAATGCCAAAACCGAGATAGTGGCGACCGGCCTTCCCGCCAGCCCCGGCGGCGCCACCGGCAAGGTGGTGTTTTCCGCCGACGAAGCCGTGGAAGTCGCCGGCGGCGGGGATAAGGTAGTATTGGTAAGGCGAGAGACCACTCCCGAGGATATTCACGGTATGAAAGTCGCCGAGGGCATTCTCACCGAACTGGGCGGCATGACCTCCCACGCAGCGGTCGTGGCGCGCGGCATGGGGGTTTGCGCAATTACCGGCTGCGGCGACTTGACCATTGACTACGCGGCGGGTTCCGCCACTACCGCCGGCGGCGCGGTGATTAAGCGCGGC
Organism: Porticoccaceae bacterium; assembly: GCA_028280905.1. Classification (GTDB taxonomy): domain Bacteria; phylum Pseudomonadota; class Gammaproteobacteria; order Pseudomonadales; family Porticoccaceae; genus JANQKW01. Next base: position 6,746 of record JANQKW010000227.1, read on the forward strand.
GATGTGATTACCCTGGACGGCACCGCCGGCGAGGTAATGCTGGGCGACGTGCCGAAAACCGAGGCCAGTTCCAGCGAGGACTTCCAGGTGTTGCTCTCCTGGGCGGATAAATACCGCCGGCTCAAGGTGCGCGCCAACGCGGAGACCCCCGAGGATGCGGCGCGCGCCCGGGAGCTGGGCGCCGAGGGCATTGGCCTGTGCCGCACCGAGCACATGTTCTTCGACGCTGGGCGCATCGACATTATGCGCGCCATGGTGTTATCGGAAACCACCGAGGAGCGCAAACAATTCCTGAAAACCCTGCTGGAATTTCAGCATGCGGATATGCTGGAGTTGTTCAAAGTAATGGACGGTCTGCCGGTCACCATTCGACTGCTGGACCCGCCGCTGCACGAGTTCCTGCCGCATACTGAAGAGGATATGGCCGGCCTCGCCGAACGGATCGGCAAACCGGTGGCAAACATTCGCGAGATGACTGATCACCTCAGCGAGATCAACCCGATGCTGGGTTTCCGCGGCTGCCGCCTGTCGGTGGTATTGCCGGAAATTACCGAGATGCAGGTGCGGGCGATTATCGGCGCGGCGGTGGAAGCGACCGAACAGGGTTATAAGCCCTTCCCGGAAATTATGATTCCGCTGGTGGTCAACGTGCGCGAAATTCGCCTGGTCACCGAGATTATCGACCGCGGTATCCACAAGGTGTTGCGTGAACACACCATCTCCATTCCCTATAAAATCGGCACCATGATGGAGACGCCGCGTGCCTGCCTGGGCGCCGACCGTTTGGCCTCGGCCGTGGAGTTTATGAGTTTTGGCACCAACGACCTGACGCAAATGACCTATGGGTTCTCCAGGGATGACGCCGGCACCTTCATACCACCCTACCTGGAGAAAAAACTGATTGAGAGCGACCCCTTCGTGTCCCTGGACCAGCGCGCGGTGGGTCGGTTGATGAAAATGGCCGTGTCCGAATCCCGGCTCAGGAAAAAGGGGATCAAGTACGGCATCTGCGGCGAACACGGCGGCGACCCCCGCTCCATTCAATTCTGTCACGATCTGGGGCTCGACTATGTGTCTTGCAGCCCCTTTCGGGTGCCGGTGGCACGCATCGCCGCGGCCCAGGCAAATGTGGGCGGGGAGCTAGACTAAAAGGTTAACGTAAAACAGGCGCCGCCCTGTTCACCATTGCAAAAGTCAATAGCCCCATGGTGGGCTATCATGATTTGCCGCGTCAATGCCAAACCTATGCCGGACCCTTTTTTCTTGGTGGTAAAAAAGGGAACAAAAATTTGTTCGGCGATTGCCGCATCAATGCCTCGGCCATTGTCCATTATGCGCACCACAACCTGGCCCTGCTGGTTGCGCTTGGCGGTTAACCACACCTGTCCCGGAGCGCCTTTATCCGCGCCGCCCTGCTCCAGCGCCTGGGCGGCGTTGTTTAGCAGGTTTATCAGCGCCTGCTCCAACAACGCGCGGTCGGCGTTGACGCTCAAGTCGTCGGGCTCTATACGCACCTGCAGTTGAATATTCCGGTCCGGCCAACTGGCGCAGGTCAGTTTCGCCAGCTGGTCAAACAGCGAAGCCAGCCGAACGGTTTCCAGCTTTAGCGCGGGCAAATGCGTGAGCCGCCGAAAATTCCCGACAAAATGTAGCAGGTTTTCCGCACGCCCTCCCAAAGCATTTACCGCCTCCACGGCATCCGTTAATTCGCTGGGGGGGCCACCCGTTTGTTGCAGATTTTTAATTGCCCCCGCCATCACATCCCGGCTGGTCTCCGCCAACGACACAATAGGGGTAATGGAATTCATAATTTCGTGGGTAAGCACCTGCACCAGTTCTTGCCAGGCGCGAATTTCCGTCGCATCCAGTTCATTTTGGATATTTTGCAGGGCAATCAATCGCTCCTTTGACGCCCCCACGGCCAGCTCTGTTGCGGTAACGGCAAAATGTTGGCGCTGTTCGCCGTCGTGAAAAACCACCAGGCGCTGCTCGCCGGCGCGAATAGTTTCCAACTGCCGCACAAATTGCCGGCCAAAGCGTTGCATCGCATGCAGCGAGGTGGTGGTCTGGCTGTTGAACAGCCGCCGGGCGGCGCTGTTTTGTAAACGGACTTGCTGCTTGTTGTCGATGCTGACCAGCGGCACGGGCGCATGCTCGATCAACGCATTGAGGCGACGCGCCTCCAGCTCCTTTTGCGATGACTGGTTGCGCAGTTTTTCAAGGATCCCGTTAAACAGCGCTCCCAGCTCATCAAAACCCGACCCGGCATGGCTTTGCGAAAACACTTCGGTGCTGTCGGAAGAACTGGCGGCGTGAAAGAAGTTGGCGAGATCTCGATTGGTTCTGTTAATCAACTTCCACAGGTAGACAAGTGCGCCGAGTGTTGCGACGCCCAGCAGCAATTTTGTCGCCAACAAACCCGGCTGGTTTAACAAAAAGGCCAGCAGTACCAGCAGCAGCAACAGTAACAAAAACCGGGCCGCAAGCCGCAGCGAAAAGTGACTAAAGTGCATATTTTTCCATTCGCCGATAAAGAGCGCCGCGGGTCAGGCCCAGCGCCTTTGCGGCGCGACTGACATTGTAGTTGTGCTGGCGCAGGGCCTTCTCAATGGTTTTTTGTTCGAGCTGTTCAAGGTTAAGCTCCTCCTCGGCAGGCGGGTTATGCGTTTCGCCGGCAAAGCCCACCTCCGCGGGGCGCGGCAACTGCAAGTCTTCCGGTTCCAAACATTCGCCTTCGGAAAATATCACCGCCCGCTCCAGCGCATGGCGCAGCGCGCGAACATTTCCCGGCCATTGGTAGCGCCGCATCGCTTCAAGCGCCGCGCCACTCAATACCTTTTCCGGCTTGGCGTACTTTTGCGCGAACCAAGTGGCGAAGTACTCGGCAATGGCCTGAATATCGCCCGGCCGCTCGCGTAACGGCGGCAGGCTAATTTCCACGGTATTCAGCCGATACAATAAATCCTGCCGAAAATGCCTTTCATCCGCTAAGCGGTGTTTGGCCACATTGGTGGCGGCAATTACACGCACATCCACCGCTACGGATTGGTTACCACCCAAAGGCGTTACAACCCGCTGCTCCAAAGCGGTTAACAATTTGGCCTGCAAGTCCAACGACAGATTGCCGATTTCATCCAAAAACAATGTGCCGCCATCGGCCGCCTGAAGCCGACCGATACGCTGCCGATCTGCGCCGGTAAAGGCGCCCTTTTGATGCCCAAAGAGTTCCGATTCGAACAAGCTAGCCGTCAGCGCGCCCATATCCACCGCCATAAACACCTTTCCCGCACGGGTGGATTGGCGGTGCAGGCGCCTGGCCACCAACTCCTTGCCAGTGCCGTTCTCGCCCAGTATCAGCACATTCGCCTGGGTCGGCGCAACCTTGTCAATTAGCTTCTTGATTTCGATGGTGGGTTGGGAGCTACCCAACAAATCTGGTTGCTGATCTTCAACTGCATCGATAGTCGAACGGCCTGACGACCGATCGCTTTCCCGCCGCTTTTGCTGTAGTTGAATCGCCGCGTGAATGTTGGCGATCAGTGCTTCATTCCGCCAGGGCTTGATGACAAAATCACTGGCGCCGTGCTTCATGGCCTCTACCGCCAACGCGATATTGCCGTGCGCCGTAATCAATATAGTGACGACATCTCGGTTAGCAGCGCGAATCTGTTTCAACCAGCACATACCCTGATCACCGCTGCTTTCACCGGGACCGAAATTCATATCCAACAGAATCACATCAACTTGGTATTTTTCCATCAGGCCGGGAATCTGGCTGGGATGGTCCGCCGTTATCACGCGGGCAAAATGCCGCTTCAATAGCAAACGCGTGGCGATCAGGATATCGTCATCGTCGTCAACGATTAGCACACTAATATCGTCGGCCATAAAAATGTATTCCCCCCTCGCCAACGGATAGCGTAGCTGTTCGTTTACGGACAAAGCCATCGACTCTGCAGCGAAAAAACTGTCCGATAATGGACAGCCGGCTTACCCAAACCTTATAAATCAGTTGCTTACAATCTTGGCACATCACTTGCTCAAACTAAAACCTTTAGTTAACCACAACGGCTTTTTACGTTTTATACCCATAGAGCAGCAATGGCAAGAACCGCGGCACATGAAATAAGCGCGATGTCGTCAGCCAACCCCTCAGGCTCCGTCAGCGGTGCGGCAATGGACAGACGCATCGACAATCGCAAACAGCGTTGGAAATCCCGTAGCCTGGGGCTGCTGTTTGCCACCATTGTCCTGTGTGGGTTATTCGCCTTTTGGCAGGCCAACGGAGCCAGGCAGGCGAATATTGATACCGACAAATTGGTTATTTCCACTGTCACTCTCGGCGCTTTTGAGGACTACATTCCGATTCGCGGCAGCGTCACACCGAAGCGCACCGTTTACCTGGATGCAATGGAGGGCGGCCGAGTGGAAAAGGTCCTGATTGAGGACGGCGCGATAGTTGCGCAGGGGCAACTGCTGGCCGAACTGTCCAATACCGGGTTGCTGTTGGACGTCACCCGAAACGAGGCATTGATTGCAGAACAGCTCAACACCATGCGCACGCTGGAGCTGCAACTGGAGCAAAACCGGCTGGCGCACAAACGCAATCTCGTCGAGCTTGAGTATCAGATAAAAAAACTGTCGCGCCAGCTAAAGCGCCAGCGGGTGCTGGTTACCACCAAAGCGCTACCGGTCAGTCTACTGGAGGATACCGAGGATGAAATCGATTATTTACGGCAGCGCCTGCAGGTAACCAAGGAGAGCCAACAGACCGATGCCCGTATGCAGGAGCAACAACTGCTTTCGCTGAAAGACACGGAAAAGCGGTTGTATAAGAATCTGGAAATCTCCCGCCGCAATCTGGACGGCCTGAATTTGCGCGCGCCGATAGCGGGAAAACTATCCGGCTTTAGCATTGAGGTTGGTCAATCGATCAGCGCTGGCGGGCGCATCGGTCAAATCGACGAACCCGACCACTTTAAAGTCACTGCCTTGATCGACGAATTCTATTTGCGGCGAGTGGATCTTGATCAGCTCGCGAACTATGAAGAGCGAGGTAAGAGACGCCAAATGCGCGTTTCAAAAATCTACCCACAGGTTACCGACGGCCAGTTTCAGATTGATATGGAATTTGTCGGCGCGCCACCCAACAGTGTTCGCCGCGGACAAACTATCCAGGCGAAACTCACCCTGGGCGCAGCTACGCAAAGTCTGATACTGCCCAACCGAGCTTTTTACCAGGATACCGGCGGACATTGGGTATTTGTCGTTGACGATACGGAGACCATCGCGGCGCGCCGCAGTATAAAGACGGGACGACGCAATACGCATTATATAGAAATTACCGAAGGGCTTGATGCGGGCGAAAAAGTGATTACGTCGCCCTACTCCGGCTTTACGGATATGGAACGGCTGGTGTTAAACGAACGTTAGTGAGATGGGAGATAGGAGATGATTAAACTAAAAAACCTGAACAAGTCATTCCGCACCGGGGATATAGAGACGCTGGCGCTGAACGGCATTTCATTGGAAATCAACGCCGGCGACTTCGTCGCCGTGATGGGGCCCTCCGGCTGCGGCAAATCCACCCTGTTGAATTTACTGGGTATGCTGGATACACCCAACGCCGGAGATTACTTTTTCGACGGTGAAAATATTTCCGATTACCATGAATCGCAGCTCACCGCTATCCGCAAGCGCAATATCGGTTTTATATTCCAGAGTTTTAACCTGATCGACGAGTTGACCGTCGAGGAGAATATCGAGCTAGCACTGCTGTACCACAAGATTTCCACCAAGGAGCGCCGCCTGCGCGTGCGCGAGGTGATGGACAAGGTGGGCATCGGCCACCGCGCCAAACATATGCCAAGCCAGCTATCTGGTGGCCAGCAACAACGTGTTGCCGTCGCCCGGGCAGTGGTCGGCCGGCAGCGGCTAATTCTGGCGGACGAACCCACCGGCAACCTCGACTCCACCCACGGCGCGGATGTGATGGATATGCTGCAAGCATTAAACGACGAAGGCACAACGGTGGTTATCGTCACCCATAACGCAGCCCATGCCGATCGCGCGCGCAGAATTATCAATCTGTTCGATGGCAGCATAGTGGCGGAAAATAAAAAGGCCGCATAGCCAACTATACGAGTGAGTTAACAATGTTTGGCAACTACCTGACCGTGGCGATTCGCCACCTACTACAAAACAGACTTTACACGTTTATCTCGATGTTCGGCCTTGCCGTCGGCTTGGCGGCCAGCATACTGATGTTGTTGTTCGCACAGGATGAACTCTCCTACGACAAACACTGGCAAAATGCCGATAGGATTTATCGAATTACCGTCACCACAACCTTGCCCGGAAAGACCGGTCAATCTTCCACCAGGCTATCGGGGGGCATCGGCGAACCTCTTTTTGAGTACTTGAAAGAAGACATTGAATACTTCACACGGTTTGACCATATTAATCCCTTTTTCTCGATTGGCGATGCAATTCACAACGAGTACATCAGAAGAACGGACAAGGCGTCTGCCGATATGTTCGATTTTGAGGTAATCTCCGGCGATATTCATAAGGCGCTTTCGGACAATTCAGGCATCGCCCTCAGTGAAACCCTCGCGCGCAAGTACTTTGGCGATGAAGACCCCATCGGCAAGGTTATCGGCCTGACATTTCTGGCCGCCAACAGAGACTTCCAGGTTCGCGCCGTTTACCGTGACCTGCCCGACAACACCGTGCTGCGATTGCCCGCTCTGATCACCATTAATGAAGCCGACTCACCCTGGCGATTCGGCTGGCTCGATGATTCATTTTACCTTTATGTACAGTTGAAACCGGGCGCGGATATCACCCGTATAGAACCGCAGTTCAACGACTTTATCGACAACATGATGCCATTACCCAGCGATTTCGGCGCGGATGTTAAACCCTCCGAACTGATAAGCCTGTCGGCGCAACCGCTCACGGAGATCCATCTTAAAAGCGACGTCAGCGGACGGGAAATGAAGCCGGCCGGTAATATGCAAAGCCTGGCAATCACCCTCGCTATCACTAGCCTGGTGCTATTGATTGCCTGCATTAACTTTACCAACCTGTCCACCGCCAGATCTACCCAGCGAGCCAGGGAAGTGGCTCTGCGAAAAGTGCTGGGCGCCAGCCGCAGACAACTGATTATCCAGTTTATCGGCGAATCGATTCTACTGGCATTGCTGGCATCGTTTGTCGGACTGGTTATTGCCGAACTCGTCTTGCCGTTGCTCAATAACTTTTCCGGCAAGCAATTAGGTCTGGACTACACGGACTTATCCGCCGCGGGCGTTCTAGTATTGTTGGCGATTGCCGTAGGAATTCTCGGCGGCATCTATCCGGCGGTTGTGTTATCCGGCTATAAACCCTCGGCGATCTTAAAGGCAAATCAATCTTCCGACTCCCGTCAATCCGTCACCTTCCGGAATCTGTTGGTCGTCGTGCAATTTACTATTGCTGTAGTGCTTATGGTAGTGACCGTCGTCATCTATGGACAGACGCAGTACGCCCTGAACATGGATACGGGTTATGAACGGGAAAATAAAATTGTGGTACAGCATACGGGACGCAAAGGGGTTAGGGAAAAACGCGACCTGCTCAAGCAACGAATGCTGAGTCTCCCGGAAGTTGCCAGCGTTACCTATTCAATTGTCACCCCCTCCTCCAAGAAAGGCTACAACAGCGATTTTTTCGTCAAGCATCCCGACGAAAATGCGCAGCAACCAATGTATGCCGTAGGCCGCAATATTATCGGTTATGATTTTTTTCGCACCTTCGGCATCCAACTATTGGCGGGCCGCGGCTATAGTCCGCAGTATGCAATGGACGGCTTACCCGAATGGAATAAGGCTGTCGGCAACAACGGAATTGTTGGGAGTATTGTGGTGAATGAAAGCCTCAGTAAATTTCTGGGCTACACACAACCGCAAGACGCCGTGGGAGAAATCGTAAAAATACCCATTGGCGAAATACCGGGGTCCGTGGTGTTTGGCGACATTGAGATTATCGGCGTTACCCCCGATGTAAAATTCCACTCCGTCCGCAATATGGTAAGACCCGAAGCCTATATTTTTATCCGATCAAAAGATGCACCGCTTATTGATATGACCATCCACTTTACCGGCAGCCGCAAGCGGGCCACCCGGCAGGTCGAAAATATCTGGCGAGAATTGTTCCCGGAAATACCCTTCGTGCAAAAGCACCTAAACCAGTTGGTTGAAGCAGAATATGAGCAGGAAATGCGCATCTCGACCATTATGACAACCTTAGCGGTGCTGGCCGTTATTCTCGCCTGCCTGGGCCTATTCGGCCTGGCTACCTTCAGCGCCGAACGGCGCGTCAAGGAGATTGGTATTCGCAAGGTACTGGGCGCCAACACCAGCGATATTGTTCGCTTACTGGTCTGGCAATTTTCCAAACCAGTATTGCTGGCTAATCTTATTGCCTGGCCCATTGCCCTCTGGACCATGAGCCGCTGGCTGCAAAACTACCCCTACCGCTTGGACGACTGGCTATTACTGCCCATATGTTTGGTTGCCAGTTTGGCCGCCCTGGCTATCGCCTGGGGCACGATTATCGGCAATGCATTGCGGGTTGCCAAGGCCGCGCCCGTTAAGGCATTGCGCTGTGAATAGCCATTTGTTCATAGACAACAACCCGGTTCGCCCCACCGAGCGACTATGTCACAGGCCCGCAAACCACTCTCAATCAATTTTCGCGACACGCTTTAACACGGCGTCACCTACACCGCCAACCCTTTTACCATCCGCGTAAAATTCAACGGCATTCCAGCCGAAATGATCAAAATCGGGATCATGACTGCATCACACCCGCGGCATAGGCCGTCCAGGCTGCCGCTTCACCGAATCCCGAGCATTACCCATGGATTTTTTCTGCTGTGATGGTTATTCTTCCCTTTTCCAACAATAACAGAGCGGGTGGCGTAACCCGTCGCGCCACAAAAATTCTATGACAAACCATGTAGCTAGCAATTCACGACAACCTTCCCAAAAACAACTATTGGTTATGATCGGGGTGTTCCTGGCGACCTTTAGCGCCTTTTCGATCATCCTCTCCGGGCCGCTGGATATGCCGTTGGTGTCCCTTATTGGCCGGTTTATGCTGGCGGTATTCGCGTTTTATCACAGCTATTTCCTGTATGGCTTGAAAAAGAGCCTGATCTTTCTCGCGCTGGTCTGCGTCATCAGTTGGTCCTATGAAACCACCAGCATCCTGACGGGGTTTCCGTTCGGTAACTATCACTACCACGAATCCTTCTACGGTCCCTGGATTGGCCTGGTGCCCTTTATGATCATGCCGGCCTACTACTCGATGGGCTACTGCGCCTGGATAATCGCCAATATCCTTCTGGATAGGCGGGAGTCTTCGGTTAAGGGTGTCGATGTTATCCTACTGCCACTGATTGCTTCCTTTGTGATGGTGTCCTGGGATATGTCCATGGATCCGCAGGTGGCAACCGTCCGTCAGGCATGGATATGGCACGATGGCGGCGCTTATTTCGGGGTGCCTTTCGTGAACTTCTGCGGTTGGTTTCTGTGCGTATTTACCTTTTACGTAATTTTTTCCTTTATCCAGAGTTCCGGCGCCAGCGCCGCATCCAATGTCAGGATTTTGAATAAAACCTTTTGGATGCTCCCCGTTGCGCTGTACGTATCCCGCACCGTACCCTATATCATCAATGCGCTGACGGTGGAGAACAGGCAGATCGCGGACCCCAGCGGACAAACCTGGTGGACGGCGGATATTACCCATAGCCTGTTGCTGGTGTCCTTCTTTACTATGATGTTCTTGTCCTTGTACGCCATTATCCGAATTTATCGACACCCGATCACGCAATAAAGTAAAAGTTATAAGGAGTTGCCAATGAGTGCTTCAAATCGATTATCGATGGTTGATGCGGGCTTCCTGATCATGGAAAACCGGCGTATGCCGCAACATGTATCCAGCCTGACCGTATTAACACTGCCCGCCGGTGCGGACGAGACCGAATTTCTTCACTATATGGCGGACTGCCTTAAACAAGACGAGGACCTGGATTCGCCCTTCGGCCATGTGTTAAAGACCGGGCGCCTGGGCGTTTTTGGGCCAATCCACTGGGCCAAGGACAAGTCCCTCGACATGGATTACCACGTCCGCCACTCGGCGCTGCCCAAACCCGGCCGCTACCGTGAACTGTTTGCGCTGGTTTCCCGCCTGCAGGGTACCCTGCTGGATCGCACTCGCCCGCTGTGGGAATCGCATCTTATTGAGGGGCTGCAAAACAGGCAGTTCGCGCTCTATACCAAAATGCATCACGCCGCGGTGGACGGGGTGCGCGGCGCGCATTTAACGCGCCAGATGTATTCGCCGGACCCGGCCGAGCGCACCACCTATTCGCCGTTCTCAAAGAAAGCTGCGGAAGCCTACAAAAAACTGCTTCCCACGCCGGCGGAGAAGAAACGGCCATCCAGACAGAATATCAGCGCAGTGTCCGAGTTTATGTCTGAACAGTTCGGCCACGCGGTCAACGTGTCCGGCGCATTAAGGAGGTTCGCGGAGGTATGGGCCGGTCGAAACACCCGGATGTCGGTACCCTGGCACAAGATTCCCAAGACGCCGCTGAATACCAAAATCGACGGCGCTCGGCGGTTTGTCGCCCAGTCCTGGCCGGTTGCCCGCATCAAGGCGGTGGGCAAAGCGTTTGACGGAACCCTCAACGACGCGGTACTGGGTATGGTTTCCGGCGCGTTGCGGCGCTACCTGACAGAGCACAGTGAACTTCCCGAGGAGTCGCTAAAATCGATGGCGCCAATCTCCCTGCGCGCAGCCAACGATCCGGACTCCTCCAATGCGGTGGCGTTTATATGCGCGGACCTGGCCACCAATATCGATGATCCGGTCAAGCGGATGCAAGCTATCTGCGATTCAATGAAAGCCGGCAAGGAGCAATTCGAGGGCCTGAGCGCGCTCGAGGCGGAATTGTATTTTGGTATCACCAATACGCCGATGGTGCTGACCGGCCTGTTGGGCCTGGCGGGTCAATTCCCGGCATTCAGCACCGCTGTGTCCAATATACCGGGGCCGCGGGAGCTGCTTTACTGGAACGGCGCGCGCATCGACGGCCACTACCCGATGTCGATTGTCATCGACGGCATCGCGCTGAACTTTACCATGCAGAGCATGTTCGACCGCCTCGACTTCGGCATTATCGCCTGTCGCCGCTCGGTACCCCAGGTGCAGCGGATGATCGACTACTTGGAGGATGCACTGGTCGAATTGGAAGAAGCCGCGGGCATAACCGCAACCGTCAAGAAAAGCCGCGCTGCAGCCAGGTCAAAAGCACCCGCCAAACGGCGCACCAAAGCAAAACCAAAAGCGCAGCGCGCGGCTAAGTCCGCAGCCAACGAATGACATCGCCGCTATCAGCCGAACTCAGGTCCGGTTGATTACCGCGTCGATGCCCTCTGCAATTATCGGCAATACTGTGAGCGGCATGCCGTGGCCCATGCCTTCGATCACCCGCAGCTCAGCGTTCGGCAGATGTTTGGCGGTATCCACCCCGCACTCGACCCGAATCAGCGGGTCTTCCTCGCCATGAATCACCATCGCGGGAGCCTTAACGGTATTCAGTAATTTGCGCCGGTCTTTGGCGGCCGCGGCCGCAACCAGGTGCCGGGTAGCGCCCAACGGGCGATAGGAGCGCTGATAATTTCGCTCTGCCAACGCCCTCAGCCTGGCGGGATCATTGGTGTGCACGGAGCCCTGGAAAACATTCAGAATATTGACTTCGCGATCGACTACCGCCTGTCCGTTACTCGGGTCGGGGCGCGGTGTCATCAACGCATCTATGGCCTGCTGCGTGGCACGGGGCAACCGGCGATTGCCGGTAGTCGACATTATCGAGGTCAGTGAGAGCACCCGCTCCGGATAGTGGCCAGCCACCAGTTGCGAGATCATCCCACCCATCGACACGCCCACCAGGTGAACCTTCTCGATGGCCAGCGCATCCATCAGCCCGACGGCATCATCCGCCATATCCTCCAACCGGTAGGGAACTCTGGGTTTGAATCCCAACAAGTTGAGCAACACCACCTTGCGCAAATTGGGTATGGCCATATGGTCGAAGCCGGTGGAAAGGCCGATATCGCGGTTGTCGTAGCGCACCACGTGATAGCCCCTGCCTACCAGGTCTTCCACCAGCGGATCAGGCCAGCTGGTCAACTGCATCCCCAAACCCATCACCAAAAGGACAGTCGGGTTGCTCGGGTCGCCGAAGGATTCGTACTCCAGTTCCAAACCGTTAGCCTTTGCCTTGGGCATATGCTCTCCTCTCAATCGAATAAACGGGCCGCCTATATCCGGTCCCAAACAAGCATATCCTAGCCGATCAGTTGGAACCCCGCAAAATTCGCCCACTCGCTGCCAAGATAACCCGCGCCGGGTCAGCTATTCCGATAGAAAGTCGCTTACGTCTTTCCACCATAACAAGTCCGCTGCAACGGGTACGGCGTTATGTGTAGTCGCTTCAAATAACCAAAGCTTCTTATTCGTGGTTATCGACTCATACAACTTTCTACCGTGTTTCATCGGGACAACTTCATCCATTTCAGCCAGTATCACCGCGACCTTACCCTGATACCCTTGCAGATTTTCAACACTGTTGTATTGGTCCAACACCAGCCAGCGGGCCGGTAGATACCAATAGTGTGTCTGAGCCAAATTAGGTAATGAATCCCAGGGGGTAAAGAGCACCAGCCCCGCGATCGGCACGTCGGTTTGGGACACCACGCCTGATACAACGCCGCTTCCCAGTGACTCACCCCAGAGATACACAGGCCCACCATAGGCCCGGTAGGCGAGGCGCAGCGTTTCCGTTGCATCAGTTACCAGCGCGGATTCGCTGGGCCGACCCTCTCGCCCACCATAGCCGGGATATTCGGCCAGGATAACGCGCAAGCCGTACTGCGACAAAGCGTCTATGTAAAAGGCGCGGTGGTAGGCCAGTCCGGCGTTGCCGTGAAAAACGATAACGGTACCTTCAGCGTCGGCCAACTCTCCCGCAGGGGTCAGTCCGCGGTAATCTTCAGCGGATGGCCAAAATCGTAAATTGTCAACTTCCAGCAGTTTCTTCGGCGGTTTTAAGTCACTCGTGAAATAGAGCAAATTTCGCTGAAACACGAAAAGCAGCAGGGCAAACACCAGGTAGAAAATCAGTGCGTAACTTAACGCGCTCCAAAGCCCTTTAGCTATTTCACCCATTTGTATACGTACCAAGTTTAGATGTAGCGCCTCGCAGCAACCCTGTTTAACAGACCAGTCCGTTAACCACTTTTTATGCGTTATTCAAAATTTGGCTTCCGCTTTTCGTTAAATGCCTTGATACCCTCTAAGCCATTTTTTGATCCGGCACAAGCTGCTATATACCGGCCTTCTATCTCCATTTGAGTTTCCAAACCGTTTCCAAAAGTCTGCAAAAGTAGCTTTTTAATTGCAAAATTGGAATCAGCGGAGCCATTAACAAAATGTTCAGCAAGCTTTTCAGCTTGGGGTAGCAGATCCTGATCGGCTACAACTTTATTGATTATTCCCCATTCAAGCGCCTCATCGGCGCTTAATGACCTGTTGGTGTACATAAGTTCCTGCGCTTTACGGATGCCAACCAACCTTGGAAGATAATAGGATGAGCTGCCGTCTGGGCTTAGCCCTATTTTTGTATATGCCGTTGTAAAACTTGCCGATTCGGCTGCAATAACCATGTCGCCGGTGATAGCCAAGCTAAAACCAGCTCCCGCAGCCGTACCGTTTACGGCCACAATAACGGGTGCCCGCATGCGTGAAAATGTTGAGATGGCGGTGTGTAACTCATCAGCCAAGTTTTTAATACCAGCCGCCGTTTTCTCGCCTAAACCTGCCATGGTCTTTACATCGCCGCCTGCACAAAAGAAACGTCCGTTACCCGTCAAAATGACAGCCTTGACCATAGGGTCACCATCACAGACTTTTGATGCTTTAGCTAATTCGGAAGACATGAGGCTATTAATCCCATTCGCTTCGTTTGGCCGGTTCAGCGTAATAATGACCAGACTATCTTTTTTTACGTAAGTAAGCGTTTCGTAATGGTTCATATAAATCCTTGTTATCTACTGGCATAAAGTTGAAATGCATATTTTATACTAATGGATTAAAACCACATCCTTATACCTAAAACCCACTGGAGATCGTCTACCTCTTCTGCCTCGCTCCGCGCAAAATCAGCGCTATTACCGAAGCGCCTATTCCAATTGACGCCGATATACGGCGCTATCTCCCGGCGAACTTCATAACGCAACCGCAGACCCGCTTCCATATCCGATAACCCGGAACCCGCACCCGTATCGGTATCATTTTGGCCATAAACGTTAACCTCCACTTCGGGCGTTAAAATCAGCCTCTGTGTAAGCAATAGGTCGTACTCCGCTTGCAGCCGCAATGCGGTGCGACCGCTCTCTCCAATAAACAGTGCGGCATCGATTTCAAAGAAGTAAGGCGCAAGGCCCTGAAAGCCCAAGGCCACCCAACTTCGGCCCGGCGTTGGCTGAAAATCCTTCCGCAGTCCAAGTTGTACATCCCAATATGGCGAGATCGCCCGGCTATACAACGCCTGGAGCTCAATGTGTTCCGTTTTACCGCCCACTCTTTCCGCTTCAGTCTTGAACCATAATTTTTGCAGGTCTCTGCCGACCCAAACCTGGCCATCCAGTGCCAACGGATGGTTTTCTTCGGTATCACGCACCTCAAACCGGTCGATCATCACCTTATATAACAGCGGATCATCCTCGTTGCCGGCGAGTGCATGGCTCGCCGACAATGCGGATAAGAAAAACGCCGAGGCGTGTAGGCAGGTTTGTCTTGTTCTCTGACGTAATGACATCATCGTTTGATTCCCCTTTTAACTCACCCGCACTTCGCGAAACATGCCCGGCATATGAAAGACCAGATGGCAGTGATAAGCCCATCGCCCGAGGGCATCGGCGGTAACCAAATAGCTGATCTTTGATCCCGGTTGAACGATTACCGTGTGCTTGCGGGGAATCTGCTTAGGCTCGCCGGTTTCCAGCTCGCTCCACATGCCGTGCAAATGCATCGGATGCGTCATCATGGTGTCGTTTACCAGCGTGAAGCGCACGCGTTCACCGTATTTGAGTGGCAATGGCTCGGCATCGGCAAACTTAACGCCGTTCATCGACCACATGTAGCGATGCATATTGCCGGTTAAGTGCAGCTCGATTTCCCGGTTGGGTTCTCGGGCATCAGCGGTCGGATACAGGTTTTTCAGGTCCGCATAGGTCAGCACCCTGCGGTCATATTTCTGTTGATGATCGCGCAGGCCGATTCCCGGGTCGTGCAAACCACTCTGAGGATTCTCGGCGCGCATATCGACATGCGGCCCTCGCTCACTGGCAACATGGACTATTTCGCGAGTGCTGCCAAAGCCGGCCTTCCCCAATACCTGCTCTCCGCGATGATGGCTTTCATGGTTCATGGTTTTCATTCCGGTCATTTTTTGCTGGCTATGCGCTTTATGCTCGCTACCCGATGTAGCATGTGTGTGGTGGTCCATACCCATGCCCATATCGCGGTGGGCCAAGGTCGGCGCCGGGTCCATCTCCGGTATCGGGGTCGTCCAACCGGCATCCGGCGTTAATGTGCCGCGGGTATAGCCGCTGCGATCAATGCTTTGGGCAAACAGCGTATAAGCGCTGTCGTCGCTCGGCGCAACGACTACGTCGTAGGTTTCGGCGACACCGATACGAAATTCATCAACGGTGATCGGCTCAATATTTTGGCCGTCACTCGCCACAACCGTCATTTTCAAACCGGGAATACGCACATCGAAATTGGTCATTGACGAACCGTTGATAAAACGCAGCCGAACTTTTTCGCCATGTTTGAATAGGCCAACCCAGCCCTGATCAGGGGTAACCCCATTCATTAAATAGGTGTAGGTATGGCCGGTGACATCCGCGATATCCGTCTCGCTCATGCGCATGCGATTCCACATGGCGCGCTGATTCCATGTCTGTGCGACGCCTTTTTGCCTAATGTCCCGCCATAGGTCGCTCGCCGTGCGATGACGGAAGTTGTAGTACTCACTGGATTTCTTGAGCTTGGCGTAGATGTGCTGCGGCTGCTCATCGGACCAGTCGGAGAGCATCACCACATAATCGCGATTGTAACTTACCGGGTCGGGTGATTTGGGGTCAACAATGATCGCACCATACATGCCCAGTGGTTCCTGATAACCGGAGTGACTGTGATACCAATAGGTACCGCTCTGCTTCACATCAAACCGGTATTCAAAGGTTTCGCCCGGTTTGATGCCGTCAAAGCTCAGTCCGGGCACGCCATCCATGCCGGTCGGCAAAATTATGCCGTGCCAGTGTATCGAGCTATCCTCAGCCAAATTATTTGTGACCCGCAACCTAACACGCTCGCCTTCACGCCAGCGCAGCACGGGGGCCGGAACTGAGCCATTGATGGCGGTGGCCATTCGGTTGTTGCCGGTAAAGTTGACCGGCAGATAACCCAGGTTAAGGTCAAATCGATTACCCCGCAGTGTTGCCGGCCCAATCCGCGTCGGGGGCGATGCCATCGACAAGCCCGGCAAAACACCCAGGCCCCAAAGGGCCGTGCCCGACGCTATGCCTGTCACAAACCGCCGGCGTGACAGCCCGGGTGAACCCAATAATTTCACCCCTTGTAAATCATGTTTCATGTTATTGCTCCCAGGTATTCAAACGGAAAAGCGCCGGCGAGTGCTGCGCCTGGCTTTTCATTGGGAGTTAAGGACTCCCGCTAACACCTATTGGGTAGGCGGCGCCGAATTCCAGGCGCACCTACCCTGTATCAGCGGGCAATGGGAGGACGAAAAACGGCCGCGGCTATATGACTTTCAGCCGATACTTGAGGGGAACTGATAAAGGAAACAAATTTGGCAGAAAACAGTTGTTGATAGGCGGGCAATACCAGCATTGCGCACCCGTTTATGCTGCAATCACAATCGGGACAGCAGGCTGTGGCTGCAACGCTGTCTGGTGAAATAGGGTCAGCGCCCATAGTCATGTGTTGCGAATGATCCATCGCGCCGGCATCCATTAACTGATCGTAAGGTTGGGATGATTGGCTTTGGCAAAATACCTTGGCGGACGCCGCCACCTGACCGGTGAGAACCACCATCAGCAGCGCTGTGATAAGGCTTTTGTATTTTGTTATCCGCATTGGCTCACACTGTACCACAATTTAACGGGTCGGAGCCGAGTGGCGCTTACTTAAGCCTTGTCATTCCGGCGAAGGCGCACTAGTGTCCGGAATAATTAAATTGACAAATGCTTGAGGTCAATAATAGCAAGGTAAAGCGGGAAAATTAGGATACCGAGATTCGGTTTTACTCTTTTCCACAGCCGGAGGCGAATCGCCTGCGAAGGTACTTTTGCAGACACGCGGTGAATACGTCCCTGTACGCTCGGCACCCGCTTCCCTGCGGGTGACGGTCTGCAAAAGCACCTCCCCAGTCAATTCTTCATATCTACCGCTCTACTATTTATCAAGTTGTTTTTTTTTGGAAAAGCAGTACAGCGGTTAATTTGAAGGTTGGGATTGGGTAAGGGTTTCGGAACCGTCGCCGGCAGGGAAGCCGGCGTCGAGCTTACAGGGACGTATTCACAGCG
>JANQKW010000229.1 GCA_028280905.1 Porticoccaceae bacterium
TTCCAACGGGCCGGCGTTTTCACCGGACGGCGCATGTATGTACCACACGGATTCCGCCAGAGGCACCATTTACCGCTATGCCGTCGACCGGCGCGGGCAGCTCAGCGAGCGGGTTCCGCTGGTGGTGATTCCGGAGCAGGAGGGCAGGCCGGACGGTATGACAGTCGATCGGGAGGGCAACCTTTGGGTGGCCCATTTTGCCGGCTGGCGAATTTCCCGTTTTACCGCAGCGGGCAAAAAAATCGACCATATTCCAATGCCGGTGTCCTGTGTGACCAGTTGCACCTTCGGCGGCGCGGACTTCAGCACCCTGTATATCACGACCGCCGCCGTCACCGTCACTACGGTGGAACAGCGGGCGCGGGAACCCCTGGCCGGGGCCCTGTTCTCGATAAAAACCGGCACTAGCGGTTTTCCCTCTTTCAGTTATGCCGGGTAGCCTGTTATGTCCAATCCGTTAAATATCCTGCCCGACGACGGACTAGAGGGCACTCTGTTGGGGCGCTGTTGGTTGCCGGCCGCCATCACCGGTTCGGTGGCCGGGCCGGCGCCCGTGTGGCTGCGGTCGGACGGCGTTGTAGACCTAAGTCCGTTGGCGCCCACACTGTCGGAATTGCTGGAAGAGAATCCATTGGCGATACTGGAGTCGGCCCGCGTGCTGCCGGTCGTTTGTCCGGTGGATCGGGTTATCGAAAACAGCCTGGCAGAGCAGCGGGATACGGAGACGCCCTGGTTGTTGGCGCCCTGTGATCTGCAGGCGATCAAGGCCTGCGGTGTTACCTTTGCCTGCAGTATGCTGGAAAGAGTAATCGAGGAGTCCGCCAGCGGCGATCCTGCAAAGGCGGGGGCAATTAGGGAGAAAGTTAATCGGGTTATCGGCGGCGACATCTCAAGGGTAAAGCCAGGCTCAGGGGAAGCGGAGCAGCTAAAGCACTATCTGAAAGAACAGGGGCTCTGGTCACAATACCTGGAGGTGGGCATCGGGCCCTATGCGGAGGTGTTTACCAAATCCCAAGTGCTGTCCGCGGTAGGTCCCGGAGACCGGGTCGGCGTCAACCCTGTTTCTGCCTGGAATAACCCGGAGCCGGAAGTGGTGTTGGCGGTCAATTCCTCGGGCAGGGTATGCGGCGCAACGCTCGGCAATGATGTGAACCTGCGCGATATCGAAGGGCGCAGCGCCCTGTTGCTGGGCAAGGCCAAGGACAACAACGCCTCCTGCGCTATCGGGCCTGTTATTCGCCTGTTCGATGACACCTTTACCCTGGAGGATGTGCGCGGTGAGACGATTACCCTCAGGGTAACCGGCCGCGACGGTTTTGTGATGGAAGAGCAGAGTCCGATGACGGCCATCTCGCGGGACATCCTCGATTTGGTCGGACAAACCATCAATGACAGCCACCAGTATCCGGACGGTTTTATGCTGTTTACCGGCACCCTGTTTGCCCCCACCGTCGACCGGGGCGAAACCGGCATGGGGTTTACCCATCACCCGGACGACCTGGTGGAGATAGCATCGCCCAGGCTGGGGCGGCTATGCAATCGGGTAACTAGCAGTGACAAGGCGCCACCCTGGACGATGGGCATCGCGGCGCTATACAAGAATTTGCGCAGCCGTGGATTGTAATGAAAAGCATTGGGAGGCGGAGCCGCTATTATGAGTAAACTGAATTTTATCGATGGTCAATGGGTCGCCGGCGGCACTGAGCGACCCAATATTAACCCGTCCGACATTAATGATGTGATAGACAACTACGCCGAGGGCAGCGCATCAGACGTCGACCCAGCGGTTGACGCGGCGGCGCAGGCGCTCGCGCCCTGGCAGGCACTGGGCATCCAGGCGCGCAGCGATATTCTGGATCAAATCGGCAACCGCGTGCTGGCGGATAAACAGGCGCTGGGCAGACTGCTCGCCAGGGAAGAGGGTAAGACGCTGCCGGAAGCCATCGGTGAAGTTCATCGTGCGGGCAGCATTTTTAAGTTCTTCGCCGCGGAGGTGTTGCGTCAGCGAGGGGAATTGCTCGAGTCGGTGCGTCCCGGGCTGGATGTCAGCGTTACCCGCGAACCCCTGGGCCCGGTGGGTATTATCACCCCCTGGAACTTTCCGATTGCCATTCCGGCCTGGAAAATTGCGCCGGCGCTGGCCTATGGCAACACGGTGGTCTTCAAGCCTGCGGAACTGGCGCCCGGCTGCGCCCACGCGCTGATCGAAATTATTGCGCAGTGCGGCGTGCCGGCCGGCGCGGTAAATCTGGTAATGGGGGCCGGCTCGACGGTTGGCGACCGGCTGGTTAAACACCCGGATATCCGCGGTATCAGTTTTACCGGTTCCGTCGCCACAGGCTCGGCAATCGCCGCCTCGGCGGCTTCGCGGCTCGCCAAAGTGCAGTTGGAAATGGGCGGCAAAAACCCGTTGGTGGTTTTGGATGACGCCGATCTGGAGACGGCGGTCGACTGCGCGATCAACGGCGCCTTCTTTTCGACGGGGCAGCGTTGCACTGCATCGAGCCGCATTATCGTTACACCGGAAATACATGATAGATTTGTCGAGCAGTTGCAACACAAAATGGCAGCGCTGGTGGTCGACAATGCGCTGAAGGAGGGCACCCATATCGGTCCGGTGGTTGACGATAGGCAGTTGGCTCAAGACCTTGACTATATTGCAGTTGGTCAATCTGAGGGCGCAACCTTGCTGACGGGCGGAGAACAATTGGAACGGCAAACCGCCGGTTACTATCTGTCTCCGGCGCTGTTTGTGGATACCGACAATCACATGCGGATTAATCGCGAGGAGATATTCGGGCCGGTGGCGAGTGTGATTAAGGTCGCCGATTACGATGAAGCGCTGGCTGTCGCCAACGATACGGATTTCGGTTTGTCCGCCGGTATTGTTACCCGTTCCCTTAAATACGCCAGCGATTTCAAGGCCAGGTCGCAGGCCGGTATGGTGATGGTCAATGTGCCCACGGCCGGGGTGGATTATCACGTGCCTTTCGGCGGCACCAAGGGGTCGTCCTACGGCAGCAGGGAGCAGGGCAGTTACGCCAGGGAATTTTATACCACGGTAAAAACCGCCTACACCTTTGCCGGATAACACGCATGCTTACTACGCGGGAAAAATTTGGCTACGGTCTCGGGGACACCGCCAGCAATTTTGTCTTCCAGCTGATCGTCAACTTCCTCGGCATTTATTACACCGACGTCTACGGGCTTTCCCCGGCGGTGGTCGGCACCCTGTTTGCGGTGGTGCGCCTGATGGATGCGGTCACCGACCCGTTGATGGGGGCTATCTGCGACCGGGTATCCACCCGCTGGGGCCGCTTCCGCCCCTGGATGCTGTGGCTGTCCGTTCCCTTCGGCGCGGCTACCGTGCTGGCGTTCAGCGTGCCGGAAGACGGCAATGTGCTTTACGCCTACCTGACCTACGCACTGCTGATGCTGCTCTACACGGCGGTGAATATTCCTTACTGTGCGCTGGGCGGCGTGGTCTCCTCGGACCCTCAGGAAAGGGTAACAGTGCAGAGCTGGCGCTTTTCCCTGGCGATGGTGGGCAATATCGTGGTCTCCGCCGGCACCATGCCGATGGTGGAGTACTTTGGCGACGGCGATCAGCGGCTGGGCTTCCAGTCCGCGGCCATTGTCTACGCGGTGGGCGCGGTGGTGCTTTTTACCGCTTGCTTTTTCTGGACCCGTGAAAGGGTTACCGCGGCCGCGGTCCGGAAATCGGATTCGGTGGTCGGTGACCTAAAGGCGCTGTGGCAAAACGACCAGTGGCGGCTGCTGGCCTTGATGAATTTAGTGCTGCTGATCGGCGTTGTGATGCGCGGCACGCTGGCGCCTTATTTCGTTAAATATGTACTGGGGGAAGACAGCATTGTGTTGACGGCCTTGTTGACATTGGGAAGCGTCAGCGCGGTGATCGGCAGCATGGTGGCCGGCCAGTTGTCCCAGGCCAACCAGGCCCGGGCGCTGTGGTTGATAGCCGCCACCCAGGTTGGCTTCCTGCTGTTCTTTCTGGCGGTGCAAATGATCGATCTGACGATGGCGGCTGTGGCAACCGGCGCTGTCGTTATTGCCACCGCAATCTCTATATTACTCGGCAAGCGGTTTGCCAAAGTGAAGAGTTTCGGCGCAATCTTTCTGCTGATGGCGCTGGCCCATTTTTGTCTGTATCTGTTTGGTAGCCAAGGTGTTTACGTCGCGATGTTTTTCTTTGTCGCGATTATGTTCCT
>JANQKW010000234.1 GCA_028280905.1 Porticoccaceae bacterium
TGGCGGACCAAAAGTAGGCGCCTTTAGGCGAATGCCGATATTGCAGGAGCAAATATCTGCCCCTGCCGGCGACGGTTCCGAAACCCTTACCCAACCCCAACCTTCAAACCAACCGCTGTACTGCTTTTCCAGTAAAAGCATCTTGTTAAGTAGCAAAGCGATAGACTTGAAGAATTGCCTGTGGAAGTGCCTTTGCAGACCGTCACCCGCAGGGCAGAAATCGTTCCAGACGATTTTCTGCATTTCCTCCATCCCTGGAGGTCAGAAGCGGGTGCCGAGCGTACGACCTCCATGGATGGAGGAAGTGTCGCGAATTGCCGGGAGCAATTGCGACCAGGGACGTATTCACCGCGTGTCTGCAAAGGCACTTCCACAGGCGATTCGCCACCGGCTGCGAAAAAAACCGTGAGGAATACTTGGCGTGCTTACGCCATCAACGAATACCCGGCAACAGAAGCGCGTCGCCGGGCTATAAGAACTGCCTAATTGTAACCCAGCACAAAGTGGGGGTTGCGGGTGTCCACATCATTGCCCGGGCGCTGCTCGCCGGGCCTGACGGGATCCTGCCGGGTTTTACCCACCTTACTGTAATCGGCAAAGGAGCGTGCCACAACATCCTGTTCAACCACCGGTTTACCAAATTCTCTTTCCCTCTGCTCCATTGTTATGTTCTTCACCTAAATCACCTTGCAAAACGAAACTGTGTCCACCTTATAAATAATAGCTTGAACTACTTCACATTAATGCTAAAGCAATCACATTTCTCGGTATGCCGCTGCAACCGGCATCGTTTAGCATTATATGGTCAAATAGTCATATTTGCAGTATATTACTCTGCCCAAAAAGATAAAGCATTATTTTAATGCTGTAAAAGCATGCAAAAGGCCGTTTCAAAATCGCTGGACCGTATCGACCGCACCATCCTGGAAACGCTCCAGCATCAGGGACGCATCTCCAATGTGGAACTCGCCCGCAAGGTGCGCCTGAGCCCCAGCCCGTGCCTGGACCGGGTCAAGAAGCTGGAGTCAGAGGGTTTTATCGAGGGTTACCAGGCTCGTCTTAACGCGGCAAAGCTCGGGCTGGGCGTGGTAGCGTTTATCCAGATAACACTGGAGAGAAGCGGCGCCAAAGTATTCAGTCGTTTCAAACAGGCGGTTGTCGACATTGCTGAAGTCGAAGAATGCCATATGGTGGCAGGGGAGTTCGATTATCTGCTGAAGCTGAGAATCCGCAACATGGAAGAGTACCACCTGGCATTGGGCAGGTTGGCCGAGCTTCCGGGTGTGGCCCAAACCCAGACCTACATGGTAACCGAGCCGATCAAGCAGGGTTCCGGGTTATCGCTGCGGGCAGCGCCGGAATAACCTGGCGCCGCGGCTTACAGCAGCATTGCGTTGAGCCGGTCAATACAGCCCGCCCGATCATTAAAATGCATTGCCTGCAGACCAAAGTCCTGGGCCGCGGTGATATTGGGCAGCGAGTCGTCCAAAAACAAGGTTTCCCCGGGCACCAGCTGAAAGCGGTCGCAAGCCAACCGATAGATAGCCGGGTCCGGTTTGATAATCTTCTCGTGCCCGGAAACCACAATTTCCCTAAACCGTTTGAAAAAGTCGTGGGTTTCCACAAGGTAGGTGTAATTCGCCGGCGACATATTCGACAGCCCGTAGCAAGGCACACCCCGGTCAGCCAACCGGTCTAGCAACCCAACTGTCTCTTCGATGGCGGTTAAAGATCGCCTGACGAGATCGAACAGCTGTTTAATGGTCGCTACCGACAAACCTGATCTGGCCGACATTCTGGCGGCGGCTTGCGATTCGGAGAAGGCGCCCCGATCCAGCTCCGACCAATCCGGGTGAAGCAGGATCTGGTCAAGCACCAGGGCCTGAAGATTGCGGTCGCGGGTGAAACTCCCGGCAATTGCCGGCGGATTCCACTCCACCAGCACACCGCCGAGATCGAAGATAACCTGTTTAACCGTCATTGCATGCTATCGCGTATAAAGCAGGCGAATGTAGTCTTCGGCGACCTGGCTCCAGAGAAACCTGGCGGCAGCGGCGGCCCCGGAAATTTTCTCCCACTTGGATGCGTCGCATCGGGTCTGCAGCGCTGCTTTAAAACAGGCGACCATATTTTCCGCCTGTTCCCGCAGGCTGTCGCCGGCGAAAACGAACCCGTCTACACCGTCGTTTACGGTATCGCTTAAGCCGCCGACCCGGTGAACCAGGCAGGGCTGGCCGGCGCGCATCGCCAGCATCTGGCTGATGCCGCAGGGTTCATATGAGCTGGGCATCAGAAACAGGTCGCCGCTGGCATACAGGTATTGGGACAAGTTTTCGGCATAGCCCTTGATAAAAATAAAATTGGCCTGTCTTCCCGCGACCTGGGTTAGAAATTGCTCCAACTGGCTGTCGCCGCTGCCCAACATAATCAACAGGCCCCGCTCGCCCAACGCCTGCAACAGGTGGTCGAGCGCTGCCGCGCCGTCGTTCATCGGCTGCAGCAGCAGCCGGACTTTCTGGTCGGTGATTCTGCCCACTGACGTCACCAACACCTGAGGCTGGCGCGAGTTGGCTGCCGTCACCTGTTGCGCGATGCGTTTGCTGGCGATCAGGTGAGCACTTTCGACTGCCGGTTTGCCGGCTATCAGCTTCAATAGTTCATTTTCGCAGCGCAGCAGCAGTTCGTTGAGGGGCAACCCCGAGACCTTTTGCTCCGGGTATTCACAGCCGTTGAGGATCCCGTGCAACCGCCCCTCATCCGCCGCGCGCTGCAAGTCCTGTTGCAATCCCTCACCGCCGAAATAGCCCTGTTCCGGGTTGCTGGGTAACAGAATTTCTCGGGCGTAGGTGGGTGATACCGCATGGACCCTGTCACTGAAGTTAATTCCCGCCCGCATTGGATTAACACAATGGGCTACATGCGGATCCGCAAGCCTGTGTTGATCGTAAGCCAGCCCCGGAAACCAGGCTTCCAGTGATGAGTCGTCCCCCGCCAACGGCCTGACACCCTGCAACGCCAGGTTGTGGATGGTGTAAACCGTGTGGATAGCCTGCAGCTTCCGGTACTCCGGGGCAAAGGCTCGCAACATGGCCACCATAGCAGTGTGCCAATCGTGCAAATGCAGCACGTCGATCGCGCCAAACACTTCGCCAATCACCGCTTTGGCGACGGCCGCGCTGAACAGCGCGAATTTCGTCGCGTCGGTGGCAAAGGGGCGGCCGGGGGGGTCGTCGCAGTATATTTTGCCTGCGCCGCCGGCGGCGAATATCGGATGTTCCAGCGCCCAGAGCGTCACCTTGTCCACCGGCTGCGTGGAGGGGACTTCGAAAACGTCGACACTTTCCCGCCAACCGGCGAAGGTCACCGGCAGGCTAGTGGCAAACCGGGCGCCCGGCAGGCGGGAAAACGCCTGGTAACCGGGTGTTACCACATGCACCTGATGGCCGGCTTGCGCCAAAGCCGGAGGCACGTCGCGCACCACATCCCCGATACCGCCAACTTTGCCGTTGGGCAGCGCATCGTTCTCGGAAGCCGCCATCAATATTTTCATTGTTTTCTCTCAAAAATCGCGGTTCGCGCCGTTCCAATCAGGTTATCACGTCCGGCTGCTCACGCCCGGTGTGCCGATTGATTCCGGCAATCCGGTCCGCTACCTCAATCAGCGGCGCCAGGGCCTTTTGCGGGTCCAGCTCCAGCAGCGCCGGGTCCTTTTGGTAACAATCCAGGTAAACTCTCAGTGTCGCACCCTGGGTGCCGGTGCCGGAGAGTCGGTAGACGATTCGCCCGCCGTTGTCCAACAGGACGCGGATGCCCTGCCCGGTTGTCTCACTGCCGTCAACCGGGTCGCGGTATTGAAAATCATCGGCGGATTCCACACTAAGCTCACCGAATGCCCGACCGACCAAGGCACCCAGGTTTTCCCTGACCTGGTCGATCATCTGCCGGGCGCTGTCGCTGTCCAGACCCTCGTAGTCGTGGCGGGTGAAATAGTCGCGGCCGTACTGTATCCAGTGGCTTCTCACAATCTCGCGGGCCGGCTGTTCCTTTGCGGCGATGAGATCGAGCCAGAACAATACCGCCCAAAGGCCGTCCTTCTCGCGAACATGGTCGGAACCTGTGCCGAAACTCTCTTCACCGCACAGGGTAATCTTGCCCGCGTCCAGCAAATTGCCGAAGAATTTCCAGCCGGTGGGGGTCTCATAGCAGTCGACCCCCTGCCGCGCCGCGACGCGGTCCACGGCCCGGCTAGTGGGCATGGACCTGGCCACCCCGGCAATGCCCTCGGCATAACCCGGCACCAGCTGCGCATTGGCGGTCAGGATCGCCAGGCTGTCACAGGGGTTGATGTAAAACCCCTTGCCCAACACCATATTGCGGTCGCCGTCGCCGTCGGACGCCGCGCCGAAATCCAGCGGGTCATCGTTGTTTAACAGTTCTACCAGTTGATGAGCGTGCACCAGGTTGGGGTCGGGGTGGCCGCCGCCGAAGTCTTCCAGCGGCTCGGCATTGATCACGGTGCCCTGCGGCGCGCCCAACCGCTTCTCCAGAATCTCCTTGGCGTAGGGGCCGGTCACCGCGTGCATTGCATCAAAACACATGCGGAACTTACCGCGGGTCAACAGCGCCGCCATGCGCTCGAAATCGAACAGCGACTCCATCAGGTCGGCATAGTCTTTCACCGGGTCTATCACGTCGATTTGAGTGTTACCCAGTTGGGCGCTTCCCGGTTGGTCCAGGTCCAGGTCGTCGGCGTCGATGGTCAGGTATTGTTCGATGGCCAGGGTTTGCTGATAAAAAGCTTCGGTTAACTTCTCCGGCGCCGGACCGCCGTTTTCACCGTTAAACTTGATGCCGAAATCCTCGGTTGGCCCGCCCGGGTTATGGCTGGCGGAGAGAATAATGCCCCCGCAGGCGCCGTGCTTGCGGATCACACAGGAGGCCGCCGGCGTCGAGAGAATGCCGCCCTGCCCCACCAGTATCCGGGCAAACCCATTGGCGGCCGCCATCCGCATAATAATCTGGATGGCTTCGCGGTTATAAAAACGCCCGTCTCCGCCAATCACCAGGGTCTCGCCCTCACAGCGCGCAATGGTGTTAAAAATTGCCTGGACAAAATTTTCCAGATACCCCGGCTGCTGGAAATCGACAACCTTCTTCCGCAGCCCGGATGTTCCCGGCTTTTGCCCCTCAAAGGGTTGGGTGTTAACACGCGTCGGTGTCATTATTCTTCTCCTATGTTTTTTGGCTGGACGTCGGACGTCTAAAGCTCAACGCCTAACGCTGCGTCCAGCGTCATTAAGCATACCCCTCCGGCTGCCCCAACATGCCTCGCGTCACCAGCACCACGCCCTTGTTGGTAACCCGAAAACCGTTGGCCTTATCCTGCTCGGGGTCAAAGCCGATCACCGAGCCCTCCGGAATTTCGCAACCCCGGTCGATAATCGCCTTGCGGATTTTGCAATTGCGGCCCACCACCACCTGCGGCAGCAACACGGATTGTTCAATTTCGGAGTAGGAGTGTACCCGGACATTTGAAAACAGCAATGATTTCCGCAGCACTGCCCCGGAAATAATGCAGCCGCCGGATACGGTGGAGTCAACCGCCATACCGCGGCGGTCGTCCTGGTCAAAGACAAATTTGGCGGGCGGCAACTGCTCCTGGTAGGTCCAGATCGGCCACTGGGGATCGTAGAGGTTCAGTTCCGGGGACGGCGATACCAACTCCATATTGGCCTCCCAGAAGGAATCCAGGGTTCCCACATCCCGCCAGTAGGCCCGCTCGTTGGTTTCCGGGTCGCGGAACGGGTAAGCGAATACATTGTTGTTGCGGATAATCGCCGGAATAATGTCGTTGCCGAAGTCCCGCGACGAATCCGGCGTTGCCGCATCCCTGAGCAACTGGTCAAACAGGAACTCGGTATTGAAAATATAGTTGCCCATTGACGCCAGCGTAAGATTTTCCTGCCCCGGAATAGGGGTCGGGTTGGCCGGTTTTTCCTCAAAGCCGACAATCCGGTTGTTTTCATCCACACTCATCACGCCGAAGGCCCCGGCCGCTTCCTCTATGGGCACTTCCAGGCAGGAAACCGTCATATCAGCGCCCTTTTGCACGTGTTCCGCCAACATGTTGCCATAGTCCATTCGGTAGATATGGTCACCCGACAGTATCAACACATACTTTGGCATTTCCGAGCGGATAATATCCAGGTTCTGGTAAACCGCGTCGGCGGTGCCCTGATACCAGTCCTCGGAAAAACGCTGAGAGGCGGGGAGAATTTCGACAAACTCCCCCAGCTCTTTCTTAAAGTGACTCCAACCCCGCACCAGGTGGCGCACCAGGGAATGGGCTTTGTACTGGGTGAGCACGCCTACCCGCCTGATGCCCGAATTGATGCAGTTGGACAGGGGGAAATCGACGATGCGGAACTTACCGCCGAAATAGAGCGCCGGCTTGGCGCGCCAGTTGGTGAGTTCGTAAAGCCTGGAACCCCTTCCACCCGCCAGCACCAGGGCGAAGGTGTCTTTGGTTAACCGGCTGATATAACGCGAGCTTTGCTCGGCCCCATTGTTATTACCCGCCCCTTCTTTTGTAACAGCCGTTTCGTTTTTATCAACCATGGAGACCTCCCGATGGTGTAGTTGATTGTATTTGTGATCCCGTGCCCGCAGTGCTGCCCCGAGCCGCGGAAATAATTGCTTACAGACCCCTGTTGCACTTGCCTATGTCTCGTTATTCCTGCTACAGCGCGCTGCTTTCCGGAATAAGTTAGTCGTACTTTTCCAAGTGAGTGGCGGCTGTGGTTGGGTAAGGGTTTCGGAACACGCTGTGAATACCTCCCTGTAAGCTCGACGCCGGCTTGACCGCCAAGGATGGCGGAAATGCCGATATTGCAGGAGCAAAT
>JANQKW010000254.1 GCA_028280905.1 Porticoccaceae bacterium
GTCAACCACACCCAACCTGGCGGTAGCCGGGGTGGCGGGGCTGGCGCCTAATGTAGCCTTCTACCTGGATGAGCAGCCGTTAACCCAACCCGGACGAAACCTCGATGTTTACGCTGCCGACTTGAACCGTGTCGAGGTGCTGGCCGGACCGCAGGGGACCCTGTTTGGTTCCAGCTCGCAGGCCGGTACCGTTCGGTTGATTACCAGCAAACCGGATTTCTCGCGTGATTACGGCAAAATCAAGGCCGGTATCGCCAGTACGTCCGGCGGTGAAATGAGCAATAACTTCGAGCTGGTTGGCAACCTGGCGGTCAATGAACGACTGGCCTTGCGCGCAGTCGTCTACCGCGATCACAAGGGAGGCTATATCGACAATGTGGCGGGCACGCTGAATGCCCGGGAGAGCGCACGCTTTCGCCCGGCGGGCACAGTGCGTTCAAATGGCGTGCCGGTTATTCCGGACCGCGGCGGTTTTCAGGCGGGTGACGATCTCAGCGGGGTCAACTTTGTCGACGCCGATAACAGTGAGTTGGTCGAGGACGATATTAATGACAGCACCTATACCGGCGGGCGTGTCAGTGCGCAGATACAAATAAGTGAGGACTGGGGTGCCTTACTGTCCTACGCCCAGCAGAATATCGACAGCGAAGGCACTTTTTTCGCGGATCCGTCGCTGGGAGACGATTATGCTATCCAGCGCTATAACGACGAAAGCCTCGACGATGATTTCCAAAATGTCGCCTGGACCCTTGAGGGCCGCGTCGGCTCGCTGGACATGATCTATACCGGGGCTTTCACCAAGCGTGAGCAAGAGCAGGTCGTGGATTATACCGATTACTTGTTCACCGGTGCCTATTATCCCTACTATATCTGCGACGGCTCCGTATCCTATCCGGGCGCCGCGGCGCCATCCGGCACCTGCTATGCCCCGGATGCCACCTATGAACCCGTGGCTGAATCGACGGTAACAACCCATGAGTTGCGCTTTAGTACCGACCCCGAGAAATCAATTCGCGCCACCTTCGGGGTTTTTTACAGCGAATTTGACTTGGAGGAACTGGTAGATTTTGTCTATCCCGGCTCGCTGAGCGTCGAGGCGTTCAATGGCGAGATTGGATTCGCGCCGAACCTGCCATTCGATACAGGATTTATCAGCCGTCCGGGTGTGCCTCCCACCGGTGTTGTTTTTTGGAATGATGTCAAGCGAACGGATGAGCAGCTGGGTTTTTTCGGTGAGGTAACCTTCGATATTGGCGAGCAGTTCTCGTTAACTCTTGGGGCTCGCCAATATGATATTACCTTTGACCTTGAAGGCAGTGCGAATTCGTCATTCTGTAACCTGTCCGGGCCCAACGGAGCAGATATCAATGCATTCGGCGCCGATATCAGTGATAAATTTAACGCTGATGGGCAGGTTACTTTCCGCGGCTCCTGTGATCCGGCGACCCATATCACGTATACAACGGAAGACCTAACCAATGGTACGGTTTTACCCGGCACTATCGCCACTGACCTGACGGCGCCGGATACCGCTGATTCGACGGGCAGTATCTTCAAGGTGACCGGTGACTGGAAGCCATCGGACGATATCCTGGTGTACCTGACGTTCTCCGAAGGTTTCCGGTCCGGGTTGCTGAATCGGCCGGCGGGTATTGTCAACAGAGCGGGCAACTACAGTGTTCCCTACGAATTTGATTCCGATGAAGTGACCAACTACGAGTTAGGCTGGAAAACCGACTGGTTGGACGGCAGTTTGCGTATCAACGGCAGTCTGTTCTTCGTTGAAATTGCAAACATGCAGACGACGCTGCAAGACCCGTCCATCACTAACCTGTTCTTCTCCGACAATACCGCCGACGCGGAAGTGCTGGGAATCGAAGCTGACTTTATGTGGGCTGCCTCAGAGAACCTGCTATTTAGCGGCGGCATATCTCTGCTGGATACCGAGGTCACGGATGTCCTGTTGCCCACCAACGAAGTCGCGGAAGGTTCACCGTTGGCGTTCGCCCCGGAGCATCAGTTGACGTTAAGCGCCCGTTATCAATGGGATGTGCAGGGCATGGTGGCCCACGTGATGCCCCGCATCTCCATGTCGGATGATTCACAGAGCGATATCGTGCTGATCAACCGGGACGAGGTCGATGGCTGGGTGATGTTCGGCCTTTCCGCCGGCCTCACAACGACTACCTGGAGCGCCGAGTTGTACGTCGACAATCTTACCGACGAGCGCGCGGAATTGGCCAGAAACTTCGTCAATGACCGACAGAGGGTCTACTACGCGCGCCCGCGCAGTGCCGGGCTACGTTTCAGCTACAATTTTTAAACTCCTCCCTCCGCAATTGGATACAATGCCCCGTTATTGGGGCATTTTTTTAGGCGTAGTATGGACCAGGCAGAGCAGCGCCAAATTCAGGTTGCCATGCAGGAGCGGCGATTTACCGATGCCTTGGCTATTTGCTCCCACCATTTAACGGGGCAGCCGAAGGATCCCGATGCGATTTTTCTGCGGGCGGTTTGCCATCGATCTCTCCGGCGCTATCAACAGGCCCGCGATGACCTGGCGTTACTCAGGCAGCTGGCGCCCGGTCATATTCGGGCGCTTCAGGAGGAAGGGCATCTGTACCGCGCCCAGGATAATCTGGAAGCGGCGCTAATCGCCTACGCCAAAGCCACCCAGGCAAATCCGGCCTTGATGGCCAGTTGGAAAGCGCAAATAGAAATACTGCTGGCCACTGGTCGAGAGGAGCAAGCGCGAAAGTTGCGTCCGCATTTTGAGTACCTTTTGTCATTGCCTAAGCCGCTGGTGACCGTTATGGATTACCTGGCGGAAGGAAAACTGCTGAAAGCGGAGGAGCTGTGCCGAAAGTTTCTGCAGGCCGTGCCCCACCATGTTGAGGGAATGCGATTATTGGCGCAAATCGGCGCCAGGTTCAGCGTGTTCGATGATGCGGAGTTTTTATTGGAAAGTGCGTTGGCGTTCCAGCCTGACAATATCCTGGTGCGGATGGATTACGTACAGCTGTTGCGCAAACGGCAAAAGTTTGAAATGGCGCAACAGCAAGCCTTGCATCTGTTGAACCAGCAGCCCGACAACCCGCAATTTCAATCGCTGTATGCCATTGAGTGCATGCAAACCGGCGATTACGACAGGGCGCTGGCGTATTTTGACAAGGTGCTGGAACAACTGCCCAATGATCCGATCACGCTCACTTCCAGGGGGCATGCCCTAAAAACCAAGGGCGACAGCGACGCGGCGATTGACTCATACCGGGCCGCGCTAACGGCAAAAGCCCCCCATGGGGAGGCCTGGTATTCGCTGGCGAATTTAAAAACATTTCGCTTTAGCGACGCCGATATTACCGAGATGACTCGGCAGGTGGCCGACGCTCAATTAATGGTGCAGGATCAAACCTATTTATATTTTGCCCTGGGCAAGGCGCTGGAAGATAAGCAGGACTTTGCCGGTTCTTTTGATTGTTACCGGCAGGGTAATAACTTAAAGAAGGCGCAAAGCCGCTATAAAGCCGAGCAGACCACCGAGGAATTCAAACGGCAACGGCAAGTGGTTACTCCCGAGTTGGTGGCGTCTTTGCAGGGGCGGGGCCATCGGGCGCCAGATCCTATTTTTATCGTGGGCCTGCCGCGGGCCGGCTCTACATTGATAGAGCAGATTCTGTCTTCGCACAGTCAGGTTGACGGCACCCTGGAGTTGCCCAATATATTGTCGCTGGTTCACAGTATTCGCCGCGGCGAGCGGTTTGGCGAGGGTAATCACTACCCGTCGGCATTAGCGGAAATTTCAGCGGAGCAGTACGCCGCTTATGGCGCGGACTATATTCGCGATACGCAAGTTCACCGGCAGGGCGCGCGCTACTTTATCGATAAAATGCCGAATAATTTTCGCCATATCGGGCTGATAAAATTTATGCTGCCGAACGCCAAGATCATCGACGCCCGCCGCCACCCGATGGCCTGCTGTTTCAGTGGCTATAAGCAGTTGTTTGCCGAGGGGCAGGAGTTTACCTACTCGCTGGAAGATATCGGCAATTACTATCGCGATTATGTGGCGTTGATGAACTATTGGCGCCGGGTATTTCCGGGGCAGATATTGCACGTTCAGTATGAGGATGTGGTATCCGACTTTGATAATCAGGTGGCCCGCATACTCGATTATTGTGGTTTGGTGTTTGAGCCTCGGTGCCTGGAATTTTATAAAACCGATCGCGCGGTGCGAACCGCAAGTTCGGAGCAGGTTCGTCAGCCCCTGTATAAAAGCGGGGTGGACCAATGGAAGAACTTTGATCCCCACCTGGAGCCGTTGCGCGTGGCGCTTGGCAGCGCCTTAACCGACTATAGGCCTTCGACATAAAGAGAGTTGAGTCAGAAGCAGGCACCGGGCATTTGTTGTCTTAGCTTGGTGCCACTATTCCGCGGCTATCTAGGAACTACTTTTGAGACTCGCTGTAAATACATCCGTGTAAGCTCCGCGTCGACATCCCTGTCGACGAGGGTCTCAAAAGTAGTTCCTAGACACCCGCTAACGTCGTTGCCACTAGTTACGCCTTAAGTTGCGGCTTGGCACTGGCACAAGCGGGCGTCTGGGAAGGGTGTTTGGGACCCTCACCGGCAGGGATGCCGGTGCGGAGCGCCCAGGGATGGGTTCACAGCGAGTCCCAAACACCCTTCCCAGATGGCCGCGGAAATGTGGCACCAAACAAAAACGTCTGCTATTGGCTAACCTGTCGTTCAACGAAAAACCTATTCAAAACATTCCCATGCCCCCATTAGCACCGGGCTGTAGAGCCGCCGGATACTGATAACTTAAGGTTATGGAAAACCTTGAATAATGGTTGATTGTCGGGATTCCTGACTGCGCCTATTCTTCGCCTACTGTAACAACGGCCCTTTGGCCATGCGTAGTGCAAAGTTAAAGAGGTGCCTGGAATGTTTAGTAAGAATGATCGGATAGAAGGTTACGATGAGGTATTGTGGGAGGCGATTCAAGCCGAAACCCGGCGCCAGGACGCCCATATTGAGCTGATTGCCTCTGAAAACTACACCAGCCCGCGCGTGATGCAAGCCCAGGGCACCGCCCTGACCAACAAGTACGCCGAGGGCTACCCCGGTAGAAGATACTACGGCGGCTGTGAACATGTGGACATAGTTGAACAGTTGGCGATAGACCGCGCCAAGCAACTGTTTAATGCCGATTATGTCAATGTACAGCCGCACTCGGGTTCCCAGGCCAACGCTGCCGTATATATGAGCCTGTGCGAGCCCGGCGATACGGTGCTGGGGATGAGCCTGGCTGACGGCGGGCACTTGACCCACGGCGCCAAGGTGAGTTTTTCCGGGAAAATCTACAATGCCGTACAGTATGGCTTAAACGACGAAACCGGCGAAATTGATTACCACCAGGTACAGGCGTTAGCCGATCAGCACCGGCCGAAAATGATTGTGGCCGGCTTTTCCGCCTACTCGCAAATTGTCGATTGGGCCAGGTTCCGTGAGATTGCCGACTCCGTTGGCGCCTATCTGTTCGTGGATATGGCGCATGTGGCGGGCCTGGTGGCCGCTGGTGTGTATCCTAGCCCGATGCCTTTTGCCGACGTGGTCACCACCACCACCCACAAAACCCTGCGCGGTCCCCGCGGCGGCTTGATTTTGGCAAAGTCCAATCCCGAGTTGGAGAAGAGGCTTAACTCCGCGGTATTTCCCGGCGGCCAGGGCGGCCCTTTGATGCATGTTATTGCGGCCAAAGCGGTGAGTTTCAAGGAAGCTTTGGAACCTGCCTTTAGGGATTACCAACAACAGGTGGTCAAGAATGCCCAGGCCATCGCGGAGGTGTTGATTGAGCGCGGCTATGAGGTGGTCTCCGGCGGTACTGAAAACCACCTGTTTTTGCTGAGCCTGATTCGCCAGGGGCTGACCGGTAAAGAGGCCGATGCCGCGTTGGGGCGGGCCGGGATCACCGTGAACAAAAACGCCGTGCCCAAGGACCCGCAATCGCCTTTTGTTACCTCGGGCCTGCGTATCGGTTCACCGGTCGTCACTACGCGGGGCTTTAAGGAAGCCGAGTGTCGCCAACTGGCGGGTTGGATCGCTGACATATTGGAAGCCTTGGAGAAAGGCGATGCCGAGAATGTTATCGGCGAAGTGCGAGCCAAGGTCCAAACCCTGTGCAGTGACTTCCCGGTATACCGCAATTGATGGGCGGTTATCCGCACGGCGATAGAGTGTCTAAACGTGTCTATCAGTCTGTTTGATATGCTGAAAATCGGCATCGGCCCCTCCAGCTCCCACACGGTTGGGCCGATGAAGGCCGCCCATATGTTTGTGTCTAGGTTGGCGGAAGAAAGTTTGTTAGCCGGCGCAGCCAGGGTTGAGGCGAATCTGTATGGTTCTCTGGGCGCCACCGGCGTCGGCCACGGCACGGGTCCGGCGGTGTTGCTCGGTCTCGAAGGGCACCAACCGGAAACCATCGACCCGGCAGTTGTTCGGCCCAGATATAAGGCGATTAAGGCTAACTGCGAATTGCGACTGGGTGGAACCCATGCCATTGATTTCAGCGTTGCGAACGACCTGATCTACCATCGGCGTAAAGCGCTGCCGTTTCATCCCAATGGTATGACCCTGGAAGCCTTTGACGGTATGGGCAACAGCCTGTTTCAAAAGACCTATTACTCGGTTGGTGGTGGTTTCGTGGTGGATGAATCCGCCCAGGGCTGCGATCGCATTGTTGAAGACGAAACCTTTGTGCCTTACCCGTTTACCACGGCTGCCGAACTGTTGGCTATCTGCAGGGAGCGCGAGTTGTTTATCTCCGATGTGATGCTCGCCAACGAGCAGGCCTGGCGCAGCGAAGCGGAGGTGCGCGAGGGGATCATCCGGATTTGGGAGGTTATGCAGGAGTGCGTGCGCAATGGGTTACACAACGAAGGTATTTTGCCGGGCGGGTTGAAGGTCAAGCGGCGCGCCGCTGAACTCTACAAGTCGCTGCGCAACCGGAACCGGATGGATATGATCACCCCGAGCCTGGGAGCGATGGATTGGGTCAACTTGTACGCTTTGGCGGTCAATGAAGAAAACGCCGCCGGCGGCAGAATGGTAACGGCGCCCACCAATGGCGCGGCTGGGATTATCCCCGCAGTGCTGCACTATTACGTGAATTTTTGTCCCAACTCCAACCAGGAGGGCGTGATTCGTTTTCTGCTTACCGCGGCGGCC
>JANQKW010000255.1 GCA_028280905.1 Porticoccaceae bacterium
ACTTGTCAAAATGCCGCATATCCAAGGTACGCTGCGAAGCCTGCCTCACCGCGGCGAAGGCCTCCGGCAGCAGTTGCTCCAGGGTTTCGCCCTCCTTAAAGCGCGCTTTAAATTCCGCCGTTTTGTCGCGAAGCTGCTGATCGGAAAGCGCGCCGAAACTTTCCTCCAGGGCGTTAATGCGCTTAACCAATTTGCGAATGCGCTTTAACTCACGCTCGTTTTTGCTGCCAAGTAGCCTTCTTAAAACATTTCCTACCATAGTTGTTGCCAGTGATTCGTTCTGCGTATCTAACAGGCCATCTCATGAAAATGGCCCGGCCATTAACCTATTAATTCGGGGAATTAAGCCTGGGAACGGGAGAAACTAGCGCAGGTTGCGGCGGATATAGGATGCCGGATCGACCGACCGGCCGTTTTTATAGACTTCAAAGTGCACATGGGGTCCTGTGGAACGACCGCTGGTGCCCATCAGAGCGATCAACTGGCCTTTTTTTACCAGGTCGCCCACGGTAACCAGGTTTTCCAGGTTGTGGGCATAGCGGGTGACATAGCCCTCCCCGTGGTCCAACTCCACCATCTGCCCGTAACCCTGCTTCTGGCCGGACCAGGTGACGATACCAGACGCCATCGCGACTATATCGCTGCCTTTGCGCCCGGCAAAATCCACACCATTGTGCCATGAGCGCCGGCCGGTGAATGGGTCAGCACGGTAGCCGTATCTGGACGACATCCAGCCCTTCTTAATCGGGCGGCCGGTCAGCTCGTTTTCTCTTTTGAATTGATAGTCGCTGAGCAGCGAACGCAGTATCAGCAATTGGTCTTCACTGGCGTCCAGGCGGCTGGCCACATCCCGATAGTAGCTCTCCAACGGATATTCGCCCGGCTTTTCAGTCAGTTCTGACTCAGGGCCGCCCAACGCGGGCAGTTCGCTGAAATTAAACTCGCCATCGTCGAGGTCGGCCATTTGCGTCAGCTGCTCGCCCAGGGCATCCAGGCGAATCAAGCGAGCCTGCATCTCGGCAAGCTTTTGGGTGAGCGCGGCAATTTTTGTGTCG
Organism: Porticoccaceae bacterium; assembly: GCA_028280905.1. Classification (GTDB taxonomy): domain Bacteria; phylum Pseudomonadota; class Gammaproteobacteria; order Pseudomonadales; family Porticoccaceae; genus JANQKW01. Next base: position 1,056 of record JANQKW010000255.1, read on the forward strand.
GAGAGCTGCTCCGCCTGCTGCAGCCCATCGCGCTGCTGGTCGAGTTCGTCCTGCACCTCGGCGAGCGTGTCCTCAAGCATAAAACCGTAGCGTACGCCGGCAACCTCCAGACCCAAAATCATACCGCCCGTCAACGGCAGACCCAGCAGGCACACAGACAACAGCACCTTGGCCCAACCGTTGAGGTTAAGCTGCCGGGCCTTGCCCCTCTGTTCGCTGATAAAGATGATTTTCACCGGATTTATACCACACTACACCGCCAGAACAGGCTTCATATAGAGTATTGGCGCGTCCTGCTCATTGTCTTCAAAGGTAACCACCTCCCAGGCGTCCTCCTGCGCAATCAACGCCCTTAGCGAGGCATTGTTTAACCCGTGACCGGACTTGATCGCGTCAAACTCGCCAATCAGGCTGTTGCCCAGCAAGTAAAGGTCGCCGATTGCATCGAGAATTTTGTGTTTGACAAATTCGTCTTCATAACGCAGCCCGTCTTCATTCAACACGGCGTATTCGTCCACCGCTATGGCGTTATCCATGCTCGCCCCCTGCGCCAGGCCCTGGGCGCGCAGAAACTCAAATTCGTGCATAAAACCAAATGTTCTGGCGCGGCTGATCTCCTTGACGAAAGAGGTGCTGGAGAAATCCACCGACGCCTTGCGGGAGCGGCTTTTAAACACCGGGTGGTCGAATTCTATTTCGAAGGAGACCTTAAAGCCATTGAACGGCTTAAAGCAGGCAATCTTGTCGTCCTGCTTAACTGTGACCGGCTTTACAATGCGGATAAATTTCTTCGGCACCTCCTGCTCCTGGATGCCGGCCGACTGCAGCAAAAACACGAATGGCCCCGCGCTGCCGTCCATAATCGGCACTTCCGGGGCCGACACGTCGATTACCACGTTATCAATACCCAAGCCCGCCATTGCCGAGAGCAGGTGCTCCACGGTGGAAACCTTGACATCACCATTGACCAGGGTGGTTGACAGTGTGGTTTCACCGACGTTTTCCGCCTTGGCCTCAATTTCAACCACGGGGTCCAGATCGGTTCTTCTGAAGATGATGCCGGAATCCGGCTCGGCGGGATGCAGCGTCAAGTAGACCTTATCACCGGTATGCAGGCCCACGCCGGTGGCGCGGATGGTGTTTTTTAAGGTGCGTTGTCTGATCATGGTTTTGCCGGTACTGCGCGCCGAAAGCTCTGGGATGATGATTTAACCGCGCAATCTTAGCAAAACAACCCCTTTATAACCAGCAACGCATTGACCGGGGCGCGAGGGTAGCCCCGGTCAATGCCGGATAGTTGAACCAGTACGCCTATTCACAACTGCCAGGAATTTACCAATTCAACCGTCCTTCTCCGGTTAGTCCGCCTGGCGGCGCAGGAAAGCCGGTATGTCCAGATAGTCCATATCCGGGTCAGCGTTCATATCCAACTTCCTGGCCGTTGCATCCTTGCTGGCCGGCGGCTGGCGTCGGATAACCGTGGGTTTGTCCAGCTTTTCATAGTCGGTTTCACCATCCGGGCGGATAGCGGCCGGCGCCATGTCCTTCATATTGTCGATCACCTTGGTTGGCATTACCGGGTCCATTGCGGTGCCCAGACCGGTAGCCACCACGGTAACGCGCAGGTTATCGCCCATGTCGGGCTCGATAACCGTTCCCACTACAACGGTGGCATTGTCGGAGGCAAACTCCTCTACCGTGTCACCCACATCGGAGAATTCACCCAACGACAGATCGGGTCCGGCGGTGATATTCACCAGGATGCCACGCGCGCCCAACAGGTTGATATCCTCCAGCAGCGGGCTGTGGATCGCCGACTCCGCGGCCTCCCTGGCGCGGTTTTCGCCGCTGCTGTTGCCGGTGCCCATCATCGCCATGCCCATCTCCGACATCACGGTTTTAACGTCCGCGAAGTCCACATTGATCATGCCTGGCCGGATAATCAGGTCGGCGATGCCCTGCACCGCGCCCAGCAACACATCGTTAGCGGCCTTAAACGCGTCCAACAAACTGGTGGACTTGCCCAGCACACTCAACAGTTTCTCATTGGGCACGGTAATCAGTGAGTCGACATTTTCTTTCAACTGCTTGATACCCTCCTCGGCTATCGCCATACGCTTGCGGCCTTCGAACACAAACGGCTTGGTGACTACGGCCACGGTCAAGATACCCAGCTCCTTGGCCACATCGGCAACGATCGGCGCGCCTCCGGTGCCGGTGCCGCCGCCCATGCCTGCGGTAATAAACACCATATCCGCGCCGTTGAGCACGTCGGCAATCCGGTCGCGGTCTTCCATGGCCGCATGACGGCCGACTTCCGGATTGGCGCCCGCGCCCAGCCCCTTGGTAATATTGTTACCTAGCTGCAACACCGTGGCGTCCACTTCCTTAAGTGCCTGTGCGTCGGTATTGGCGCAGATAAACTCAACACCGTCTATGCTGTTTTCTATCATATGACGCACCGCGTTGCCGCCGCCGCCGCCGACCCCTATGACCTTGATTTCCGCTGTATCCGGAACACTATCTACTATTTGAAACATCGTATTACCCTCGCTGGTTTATTTACTGCTGCTACTTACTACCTGTTAAAAATTCGACGGATTGGTTCTGCGTGCACAACCCAACCCCCCTACAAACTGCCCTGAAACCACTGCTTGATGCGGTCAAAAAAGCCTTCGCCACCACCCGATTTCCGCTGCGCCGGCAGCCGTTGCTCCTGCTGCTGCTTCACCCCGTAATGCAACAACCCGACGCCGGTGGAATAGATGGGGTTGTTGACGATATCCGACAGCCCCTTGATGTCCTGCGGTGACCCGAGACGCACCGGCATATGGAAAATCTCCTCCGCCAACTCAATTACGCCTTCCATCTTCGAGGTGCCGCCGGTCAACACGATGCCGGCGGCCACCAAGTCTTCAAAACCGCTGCGCCGCAGCTCCGCTTGAACCAGCGTAAACAATTCGTCATAGCGGGGCTCCACCACTTCCGCCAGCGACTGCCGGGACAAATCCCTGGGGGCTCTGTCGCCTACGCTCGGCACCTTGATGGTCTCTTCCGGGCCGGTCATCTTCGCCAGCGCGCAGGCGTATTTGATCTTCAGGTCCTCAGCATGGGCGGTGGGGGTTCGCAGCGCCATCGCGATATCGTTGGTCACCTGGTCGCCGGCAATCGGGATAACGCCGGTGTGTCGAATGGCCCCATCGGTAAAGATGGCGATATCGGATGTGCCGCCGCCGATATCCACCATGCAGACACCCAGCTGTTTTTCATCTTCGGTCAGCACCGCATAGCTGGACGCCAACTGCTCCAGGATGATGTCGTCCACTTCCAGTCCGCAGCGGCGAATACATTTTTTGATGTTTTGCGCCGCGTTCGCCGCGCAGGTGACCAGGTGCACCTTGGCTTCCAGGCGCACGCCGGACATGCCCAACGGCTCTCGAACGCCCTCCTGGTTGTCGATAATAAATTCCTGAGGTAACACATGGAGGATTTCCTGGTCCGCCGGTATCGCCACCGCCCGGGCCGCATCAATCACTCTTTCCACATCCAGCGCCTGTACTTCCCGGTCGCGTATCGCCACAATGCCATGGGAATTCATGCTGCGAATGTGGCTGCCCGCGATGCCGGCATAGACCGAGTGTATATGGCAGCCGGCCATCAGCTCGGCCTCTTCGATTGCCCGCTGAATGGAGTGCACTGTGGACTCTATGTTGACTACTACGCCCTTTTTCAAACCCGTGGAGCGGTGCAAGCCGGTTCCAACGATCTCCAGGCCGCCCTCGGGGCTGATAAGACCGACAATAGCGACAACCTTGGACGTACCTATGTCCAAACCGACAATTAGTTTTTCTTCATTAGCATTAGCCATTTATGGTCCTCATCACCCTCTCGGCCCAGCCGGAGAATCTATTCAATTGCTCTGTTCCGCGCACTGCCCTTTCCGTGTTGGCTAGGTCGCTTTCGCCATCGCGCCAACTCACCGCAATGCCGTTGGTATAACGCAAATCCAGCGCTTTAATCCGGTGGCGCTCAGCTGCCAAACCGCTGTTCCAGACGACCAGCATTCGGCGCACTTTTTCCGTGATGTTTCCCTTGCCCAACCTGAGTTCCATTCCCTCCCGGAGCCTCACCCGGATAACACCCCGGCCATCCATCGACATCGCGGCGATGCCCAGGTTGGACGGCTGGATCAGTTCAGCCACTTCCCGGTACCGGGTCATCACCTCCCTCTCCCGGCCCGGCAGCCCGGACAACTGCGGTAGCGCAACCAGGTCGCTGTTGTCCTCAACTTCCATCAACTGGCCGCGGCTGTTTAAAAAACCCCGGTCGTTCCAGCGGGCAATGGGCACTTCCTCTTCCACATAAATCCTCACCTGATCCGGCCAGCGGCGGCTCACCCGGGCAGCGCTGATCCAGGGATGGCGCTGCAGCTCGTCCCTGAGTTGAACCAGGTCGAGACTGATGATTCCGCCCGTCACATACGGTTTTGCTACCCGCTGTAATTCCGCGCGGGAAATTCGTTCAAATTTTCCCTCCACCGTAATTACACGCACCGGGGTATCCAGCCGCAGGTACGCCTCTCGCGAGCCCCAAATCAAGCCCACTGACACAGCGCCGACCAGCGCCGCCAGCAGCGCCCGTGTCAGGTACTTCAGTATTACCTGCAGCCGGTTGACTTGCGGTTTGCGCCGTCTGTTCACCACCGCCGCTCCAAAGAGGTTTCAAGAATGTCCAGCACCAGCTGGTCAAAACTGATTCCGGCGGCCGCCGCCGCCATGGGCACCAGGCTGTGATCCGTCATTCCGGGCACGGTATTCACCTCCAGCAAGTTAAACTCTCCCTGTTCATCGGCCATCACATCCACTCTGCCCCAGCCCGTGCACCCCAGGCTGTCGAATGCCTGTTTAGCCAATTGCTGCAACCGCTGCTGCGACGCATCGTCCAGCCCGCACGGACAAAGGTAGCGAGTGTCGTCCACCAGGTACTTGGCCTCGTAATCGTAAAAGCTCCGGTCCGTTTCCAACTTGATGATCGGCAGCAGGCGATCACCGACCAACGCAACCGTGTACTCGCCGCCCGCCAGCCACTGCTCCGCGATAACCTGGGAATCGAATGCGCTGGCTTTTTGCCATGCCGCCTCCAGTTCGGCAGCGGAAGCGGCTATCGACATACCGATGCTCGAGCCCTCCCGCACCGGCTTTACCATCGCCTTGCCACCCAGCATTTGCAGGGTCTCCTGCCAATTAGTGGTTTCTTCAAGCAACGCGAAGTTCGCGGTGGGCAGACCAATCCCGGTCCATAGCTGTTTAGCGCGCAGCTTGTCCATCGCCAGCGATGAAGCCATCACACCGCTTCCGGTGTAGGGCAAACCGAGCAGCTGCAGCCCCCCCTGCAGAGTGCCGTCTTCTCCGCCCTGGCCGTGCAACATGATCACCACCCGGTCCAGATTCAGGTCGGGCAGGCGCTTGATAAACCCTTCAGTGGCGTCAATCGCCACCACGTCGACCCCTCGCCGCGTTAGCGCCTCGATCACCGCGCCGCCGGAATTCAGCGAGACCTCGCGCTCGGAGGATGTGCCGCCATACAGCACCCCCACCTTGCCGAACTTTGCAACTGCTTCTCTACTCACTTTCTCCTGTACTCGATACGCACCGAATTTCTATTAACCTGCCAACAAAATAGCTCTTCCTGATCCATTTTGTCGTCGCCCATTAAAATCTGGCGGAATTGCGTCGAATCCCTTGATTTTACTGGGCTCGCATGAGCCCGCGGCTCATGGCAATACATCCTTGTATTGCTTATTAACCTGGCAATGTTCATTGCCGGGTTGATAACCTATTGCAACTTTCGGTCGGCCAACATCTTGACCAACCGCCCCACGCTGCCCGCGCCCTGGGTAATGACAATATCTCCCGCCTTCACCAGGTCCTTTATCACGTCGGCAACCTGGTCAATATTTTCAACATAAAGCGGATCCACCAAGCCGCGCTGGCGGATACTGCGGCACAGATGCCGGCTGTCCGCCTTGGGTATCGGCTCCTCTCCCGCGGCGTACACTTCCAGCATAATCAGCGCATCACAGCCGGACAGCACCTGAACGAAATCGTCGTACAGGTCCCTGGTGCGGGTGTACCTGTGCGGTTGAAACACCATTACCAGGCGCCGATCCGGCCAACCCGCGCGCACCGCCTTGATCGTGGCCTCGACCTCGGTGGGATGGTGCCCGTAGTCATCCACCAGCATGGCTTCACCGCCCGGCACCGGAAATTCCCCGTAGCTTTCAAACCGCCTGCCGACGCCCTGGAATTTGGCCAGACCTTGCTTAATGGCCCGGTCGTCGATGGCTTCGTCGCTTGCTATCGCCACTACCGCGGCGGCGTTCAGCACATTGTGAACACCGGGAATATTCAGCTGCAAAGCCAGTGCGCTGTCATCGGGCCGATGGATGACGAATTTACTGGTCCGTTTATCCTGCTGGACGTCCGCTATCCGAAAATCGGCATCCTCTGCGAAGCCGTAGGTCAACACGGGCCGCGAGACATCCGGCAACAGATCCCTGATAACCGGGTCGTCAATACACAGCACAGCCAGTCCGTAAAACGGCAGGTTGTGCAGAAATTCCAAAAAGGTCTGTTTCAACTTCTCGAAATCAAACCCGTAGGTTTCCATATGGTCGGCTTCAATGTTGGTCACCACCGCAACCATAGGCTGCAGATGCAAAAACGACGCGTCGCTTTCGTCGGCTTCAGCGACCAAATAGCGGCTCTCTCCCAGCCTGGCGTTGGTTCCGGCGCTGTTAACCCTGCCGCCCACCACAAAGGTCGGGTCTTTGCCCCCCTCCGCCAGCACCGCGGCCAACAGGCTGGTGGTGGTGGTTTTGCCGTGGGTACCCGCCACCGCTATAGCGTGGCGGTAGCGCATCAGTTCGGCCAGCATCTCCGCGCGCCGCACCACCGGAATGCGCCGCTTTTTGGCCGCGTCAATTTCCGGATTGTCCGCGGTCACCGCGGATGACTGAACCACCACATCGGCGCCCTTGATATGCTCACTGTCGTGGCCCACATGGATATCCAGCCCCAACTTCCGCAACCGCTGAGTGTTGCCGTTTTCCCCCAGGTCGGAACCGCTGACTTGATAACCCTGGTTGTAGAGCACCTCGGCAATCCCGCACATGCCGCTGCCGCCGACACCGACAAAATGAATCTTGCTGATACGACGCATCTCCGGTGCTTGAAACACCGCTGCCTTGCGCTTTGCTCGCTCAGGCACGACACACCTCCTCGCAGGCGTCCGCCACTTTTTGCGCGGCATCAACGCGGGCTGCGGCGCGGGCGTTTGCACCGCGCGCCCGCAGTTGTTCGGCATCCCCAAGCCACTCCTCCAACACCAATGCCAAGCGTTCCGGGGACAACTGGTCCTGTTGAACCACCTGACCGGCGCCGCTGTTTGCCAGCCATTCACCGTTGCGGGTCTGGTGATCGTCGATCGCATGGGGATAGGGAATCATAATCGCGCCCACGCCCGCCGCCGCCAGCTCACTAACCGTCAAGGCGCCGGCCCGGCAAAGCACCATATCCGCCCAGCCGTAGGCGGCCGCCATATCTTCGATAAAGGGTTCGACCTGGTGCGAGCCGCCCGCCAAAACGTTTGCCACGCCAGCATCGCGGTAAGCTTGCTGGCAGCTGTCCCGGTGCTTACCGCCACACTGATGCCTTACCTCGGGGCGCTGCTCTGCCGCCAATCTGGCCAACGCCTTTGGCACCAGCCGGTTGATTGCCAAGGCGCCCAGGCTGCCGCCCAGCACCAATAACCGCAATGGCCGGCCCGGCGGCGCAATGCGCTGGGTGGGGTCGGCGATTGTCGCAATCGCTTCGCGAACCGGATTGCCCACCCATTCACCGCGTGGCAGCACCCCTGGAAATGCGGTCAATACGCGATTGGCCAGCCGAGACAGCAATTTGTTGGTGGTGCCCGCCACCGCATTTTGCTCGTGAACAATCAACGGCATGCCTTTAGTTTTCGCGGCCACCCCGCCCGGGCCGGAAGCAAAACCGCCAAACCCCAGTACGGCATCCGGTTGCTGAGCGGCAATCGCTCTCCTGGCCTGCCAAAAAGCCTTGCACAGCAGCGCCGGCGCCTTCAGCAACTTTATGGCGCCCTTACCACGCAGCCCTTCGACGTCGATATAGGTGATGGGAATCTGTCGCTCCGGCACCAGCCGCGACTCTATGCCCTTGCGGGTACCCAGCCAGGTGACCTGGATGCCGCGGCTGCACAGTTCCTCGGCGACACTCAACGCCGGGAATACATGTCCGCCGGTACCACCCGCCATCACCATCACTTTGTTACACCCCCGCTTTGCCAATTCGCACCTGCGCTGACCGGCGACTTGCCAGGCTGCCGTTTAATTCACCGCTGATTCGCAATACCAGCGCCACCATCACGCAACAAACCAGCAAGCTGCTCCCGCCATAGCTGATAAAGGGCAGCGTTAGCCCCTTAGTGGGCAAAAAGCCGGACGTCACGCCAATATTGATAAACGACTGACCGGCAAAGAGGATCGCGATACCAAAGCAGAGATAACCCGCGAACCAGTTTTGCCGGCTGACGGCGAGGCGGGCAACGGATAACACTCTCATCACCACAAACGCCAACAGCAAAATCAGTGTCACCACGCCGATCAAACCGAACTCTTCGGCAAAAATTGCGAAAACAAAGTCAGTGTGCGCTTCCGGCAGGTAGAATAGCTTCTGGATGCTGTTGCCCAACCCAACCCCGAACCACTCACCTCTGCCGAACGCCATTAGCGACTGCGTGAGCTGGTAGCCGCTGCCAAACTGGTCCGACCAGGGATCCAGGAACGCCACCAGACGCTGGTACCGATAGCTTGAAACTAGCGCCAACGCGCCCAACGCGGCTGCGCCGGCGCCGAGTATCGCAAGGAATTGCCACACCCTGGCGCCGGCGATAAACAGCAACCCCATTACCGTGCCCGTGAGCACCACCACGGAACCGAAATCCGGCTCAAGCAGCAGTAACACAACAATCGCGGCCAACACCCCCAGCGGCTTGGCGAGACCCCGCCAGCCCTGCCGCAACAACGCCTGATGGCGCTGTAGATAACCCGCCATAAAAACAATCACAGATAGTTTTGCCAGTTCGGAAACCTGCAACGTCAGCGGACCCAATGGAATCCACCTCTGACTGCCATTGACACGGCGACCCACCCCCGGCAGCAACACCGCGACCAGCAGCAGCAGCGTAATTATTAGCAGCGGTGTACCCTGGCGATACCAAAAGTCGGATGGAACCTGCAACACACCTATGCCGAGACCGGCGCCCAACATCAGGAACACCAGATGGCGCTTGACAAAGTAGAAGGCGTCGCCATAGGTGTGCTCGGCAAAATTCACCGAGGCTGAAGCAATCATTACCATACCCAGCGACGCCAGCGCCAGCACGGACACCAGCAGCGGCATATCCGCACCCCTGGCGGCAGCTATCGAATGCGGAATTTGCAGGTTGCGCGCGATCACCGCATCCCCTCCACGATTTCCGCGAAGCGGCTGCCCCGCTCCTCAAAGCCACTGAACATATCAAAGCTTGCGCAAGCCGGAGACAACAGCACCAAACCGTCCGGAGCCGCCAGCCTTGCGGCCAGTTCAACCGCCTCTTCCAGGCTTGCCGAGCGGTGCGCGCCGTCTATGGATGAGGCCACCTGGTCGGCGTCCTCGCCGATCAGCACCACATTGACATGATGTTTGGCGATGGCATCGCCCAGATCAGAAAAATTCTGCCCTTTGCCCTGGCCGCCGGCGATCAGCACCAGCTTGGCTTGCCCTTGCATGCCCTCGATTGCAGCAATGGTCGCACCCACATTGGTCGCTTTGGAATCGTTGACAAAAGTGACGCCGTTAACCGTCGCCACGGTTTGACAGCGGTGCGCCAAACCGGTGAACTCGCGCAGTTCCTGCAGCATAACTTGGACAGGCAGCCCCACCGCTTCACCCAACGCCAGCGCCGCGAGCGCGTTTGACGTATTGTGGCTGCCCTTAATCCCCAGTTGTCGGACCGGCATCAAGGGCGTGGACCCCTTTGCCAGCCAATTTTCGCCGTCTACCGCCAACAACCCGAAGTCGTTGATGTCCGGCCGCTGCAATCCGAACGATCGCTGCGCTATGTCGGCGCTCACCAGCGGCTGCGATAACGGGTCATCGCGATTCACGACTACCTGGTGAACTCCCTTGAAAATCCGGTGTTTGGCGCTGTGGTAGTCGATTAGCGAGGCGTAGCGGTCCATATGGTCGGGGCTGAGGTTCAGGACCACCGCCACCTCTGCATTCAGCCGCTCAACCGCTTCCAGTTGAAAGCTGGATAATTCCAGCACGTAGGTTTCGGCCTGCGGATTTAGCAATTCCAGCGCCGGCGTGCCGAGATTGCCTCCCACCCCGGTTTTCTTGCCCGCGCGGATACACATATTGCCCACCAGGGTTGTTACCGTGCTCTTGCCGTTGGAACCGGTGATGGCGACTATCGGCGCCTTGGCCTCACGGGCGAAGAGTTCGATATCGCCAATTACCGGAATACCCGCCTGCTTGGCCGCCACCAGCGCCGGTTCACTCAACGGCACCCCGGGGCTGATTATTATCTCGCTCGCCGCCAGCAAGGTATTTGTTTGCAACTCGCCGGTTTCGACGGGTATATCGGGGAAAGTCTCATGGAAGGCGTCCAATCCCGGGGGCGCAGACTGACTGTCGACCACCAGGAAGCGCTCGCCGCGATCGGCGAAATAATGCGCCACGGACCTGCCGGTGGCGCCAACCCCGACGATTATCCGCTGCTTGTTACTGGTGATCAGTTGTGCCAAACCCGTACCCTTCATAGCCGCCCGCGCAATCCCTTAACGCAGTTTTAAGGTTGCCAACCCAAACAACACCAAAATGACCGTAATAATCCAGAAACGGACGATGACTCTGGGCTCCGGCCAACCCTTAAGCTCAAAATGGTGATGAATGGGCGCCATTCGAAAAATCCGTTTGCCGGTGATCCTGTAGGACGCAACCTGCAAAATCACCGACACCGTCTCCAACACGAAGACACCACTCATAATGAAAAATACAATTTCGTGCCGCACGATAACCGCCATCACGCCGAGCGCCGCCCCCAGAGCCAGGGCACCGACATCGCCCATAAACACCTGCGCCGGATAGGTGTTAAACCAGAGAAAACCCAGCCCGGCGCCGGCCAGCGCGGTGCAAAATATGACGATCTCCCCGGCTCCCCTGATGTAGGGAATGTGCAGATAATCGGCAAACTCCACATGCCCCGCCAGATAGGCGATGACACCCAGCGCACCGCCGACTAACACGGTCGGCATAATGGC
>JANQKW010000276.1 GCA_028280905.1 Porticoccaceae bacterium
GTCGACAGGGATGTCGACGCGGAGCTTACAGGGATGTATTCACAGCGAGTCCCAAACACTGTCCGCAGATGGCCGCGGGATGCTGGCACCAAACCAAGATTACCAATGTCCGCTATTGGCACGAGCTGTCAGTTAGTCAACACCTTGTTAAACAACCTTGTCCAATAAAATCTGGTTCAATTCAACTAAATCTTTTCTTCCCAGACTACCCTGTCCTGGTAGCTCTCATCAACCAGTGGTCGGTATTTTTCATCAATTTTGTCGCGCTTCAGCTTTAGCGTCGGGGTCAGCAAATTGTTCTCGATGGACCAGGGGTCCTTGGTAATAATCAAATGATCGAGCCTGGCATGCGACTCCAGTTTAGCGTTCACCGATTCGAGCGTGTCTTCCAGCCCCTCGTGAACCTGTTTATCCCAGCCTGAAATCGCCTCGTTGAGCACGATCAGCGCCACGGGCTGTTTGCGCCCATAACCGGTGACACAGACTTGCTCAATATTGGTGTTGGCGGCCAATAGGCCTTCAACAGGCACGGGGGACACATATTTGCCTTTGGCGGTTTTGAACTGTTCTTTAACCCGGCCGGTGATTCGCCAGGCGTCGTTGGGCAACAGTTCTCCCTTGTCGCCGGTTTTGAACCAGCCGTCCATAAAGGCTTCTTCGGTGGCTTCTGGATTGTTGTAGTAGCTCTTGAAAATGGCCTTGCCGCGAATCATTATTTCGTCGTTATCGCCAAGTTTCATATCGATGCCGTGGATCGGCTTGCCAATGGTGCCCAGATACTCCGCGTTAAACGGCATGTTGCAGCAGACGCCGGCGGTGGTTTCCGTCATTCCCCAACCCTCGGCAATCTCTACCCCAATCTTTTGGAACCAGCGCAGTGTTTCAAGCGAAATTGGCGCCGATCCAGTGGCGAATACCAGACAATCCTTCAAACCCAGTGCCTCGCGGATTTTAGCGGCCACTTTTTTGCCGAGGAAGGGTATTTTAAGCAGGAAATTCAACTTGCTGTCCGGGGTCTGTGCCAATACCCCGGCCTGGAATCTGGCCCAGAGCCTCGGCACGGAGAGGAAAACGGTAGGACTCGCGTGTTTGAGGTCACCGGTAAAAGTCTCAAGCGACTCGTTAAAGTAGATGGTCAAGGAATAGTTCAATGAGGCGAAGCTGATGAAGGTCCGCTCGGTAATATGCGCGAGCGGTAAGTACGACAGCACCCGGTTTTCCATCTCGAGTATCTCGTCGGGAAAACACTGCACGCCGTGGTAAGCCTGGTATCCGAGCTGGTCGTACTCCAAAACCACGCCTTTGGGCTTGCCGGTGCTGCCCGAGGTGTAAACGATGGTGGCGATATCGGTTGCCTCCGGCTCATGGATCTCGGATAGGGGTTCGTTATTTTGCAGCCAGTCGGTCCAGCTTTCCCGCGCCGTGATTCCCTGGTAGGGAAAACTCACAGTCAGAATATCTCCCGCCGCCGCCTTGACGGCCGCGTCGCTGTCAAGTTTGCCGATAAACAGCATGCGGGCTCCGCTGTGCTCCAGCACATATTGAATGGTTTCCGGCCCCGCGGTCGAGTAAATGGGCACGCTAATCATATCCGCCATCATGATGGCGAAATCGGCAATCACCCACTCGGCGCTGTTTTTGGCAATGATCGCGATGCGGTCGCCCGGCTGGAAGCCCTTGGCTTTCAGCCCGCTTGCAATCCTCCGCGCCTGTTCGTCTACCTGGCGCCAGGTCAAAGTGTCCCACCCGCCGTTGCGGGGTTGCACCAAATAGGGCTTGTCCGGGTGTTCATTCAGCCTTTTTGCGAATTGCTGTAGTGGCAATTGGTATTCCATGATTCCCCTTCGAATTGCGGCGGTTAAAAACTCTGTGTGGTATAACACACCCGGAGGGCCCGTGAAAAGTCTGTCAGCGAAAATACTTCCACCCGATAGAGTCCGGCAAGCTCACGTTTAGCGCGGTGCTAGCCAAAAGCTGGGGTGGTCGGCCTCCGCGATACACAGTGCAAGCCAACGCAGCACCCCAAATTCAGCTGTCACAGGTTGTTTATGGACAATCGGCGCTGTTCGAGGCTATATTGTCGGCGGTTTGATATTCTGCGCGCCTCGCATCGGCGATATTTATGCGCAATCCTATGGCTAGTCCAGAATAACTTATCGTGCTGGGTTACCGCCGAGAAATTGGCAGTGAAGCAGTGAATAATAATAGTAGAACAACGCGGGGGCCTGTATTCCCATGAAAATCTTTCGCCAAAGCACGTCCGGCACCTATCTGCTGGTGATTTTATTTTTCGTCGGTGTATTCAACTACCTAGATCGGCAGGTGTTATCCATCACCCAGGAAGGTATCAAGGCAGACCTGGGGCTGTCTGACGCCCAATTGGGTTTGTTTGCGCTTGCATTCGGGATTACCCACGCCCTTTTTGCGCTGCCGATCGGACGGCTGGCGGATGCAAAATTCAGCCGCAAGTCTGTTCTGGTTGGCTGCCTTACGGTTTGGAGCACCATGACCGCGGTGTGCGGCGTGATGCAAAACTACGTTCAGTTGATGATCGCCCGCATTGGTGTAGCGCTCGGTGAAGCGGGTGTCACGCCCACTACCTACTCGATGATATCCGATAAATTTCCGATGCGGCGGCGGGCAACGGCCATCTCCATTTGCAGCGCGGGCACGCCGGTGGGCATTATGCTATCGCTGTTTTTTGGTGGGTTGCTGGCTGAATGGTTGGGTTGGAGGATGACCTTCATCCTGTTTGGTGTGCCCGGCATTTTACTTGCGCTGTTGATCGTTTTTTCAGTCAAGGCGCCTCAGCGCGGCGAGGCGGACGGCATCGTAAAAGTGAAAAAAACAGCATTTTGGCCCGCGATGTCCCATTTGTTCACCACCAGAACCTTTGTGCTGGTGGTATTGGGTTCAGCGTTTAAATCCATCGGGGCCAACGGCATTGTTCAGTGGATGCCGTCTTTCTATATCAGAAAATTTGATCTGTCCGTGGCTGAAGTGGGTATGACCTTCGGTCCGGTGATGGGGCTGGTCGGTTTGGTCGCGTTGGTGGGGGCGTCCTATATTGCGGATCGCCTGGGCGAGCGGGATCTTCGCTGGTATCCGTGGATTATCGCCGCTACCCTGTTCTTGGCCTTCCCCTTCAAGGTTTTCGCGCTGCTGGCGGATACCTACTACTTCTCGCTATTCCTTTTCTCTTTCTCCGCGCTAACCGGCAGCGCCATGTTGGGTATCTCCAACGCGATGATCCAAAGCACCGCGCCGGTGCAGATGCGCGGCATGGCCTCGGCGTCGAAAACCATGGCGTTGAGCTTTGTCGGCTACGGTTTGGGCGGCGCGCTGGTCGGTATGCTCAGTGATATGTTTGGTGACGGCACCCCGTGGGGCGGCCTGCAGCAGGCGATTATCATCGTTTCAGCCACCTACGCGCTTGGCGGGGGTTTGTTCTTGATGACAACCTCGTCATTCAAGCGGGACGTGGAGAACGCCAAGCTGGCATCCAGCGCGGCCTAGTATGCGCAGTTTTAGCAGTCCCGGCCCGGATGAGCCGGGGCTGTTTGAAAGCCGCGTAAAAAG
>JANQKW010000349.1 GCA_028280905.1 Porticoccaceae bacterium
TTCTACCTGCTGTGCGGCCTGGCCGCGGCGGGCCTGCAGATATTGTTGACCAACAACCCCGCGGTACCCATGGTGGGCGCCTCCGGCGCCATCGGCGGCGTGATGGGCGCCTACATACTGCTGTATCCCAGGGTGCATGTGCACCTGCTAATCTTTCTCGGCTTCTTTGTCACCACCGTGGCGGTGCCGGCGGTGTTTATGCTGGGTTACTGGTTCCTGCTGCAACTGTTCGGCGGTTTCGCCAGCGCGGCATCCCAGGGCGGCGGCGTCGCTTTCTGGGCCCATGTGGGCGGGTTTGTCGCCGGCGCGTTATTGGTGCTGCTGTTCCGCAACAAGCAACTATTGCGCAGGCACCCGTATCACGGTTGGAAGAAACGCTCTCCCCATCGTAACTGGCGGCGCATCGGTTAGGGAGTAAATACTTTTGGAAAAGTTACTTGGCATTGAGATACCCATTATTCAAGCCCCTATGGCGGGCGTACAGGATTGGGAATTGGCCGCGGCCGTGGCCGAAGCTGGGGGGTTGGGTTCCATTCCCTGCGGCATGCTGTCTCCGGGACAAATACAAGCCGAAATCGAAGCCTTTAAAGCCCATTCCAATAAACCCTACAACCTCAACTTCTTCTGCCACACCATGCCCGTTATTGACAAAAACAAGTTGGCGGCCTGGGAGCAAACGCTATCGCCTTATTATCGAGAGTTCGGGTTAAGCCCACCCTCGGGGTCGGATCTGTTGCGCCGACCCTTTGATGCGACGGTCGCCGATATTATCGAACCCTATGCGCCACCGGTTATCAGTTTTCACTTTGGGCTTCCTGCCCCGGAATTGCTCCAACGGGTAAAATCCTGGGGCGCCCTTGTCCTTTCCTCCGCAACAACGGTGGAGGAGGGCATTTGGTTAGAGGAAAATGGAGCGGATATAGTTGTCGCCCAGGGATATGAAGCCGGTGGTCACCGGGGCATGTTCCTAACCGACGACCTGGCCAGCCAGATTGGCGTGTTTCCTTTGGTCTCTCAGCTTGCAGAAGTCCTGTCCACTCCTTTGGTTGCCTCCGGTGGTATTAGCTCAAGAAAGGATATCGATGCGATGGTGCGATTGGGGGCGGCGGGTGTTCAGGTAGGCACAAGCTACCTGCTATGCCGCGAGGCTAAAACCAGTGCCGTGCACCGGCAAGCCCTCAGGGACCAACGTGCCGAAACCGCCATTACCAATCTATTTTCCGGCCGGCCGGCAAGGGGCATCCGCAACAGGCTTATGGAAGATCTTGGCGATGTATATGACGCCGCGCCGGATTTTCCCTATGCCTCATTGGCGCTCGCTCCCTTGCGCCAGCGGGCGGAATCACAATCGTCATCGGATTTTAGCCCCCTGTGGTCAGGGCAAAACAGATCGGGTTGTAGGGAAATCTCGGCAACTGAGCTGACTAAAGTATTATGGCAAGGCATCTAACGGGGCCGTTAATAAACAGGCAACTTGCCTTCCTTGCCATTCGGCAGCAAACTAGCTGAACAAGCGAATTATCTAGGGACTCACTCAATAACAATAAACCAAGAAGGGGCATCTAATGGAAAATAACAATATTACACACGTCAGCAAACCCTTTATTAACGCCTGTATGCTGTTTGCGGCATTTAACGCTGTCTTGATCGTTTTCAGGGCAGTGTTGGATATGTCAATACTGGGTAGGGCCAGCATTATTTTCGTCGTCATATTTGCCGTTGTTCACGGCATGAAAATGTATGGGTGGAAACGCATGCTGTTTTTTGTGGCCATCACATTTATTATCAGTTGGGCCTACGAGACCTCCAGCATATTAACCGGCTTCCCGTTCGGCTATTACCATTACACCGACTATCTCGGCCCCAAAATAGGTTTGGTGCCCATCCTTATTATGCCGGCCTACATTTCTATGGGATATTTATCCTGGGTTATCGCGCTGGTATTGCTGGACAAAAAAGATAGTGCCGTAAAAGGCGCGGAATTGATTCTGGTGCCTTTATTTGCGTCATTCGTGATGGTCGCGTGGGATATGTGTATGGACCCGGTTAATTCAACCATCAGGCAGGGTTGGATCTGGCATGAGGGCGGCCCGTATTTTGGCGTTCCCTTTGTCAACTTTATGGGGTGGTTCCTGTGCGTTTTCACGTTTTATTTTCTTTTCGCGTTTTCCTTGAAAGCGAAGAATAATGGTGGGCCGAGTTTCGAGATTCAATCCAAAGCCTACTGGATATTACCGGTATTGGTTTATCTAACGCGCAGTATGGAATTCCTGATTAACGCCGCGGTAAAGGATAATGTCGAGGTGGCATCCAGGGATGGCCACATTTGGTGGACCGGGGATATCTACGGCGCCCTGGCGCTGGTGACGATTTTTACCATGGTTTTTATGTCGTTTAACGCCATTGTAAGGGCGGCGAGATAACCAGCATTAACAACAGTTTAGGCGTATGGTTTATGAATGAAATACCAGACGGCTTCGAGCCGATATTTAGGCGTAGTCCCTACCTCGACTTGCTTGGCCCAATTTATAACAAAAAATCGGATTCCGGGCTGATTATCGGGTTGAGGGCGGAACAGAAGCACTGTAATGCCCGGAACATAGTACATGGCGGCGTGTTCAGCAGCCTTGCGGACATAGCACTCGGCTACAACCTGGCCTTTTCCGGAAACGAGCCAATACCCATTTTAACGGTCAACCTAAACGTGGATTATGCGGGATCCGCAAAATCGGGTGATTGGATAGAAATCGAAACAGATATTCAGAAGTTAGGTAAAAGCATGGCGTTTGCTAATTGTTGCTTTACCGTCGATGCAAAGCGTATCGTGCGAGCCAGTGGGGTCTTTAGCCTGGCCGGCAAATAGTTGACTAGGACACAGCCACCACATCTTCATTGGCCACGCCAATAAAATCCTGTTTGCCGACTTTTACGCCGTTGTGCCTCATAATGTTGTAAACGGTGGTGAGGTGAAAATAAAAATTGGGAAAAAGATAGCCCCTGATATAGGTTAGCCCGTCTGGAAACTGCACCGGCGTGCCATCCCGCAGATTGAATACCACCGGATTCTGGTAATTATTTTCGAATTCCTCCGGCGTTAGAAGGCTTATCTTACCGCGGGTCTCTTCAACCGACGCCTGTAGTTCCTTGATTGTCGCCTGCACATAATCCAGTATCGGCGGCTCCTTTCCGCATATGAAGTGCGTGCCTCGCAATGCAAAATTGCAGCATATCTGCACCTGTTTGGTGAAGTGCAGCATATCCGGATAAAGCCGACACTCCGTGAAGGCCGACTGGCTGATGCCGTTCTCCTTACAATGGGTGCGGGTGGTGATTAAAAAATTCTTGAGGTTTCGCAGCCCGATATCCAGGGTTGGAACTACCAGGTCGTAAAACGGAACATTCATTGCCAAGTATCCGCGCGGGTTGAGTTGATGATTGGAATTAGCCCAGGGATTATAGGGCAAGGGCATTTGGCGTCAAATCGTGGCGGATATCTTCCGTGCTCACATAAAAATTACACTTATCGGTTTACTTTTTGGCGCCTGCCCAATAAACTACACTGCATAGTTTACTTATTGCCACAAGTTTCAACCATTTGGAGGAACACCATGAGTTTCGATTTAAACAAGATCCCGGATCAACCGGGAAAGATCGCTGTTGTGACAGGAGCCAATGCGGGATTGGGTTACGAAACCAGCCTGGGGCTGGCGCAGAAGGGTATGAAGGTCATTATGGCCTGCCGGAACCTGGAAAAGGCGGAACAGGCTAAAGCCGATATCGTCAAGCAAGCACCCGGTGCGGACCTGCAAACCATGGCGCTGGATTTGAGCAGGCTTGCGTCGGTAAAAGCCTTCGCACAAGCCTATCGCGATAAGTATTCGACGTTAGACCTGCTGATCAACAATGCCGGAATAATGTTTTCGCCTTACTCAAAAACCGAAGACGGCTTTGAAGGACAAATGGCGGCTAACTACTTTGGCCATTTTCTGTTAACGTCGCTGCTACTTGATTTATTGCCGGATACGCCGGACTCACGCGTGGTAACCCTGAGCAGCATCGGCCACAGGAGGGGTACCGGGGTGATCAACTTTGACGATATCAATGCGGAAAAGCAGTACTCCCGCACAGATGCCTATATGCAGACCAAACTAGCGTGTTTAATGTTTTCCCAAGAACTGCAGCGCAAACTGGCAAGCGCGGGAAGGAAGACGCTCTCGGTGGCCGCGCATCCCGGTGCTTCAGACACCGAACTGGCGCGACACATCAATCCGTTTTTAGCCAATATATTGCGCTACACGGTTATTCCGTTTGTCACTCATTCGCCTAAAAATGGGGCGCTGCCCACGTTATTGGCGGCATTGGAACCCAATGTGAGGGGAGGGGACTACTATGGTCCGACGGGTTTCCGCGAGATGAAAGGACCACCCGGCAAAGCGACCATGTCGACTTACTCGCAAAATCAAGAAATGGCCGCAAAATTGTGGGACCTGTCGGTGCAGCTAACCGGTGCTGAGTATTCTTTTTGAAAGGCTTAGACCTGCTGAAGCGTTTACACCTAGATAAGTCATTCCTGCGAAAGCGCACTAGTGGCCGGAATAATTTAGTCTTACTTTTCCGGGCCGGTGGCGGCTGTGATCGGGTAAGGGTTTCGGAACACGCTGTGAATACGTCCGTGTAAGCTCTGCGCCGGCGTCCCTGCCGGCGAAGGTTCCGAAACCCTTACCCGACCCCAACCTTCAAATCAACCGCTGTACTGCCTTCCAGATAAAAACACCCTGTTAAACAGCAAAGCGGTAGAGTTGAAGAATTGACTGGGGAGATGCCTTTGCAGACCGTCACCCGCAGGGAGGCGGGTGTCGAGCTCCCAGGGATGGGTTCACAGCGTGTCTGCAAAGGCATCTCCTCAGGCGATTCGCCACCGGCCGTGAAAAAAGCACAAACCGAGTCTCCGTATCCCAACTTTAACGTCTTAAGTAAGTGCCATTGGGCCCTGACCCTTTAATTACAAATTATGCGCCTAGATCTTTTGAATCAGCGATTCGAGAGTTGCTTGCAAGCTTGTTCACCGCAAACAACGCAATCCAACGACCTTCACCGGAGAGCCAGTCCGTCTCCTCTTCGGGATCGATCTTTTCTACACCGTGGTTGCACTTCGCATTGAAGTACACGACGTCGCCATAGTCGCAAAGTTCGTCGAGGTAAAGGTGTTCACCGTAGCGCTCGACATAGAGACCCCCTGTTTGAAAGTCCTCGCCCTTCTTGGACATAAGCATGCTCGGCACTGTTATTTGATGGTAATCAAATGGGTCTTGATGCTTGTTTAGCCCGCCCATTCCCTTGGGGTAGTATTGAAACGAGATTCTTGCAATGCAACCGCGATCCGGCTCGGTACTGAGAAAGCTATCGGGCTCGAGTCCGCTCAGCCGATTTTTAAATTGATACACCGAACGAAAAAGATCAAAAAATCCAAAAACATCGTGATTCCATGGAAAGAAGGAGAAAGAGTGCACACAGGCGCGTACATGCGCGCGCGGGTCCCAGCGATCTATGCGGTGAAAGTTCGGGCACGACTCCTCGATTGTTTGGTAATTGGGCAGCGAGCTACGCCCGATTTCGCAGAGGTATTCACGGATCCTGAGGATTTTGTCCTTCGGCATGAAATTCTTTACGATATAAACATCGCCTTCGAGCAGATGATTGCGCATCTGGTCGATAAGCGCGTCGTCAGAAAGGGCCTCCTCAATCCCGTCGACAAACCGTACTTCGCCGGCTTCCATTTCTTAACCTCTTTGATGCCTCTGCTTCGCCGATTTGGAACCGGCGAGGGCGTCTGCGAATACAGGCATCTTAACATGAAGGTCAACAGCGTCGCGAAAATCGAGCGATGGTGAGAACTCGAAGTCATCGAACCTGGCGCCCTCAATCAACACGCGACGGCCCTCCACCCGAACCCGTCCCTCCGAGAGCCACTTCGCGATCTGCAACAGAGACTTACACTGCTGCTCGAAGATTAGGTGACGCGTTTCCCCGACCGGTCGCCCCGGATCCAGCGGGCAAACGGTCTGCATGATAATTTTGCCCTCATCCATCACGTCTTCGATAAATTCCACCGTGTTTCCCACGAACCGCGCATGATAGGCAACATTGTCCCCGAACCCATCCATACCTTTGAACGCGGGAAGTATGGATGGGTGAAAATTGATGATCCTATCCTCAAACGATTGACGTAGCGTTTTCGCGTAAAAATTTGTGTAGTAAGAAAAGACGTAATCAATCCTATGCTGGACAAGGTACTGGAGAAGTTGCGATGAAAAGTCCTCAACCGTCCTTTCAAGAAAGGTTTCTGTCGGAATACCATGTTGCTTCGCTTTTTGGAGTGCCTCGCACTCTCTGTCAGTGACGACTGAGTGAACGCGCTCCCGAAAAAAGTCGTTCTTTAGCACCTGGTTCATCACCGACCCGGCGGTAGAGGCGACGATCACGAATCGGAGGCGCTTCTCGGTCATAGAAACTCCATATGTCGGTACGCGGGGAAGTAGTCCGTGCTTTGCGGAAACCCTTTTTCTTCGCAGAGCCTCTGATACGCCTCCGGTTGAAAAATTTGCCCGCAGATGTAGGCGGGCCGAACACCCGTGGACCATCCCCGTTTGAAACTCGAGAGCCCGTCATCAGCATCATAGCTCAAACCGGCACCACCGCCGAAATCAACCCAGCGGACTTTTCCGCGAAAATAGTTCAAAAGCGTCCACTTAGTTGCATATGACGCGGCAAGTTCGTAGCCCAAATCACTGAACGCCGCTAAATGTCCGTACGCCACATCCTGTTGCACATACCAGAGGTCAAGCCCAACGGTTTGACCTCTGTGAAGGGCTTCAAACATCACCATGCCCGGGATCCTGAACTGTGTCGAAAAAGCGTTCTTTGAGAAAGTGCGCATCCCGCGGATGTCGTGGCGCTTAACGAGGTTTTGAAACAGCGGGAGCCAAATGTCGACGTATTCCCAAGGCTGCGAACAGACTCGAACTTCGACTTTTTGGAGGGTCCGGCGAGCTTGTTGCCGGTGAGTGTGTTTTACGATTTCCTCAATCGGTTGATCCAGGTCTGCGACGAAGTGGTTCTTGAAATGGACAACTCTGCTGAAGTGCTCCTCCAACAGCGCTTGGTCGAAATTGCCAAACGGCTCCGTGACCAGCACCAGGCTGACAAGCTCGGTACGCATCGCTGCGAGGTCCGCACCGAGCATACGCCAGTCCTCACATGAAAAAAGCGGATACGCGCCCATGCCGTCCTGGAGATTAGACCCGGGAATTTCGCGCACCAATATGGAGCCGCGTGAGTTCTGCAGGTAATGTGGCCTGCCATGCTCAGCGAGGGACGCAATGTAGTCGGGATGGGCATACCCCGAAGTAGACCAGTTGGCGGATAAGTTCATTCCCACCAAATCCTTATTTTTCTTGTAGGCTTACATTATAAGCAATTTTGTACCGTCGGCTATCGCGTATTACATTGCAATATCGATGAATTGTTAAAGTACAAGCCCCGGCCGCAAGGCGCTGCGCGTTGCCTTGCCGTCTATAGCGGCGGCACCGTTGATGTGTTGGTAATGGAAGTTAACAAGATTTAGTACACTTAGCCAATCCGTTTAAGAGGGTTGGCTATGTTGAACAGAAGAGATTTTTTAACCGTTGGGTTAGGTGGAGCGGCAGGTTTATTAGTGAGTAAGGCAACTGTACAAAGTCCAGCGGTTTTGAAAACGTCCAGTGGGGCATCGAGGGTTGGGTATAGCCAGGGTGCCACTGGGGCAGTACATAGAACGCTTGAAGCAAAAAGCCGTGAAATTGTCAGTGTTAGGGACTTCGGCGCAGTTGGTGACGGTAACACTGATGACGCCTCAGCGATCCAGGCTGCGATTGATTACGTAGAAAGTGAGGGTGGAGTGCTTCACCTAAATAAAGGGGAATATATAGTTGAATCTCCTCTGAGTTTTTCAAAGGGCAATATCTGCATTTTGGGGGCCGGTTTTACGCAGGGCTGGAGCCTGCCTGTATATCAGACAACTGGGTCGTCAATCCAGCTAGCGCACACGGGCGAAGCTTTTAAAATGACGAATACGGCTGTTGGCTCGAATACTGTAAGTAACATACTGTTTAGTGATATTAATATATTTGGTAAAGCAGTTGATGATAGGTCACTTTCCGCTTTTCGCTGGGACTTGGGTGGAGATGCGAAATTCTCCCGAGGTTTTTTCTTTAATCGTGTAGGGCTGCGGTTTTTTACGGCTGCTTGGCTGCTTTCCAAAGGGATGCCAACAGGGGGTAATACCACCCAGGGCCAGGTAGGTGATGTGCAGATAGTGGGCTGTAATGCGCAGTTTAATACCCACGTTGTGGATGCGTACTCCTCAGCTTCTGACTATGTCCAGATTAACGGCTTTAAATTCAACAGGAATGATGCCGGCAATAATGATGGGACCGGCATTGTTCAGGTCAGTATGTTCGGAGGTGAGATTTGCGGCAATATCCTCGAGGGGCAGGTTGATACTGTCATGGTCGCAAATTCTAGAGGCTTTGACGTTAAGAATAATTATTTTGAAGCAAATACCGGTAGGTATGTTATTGGGCTGATCGGCGATTGTCGCGCCGGGAAGGTGGGTAAAAACTTTTACTCTGACAGCTGTACTGCGGAGCATCATGTTTACTGCGGGAATGGCTATGACCTGGATATTTCGGACAAGTATATGGCATTGGCGCTGTACGATTCGCCGAGTGTAAACCGGGAAAAGTACGATAACACAGCGGCGGCAGAGCGATCCTATGGTTTTCTTGCCAACAAAGCCCGCCCGGATATTAACGCCATTAACGGTAAAATTGTTCGAACCTCCGCTGCA
>JANQKW010000365.1 GCA_028280905.1 Porticoccaceae bacterium
GCCAGGCGTGAGGGAATCCGCGGTGATAGGCGTCCCCCACCCCGACTTTGGCGAAGGGGTTGTGGCGGTCGTCGTAGGCGAGTCCAATGGCACGCCCACGGAACAACAGCTGATTGCGCAACTCAGGGGAAATATCGCCAATTTCAAGCTGCCCAAGCGGGTGTTGGTGGTTGATGAACTGCCACGCAACGCGATGGGTAAAGTTCAGAAAAACCTGCTGCGCGAACGCTATGCGGATCTTCTGCAAGGCCTGGAATAGGAAGACTGCCCTATCGAACCAATATGACAGCTATTCGATTTCAGTAAATGCGCAAATGCATCCCGCCCATGCATCGGTTGCAATTCCATCGGCGCCCAATCTTTTTTAATCTTTAGCACCACAAGACACCCCGGCAGCTAGTTTTCAAAAGCCATGACGGCGTCGCGAAGCAACTTCAAACTAAACGAGGAACGAATATGAACAAGTTAATTAGTGCAGGTCTGATCGGTGCCATTGCCCTTACTGTGGGTGTCCAGGCGCACGCGAAAGCGCCGAGTCAAGGGGCGGCTCTGACCATGTGTAAAAGTGAAATTTCGTCTGAATACGGCGAAGATGCAAGAACCAAATTTAAGAAGTTTATGAGCAAAAAAGGCGCTGCCCATCGCTTGTCCCTTAGAATATCTGGCGTGGAAGAAAAGGCGTTCAACGTGACCTGCACGGTGAACCGCGAAGGCGACGAGTATGCAGCGTCACTGGCGCGATAGATCAACTCAAGAAAACGGCGCTATAGCTAGCGCCGTTTTCCTTTTTTAGGCGACTGCAACCGCCTTGTCGCAATGGAATTCACACCGCCCTTCCAACAGATCAACCTGCTTCTCCAGCGCCCCCACCAACACATTGCGCAGCATGCGCACCCGCGCCGTGGTGCGAAGGTCGATGTGCGAAAGCACCCACATCGACATACCTAAATCAGGGAAGTCAATAGGGAGCCTGCGTATGTCGGGGCTGGGGTCACCCATCGCGCAGGGCGCCAGTATGATGCCCATACCCCGGTTGACCATGCTTTTGGCAACCGACGGAGAGTTGATGCGATAAATCCGAGCAGCGGGAAAATTCTGGCCGATCCACGGCGGCTTGCCGCGTATTTCATCCAACCAGGTTATACAGGGGATGTCGCGCGCTCCGTCCAGATAGGCATCCAGCAACTCACGCGTGCCGTATACGGCGTATTTAATATCGGCTATGCGTTTTCCGACCAGGTTCTGAGGCGGGTCCGCGGTGACTCTGATGGCGATATCCGCCTCTCGCGCCGCCAGGTCAAGTTGCTCGTTGGAACTGATGATTTGCAGCTGCACGCCGGGGTGGGCTTGGCAAAATTCATCTATCGTAGGCATGATGGTATCGAGCAGGCTGCAGTCACCTATCGTGAGCCGCACATTACCGGCAATTTCAGTATTGTTGATCAATACTTGCCGCTGAATATTACCAGCGTGCTGCTCCATATCCTCTGCCGCGGCTACGATCCGCTCCCCGGCCGCCGTCAACACCCAACCCTGGCTTGTGGATCGCTCGAATAACCTGGCCCCCAGCTGTTTCTCCAGCATAGACAAGCGCCTGGATACGGTGGATTGGTTGACTCCCAATTGTTCCGCCGCCTGCGTTGACGTGCCACAGCGAACCACTTCGAGAAAATGACGTATATCGTCCCATGTAAAACTCTGCATAGCAGTGCACCTTTAAACAAGTCCCTGGAGACGGACATGTTAGCATCGGCAGCTATGCATAATCCATTACACAAAAATTACATATTTATGCAAATATGCATATCAATTGTGTCGTTTTTCCGTCCAATGCAGAACGCAACGGAGGGCACAGGGCGTTACTCGCCGCTGTTTGCGAGGTTCAAGCCTGCCGCCAACATAACGGTAAACACCCTCCAGCAAGTTGAGCAGTTTCTCTCCGTCGGGGGATATTACCCAGCTTGAAGCCGAGCGGTCGAACAGCAAGCCATCTGCAACGGATTCCAACTTGTCTATATCGTCGATCACGCATTGCTGGCTTTTGCCGAGTTCAACCGCCGCAAGCTCGACAGACCCGCTGCTAATTACCGCCATAAACGTACGGGCGATTTGCGGGTCCAGCTTCTTCGTATCGATCAATGGGCGCACGGTTATTC
>JANQKW010000030.1 GCA_028280905.1 Porticoccaceae bacterium
AGCACCGGCCTGAGCGGTCGTCTGGGAACAGGTTTTGAGACCCTCGTCGACAGGGCAGAAATCGTTCCAGACGATTTCCTCCATTCGCCTCAGGGCGCCTACTTTTGGTCCTCCGTCCATGGAGGTCAGATGTCGACGCGGAGCTCCCATGGACGGGTTCACAGCGAGTCTCAAAACCTGTTCCCAGATGACCGCGGAAATCTGGCACCAACCTACTAATACCTGCCCAGCTTCACGTTTCGCTTGCGCAAGATTCCCTAATAACCAAGGAGGGCGCCAGCAATGAAGATTCAACCGCTTCGCCTTCGATCAGCTTAATCAGGTTTTCCACCAGCAACTTGCCGGCGAGGTTGGTGTCCTGATGGACGGTGGTTAACGGCGGGTTCATATAGGATGCCGCGGGGATATCGTCGAAGCCGACCACCGCAACGTCGCCCGGTACTTGCTTGCCGTTTTCCTTAAACGCCTTAATCGCGCCAATTGCCATCAGGTCGCTGGCGCAAACCACAGCGCTGAATTCACGACCGTCTTCCAGCAATTGTTGCGCGGCCTGATAGCCGGAGATTTCCTGGTTGTCGGCATCCACCTGTAATTCCTTGTCGACGGGCGTACCCGCCTCTGTCAACGCCTTGGAGTATCCCTGGTAGCGCAATAAAAACTCCGGGCAATGCTCCGAAGCGCCGCCGATAAAGGCTATCCGTCGATGGCCCAGGTCGAGCAGGTGCCGGCTGGCATCGTAACAGCCCTGCACATTGTCACAGCCCAGCGAGTGACCCGGCTGGTCTTCCACCATGGGTCCCCAGATAATAAAGTGCGCATTGGCCTCGGCGAGGTGCGCGAGTTTCTCCGCGTAGCTGACATAGTCGCCGTATCCCAGCAGTATCATGCCGTCAGCCCGGCTGGATACCTCGTACTCGCCGTGCCAGTCTTCGCTCAGCTGCTGGAAGGACACCAGCAGGTCGTAGCCGTTCCTGGCGGCGGCGCGGGTGATATTCCCCAGCATGGCCAGGAAAAACGGGTTGATCAGCGAATCGTCGGACGTCGGGTCTTCAAACAGCAACAGCGCCAGGGTGCGGGTCTGCTGTGAGCGCAGGTTGGCGGCATTCTTGTCGACCTTGTAGTTCAACTGCCGGGCGACACTCTGCACCTTAATCCGGGTTTCCTTGCTCACCAGCGGGCTGTTGCGCAGCGCCCTGGAGACGGTCGCCTGCGACACGCCGGCCATGTAGGCAATATCAAAGGATGTCGGTTTGTCCCCTTTCGGCATAGTTTCTGCCTGTTTTATATAGTAATTATCGCAGGTTAGCCCAATTTCGCCAGATTCGGCAAGCCGGTCGTATGATAAGCGTGCAAACGTTTGGCCTTTTGCCGGAAATTCTATAACCTTGCCACCTTTTACCGCGACCGGGGAGACGAGACCGGATCATAATCTATGCGCCGCGAACTATTTCACTATGACCTGCCGGATGAGCTAATCGCTCGCCAGCCGGCCCCGCAACGCAGGGGCAGCCGTCTGCTGTGCCTGGATGGCGACAGCGGCGCCATCGCCCACCGCGAGTTTGGCGACTTTATCGATCTGGTTCGCCCGGAAGATTTGCTGGTGTTTAACAATACCCGGGTGATCCCGGCGCGGATGTTCGGCCACAAGCAGACCGGCGGCAAACTGGAAGTGCTGATAGAGCGGATCACCGGTGAAAACACCGCGCTGGCCCATGTGCGCGCCAGTAAATCACCCAAACCCGGCTCGCGAATCCTGCTTGACGAAGATGCTGATTGTAAGGTTGAGGCGGAAGTTTTGGGCAGAGCGGGGGAGCTATTTGATTTGCGGTTTTCCGGTAATGTACTGTCGATAGCCGAGCGGATCGGTCATATGCCGTTGCCGCCCTATATTGACCGCAGCGATGCGCCGCGGGACCGGGAGCGCTACCAGACGGTATACGCACAGCGGCCCGGGGCCGCCGCGGCGCCGACCGCCGGCCTGCATTTTGACCGGCTGCTGCTGGATCAGCTTTCTGAAAAGGGCGTCGATTCCGCCCAGGTTACCCTGCACGTGGGAGCCGGCACTTTCCAGCCGGTGCGGGTGGATGATATTCGCGAGCATCGCATGCATTCGGAATGGCTGGAGGTGGACCAAAAAGTATGCGATAAGCTCGCCGCTGCCCGCGCCCGCGGCGGCAGGGTGGTCGCGGTGGGAACCACCAGCATGCGCTGCCTGGAAACGGCCGCCACAGACCAGGGTCAGATCAAACCCTTTACCGGAGAGACAGATATCTTTATCTATCCGGGCTATCAATTTAAAACAGTGGATGCGCTGCTGACCAACTTCCACCTGCCTGAATCGACCTTGCTGATGCTGGTGTGCGCTTTCTCGGGCTATCGCCGGATTATGGCCGCCTACCGCGAGGCCGTGGCGCGGCGCTATCGGTTTTTCAGTTATGGCGACGCCATGTTTTTAACCCGCAATACGAATGCCAGCGAGGATATGCCGCAATGAGCCGCCAGTGTTTTATGTCGTTTGAGCTAGATGCCGCCGATGGCAACGCGCGGCGCGGCCGCATACGGTTTCCCCGCGGCGTGGTGGAGACGCCGGCGTTTATGCCGGTTGGCACCTATGGAACCGTCAAGGGGATGCTGCCCCGCGATATTGCGGCCAGCGGCGCGCAAATCATCCTCGGCAATACCTTCCATCTGATGCTGCGTCCCGGCACCCAGGTGATTCAGGCTCACCGTTCTGACAATAACGGCACTTTGCACGATTTTATGCAATGGCACGGACCGATTCTTACCGATTCCGGCGGGTTCCAGGTTTTCAGCCTGGGTGATCTGCGCAAAATCACTGAGCAGGGAGTGTCATTTCGCTCGCCGGTGGACGGCGACCCGGTGTTCCTGGACCCGGAAAAGTCGATCCAGGTGCAACGGGAACTGGGCGCCGACATAGTCATGATCTTTGACGACTGTACCCCTTACCCCGCCACTGAGGAGCAGGCGCGCAATTCCATGTCGCTGTCGCTGCGCTGGGCGCAGCGCAGCAAGCGGGCCCACGGCGACAACCCGGCCGCGCTGTTCGGTATTGTGCAGGGCGGGATGTACGAACAACTGCGGGCTGAATCCCTGCAAGGGCTGTTGGAGATCGGGTTTGACGGTTACGCCATCGGCGGCCTGTCGGTGGGCGAACCGAAAGAGGATATGTTCCGCATTCTCGACAGCCTGCCGCCGCAGATGCCGGAGCGGGCGCCCCGCTATTTGATGGGCGTGGGCAAACCGGCGGATATCCTGGAAGCGGTGCGCCGCGGCATCGATATGTTTGACTGTGTTTTGCCGACTCGCAACGCTCGCAATGGGCACCTGTTTACCAGTGGGGGCGTGGTGAAAATCCGCAATGCGGCGCATCGCTATGACACCGGGCCGCTGGACGAGGATTGTGATTGCTACACCTGCGAAAACTTCAGCCGCGCCTATCTGCATCACCTGGATAAATGCGGCGAGATCCTGGGCGCGCAGCTCAACACCATTCACAACCTGCACTACTACCAGCGGCTGATGGCGGATATCCGCGGTGCAATTGAGCAGCAGCGGTTGGATGCGTTTGCCGGGGAGTTCTATGCAAAGACAGCAGTGCCAAATAGCGGATCGCAATAGGCCGTAACCTGTTTAACCGAGTGGGACACGTGTCATTCCTGCATTTGCAAACCACTGTCGTGAATAAATTTGCCATACTTTTCAAGGCCGAGGCGGCCGTGATCGGGAAAGGGTTTCGGGACTCGCCGTAAATACATCCCTGTAGGCTCCGCACCGACACCCGTGTCGGTGAGGGCCCCGAAACCCTTTCCCGACCCCGGCCTTTAGTCTTGCCCGCGGATTACTACATAGGGGTTCTTTTAGTTGAAATAGTAAAACGGTGCGCTTGAAGAATTGCCTGAGGAAGTAGCTTTGCAGACCGTCACCCGCAGGGATGCGGGTGTCGAGCTCCCAGGGATGGGTTCACAGCGTGTCTGCAAAGGTACTTCCTCAGGCTATTCGCCACTCCACTC
>JANQKW010000043.1 GCA_028280905.1 Porticoccaceae bacterium
GGGTGTCTAGGAACGTCTTTTGGGACCCTCGTCGACAGGGATGTCGACGCGGAGCTTACACGGACGTATTCACAGCGCGTCTCAAAAGACGTTCCTAGATGGCCGCGGATTCGCAGCACCAACCCAAAACAGCAAACGTCCCTTCTCGGCAAATTGCTGTCAGTAAGATTTTGTTAGCGCGTATTACGAAAATATCTGATTAAGTGTACGCACACCTAACCCTTATTCATTGACTCTCTTATTTGCCCATTGAGCGCAATGGTCAGCATTTTTCCCTGTTCGCGCATTGATTCGTCGAACGGCAGGGTATTCAGTCCTTTCTTGCTTGCTGCCAGGGCAGCGCGTTCCAACTTGGTTAATTCCCGGGCCAGATTATGGGCTTCGACCATCAGTTGATCGGGCTCGACCACCTGGTTGACCAAAAAAGCGCGCTCGGCCATTTCCGCGGAAATCGGTTTCCCGGTAAGCACCATTTGCGATACCAGTTTTTTGGGCGCGACCAGTTGGGTTGTCGGGCCCGCGATGGTTGCGTAGACGCCGAAACCTATTTCCGGAATACCAAAAGTTACACCAGGGTGCGTGATGGCGAAATCGCAAGCATTGGTGAGCGTCATTCCTCCGCCCCGGGCATGGCCATTCACGGCGGCAATAAACAGGGTCTCACTATCGTATATATTGTTGGCGATCGACCACATGTCCATTGTCGAATCCAGTCCGCGCGCTTCCGATAGGTCCAGGCCGCTGGTAAAGGCATCGTCTACGCCGGTAAGAATCACCGCGTGGTACTCGCCATTGGAGCGAGCGAGGAAATCCAGGAATTCGGCGCGCATCTTTTTGTTGAGCGCATTTTTCTTCTCCGGCCGATTCATGGTTAACACGCAGTAGTTGTCGAATTCCTCGACTAACAGGTATTCGTAGTCCATTTTTTCCCCTCGCTAGTTGTTATTTGCCGGCTGGGTGTGAAGCCGGAGCCTTATTCCAACACACTCACACAAAATCGACAAATTTGCTGAATGGCATCTCCCTGAGCCGCTTCCCTTGTGGCAATGCCTGGCTAGCGACCCTCGATCACGATAAATTTTCCGGGACGCCCTTGCGCATCTGTCCCTGTCCAGGTATCGCCGACTTTGCGGAACCACTCAACGTTAATACAGGTCGCTTCCTTCCCATCGGGCTGGCCGCAGTACTTGCCGTCCCTGTTTTCCCACCAACGACCGCCGCCGCCATCATCCCGCGTGTAGGTTCCGTCGTCGTGAAAGTAGTAAAGGATGACCTTGCCATCCGCGTCGCGGGTGAACTTTACGGTGTTGTCATACACCCCGCGCATTTTGTCGTTGGCAAGCGTCTGTTGCGCGCCGAGCGCCGCGGTGGCCGCGAGTGTAGTCAAGGCAAGCGTTTTATATTTCATAGCATTCTCCTGTGGGAGTAGCCTCGCCAGTTTTATTTTGATTTTTCCAACTTGACACAAAATGTTGAAGTGTAAATAATAGACAGCTAGGCTGCATATGTCAAAATAACAGTCAAATCCATAACTACCAGCGCGTGGCCACCGCAAATAACTTGGGCGGCAAGCGGTTCAAAAAGACTGAGTTCAGCAAAATAAATAACTGGAGTCACTGTAATGTCATTCGAGCAGATTAATAACGACTATGGCCTTATCGACAAGGTCGCGATCGTCACCGGGGCGGGAGGCCCTGCCGTATTGGACGACGCGGTTAGCAACGGTCAGGCCGCGGCCATACTGCTGGCCCGTGCCGGCGCGAAGGTATGTGTTGTCGGCAGAAACGAAGAGGCCGCCCAGAGTACCGTAGACATTATTAAGTCCGAGGGGGGTGATGGCTTCGCCCACGCCGCCGATGTCGGCACCGAAGAAGGCTGCCAAGGTGTCGTGGAAGCCTGCATGGATTTGTACGGCAGGGTTGATTGTCTCGACAATAATGTCGCCACAGGGGCTTTGGGTAGCGTTCTTGAGATTGAATTGGAAACCTGGCGCGAAGTATTCGAAGTCAATGTCCATGGAATGATGCTGATGTGCAAGTACGCCATTGCCGCGATGATCAAGGGTGGCGAGGGTGGTTCAATCGTTAACATCGGCTCGCTAAGCGCGATCCGCCCCGCCGGTGTTACCTCCTACACCGTGAGCAAGGGGGCTGCGATGGCACTGACCACTTCCCTGGCATACGATCACGGGCCGGACGGAATTCGCGCCAATTGCATTATTCTCGGACCGGTTTATACGCCCCGGGTTGCGTCGCGGATGAAGCCTGAGGTACGGGATGCGCGCCGGGATGCATCCCTGTTGCGCCGCGAAGGCACCGGATGGGATTCCGCCCAGTTGGTTCGATTCCTCTGCTCTAAGCAATCCAACTGGATGACGGGCCAGAGCATATGCCTGGACGGCGGCGCTTCAATAGTGGGCCCTTCGCGCAGCGCCGTGTGATACGGATTTTCCCGGTCTTTGGCACAACTTTAGTTCAACTCGTCCACCCCCGGCTATCAGCGCGCCGGCCGCAATGTGGCCGGTTTCTTTGGCCGGTAAAACATAGATTTTTTGACAGTTATACAGCTATTGTCTAACTAGACAGGTAGAACGATTTTTGTAAAAATAAACGGCCTAGACGCTTGTTGTTAAAAGGTAAAGTTTGAAAAGGTGACGGTAAAACATGGGTGATGATAAACAGACCCGCGTCCTTAAGGTTGCGAAAGAGTTGTTCAATCATTATGGCTTCAGAAAGACCACGATGAATGATATTGCGATAAAAGCGGAGATCTCGCGGCAAACACTGTACGGTCTTTACCCCAATAAAGAGGCTGTTTTGCGCGGCGCAATGATTGAGTTTCTGTACGCTAACCTGGAGGAAATGGAACAGGGCATCCAAGACTCTATGTCATTGAAAGAACAACTCGAGTTCTTTTGCGAGCGTGTTGTGATCGCCGCTTATACCAGTGTTTATATGTCTCCGCACACGATAGAGCTCGGCGAGGCGTTTGAACGTGTTGGCGAGGATGTGCTGGAAGATGTCGGCGCCAGACACAAGCAGATTCTGGCCTCGATCTTTGCGCCCTATGCAGG
The DNA here is from genome assembly GCA_028280905.1 of Porticoccaceae bacterium. GTDB lineage: Bacteria > Pseudomonadota > Gammaproteobacteria > Pseudomonadales > Porticoccaceae > JANQKW01. Next base: position 3,074 of record JANQKW010000043.1, read on the forward strand.
ACCTCGCAACGCTATGTGTATGACCGCGGAGGAGATCTGTGAATTTTTTCTATTCGCGGCAAGAGGGCTCAAAGAGGAAGTGAAGAGTTTGGAGGAATTGCGACCACTGCTCACGAATCTTATCAAGCTCACCGCTAAAGCGCTTGAAGCAACGTTAAGCGAGGAAGCTCTGGCTGAAGACGACGCTGTATCCGCCTAGTTGATTGGCGGCGAATAGCCCTCGCCGCAGTCAACCTCAACAACCGCTGCAACGCCCTCCATTGCCGCCCTAATGCGATGGCAAGTCGCGCATCTGCAAAGGTTGCCCTGCATCGCTGCATTAAGCGCCGATGAACAATTCCGGACGCAGGTCCACGCAGGTGCTGTCCAACTTTGATACCAGCTCGAATTGCGCGTTGACCTTGGGCAGCTCGTAGGTAAAGAAAAATTTACAGGCGGCCAACTTGCCCCGGTAGTAGGGCTTATCCGCGTCCGTGCAGGATTGTTCTCCGTCTGACGCCCGCGTTGCTTGCCACAGCCATAGCCAGGCAACAACAATGTGACCAAACGCATCGAGAAAGAGTGTCGCGTTCGCCAGCGCCACGGCTTGATCCGGATGTGTCGATACCTTGTCGATGGCGGTTTTCGCTTCAGTCCACGCCATTTCCAACTGGGCGGCAAAACCGGCCAACTGCCGGTTTGATTGGGCGCTGCGGATGGTGGTGAAAATTTCCTCTTGCAACGCCCTGAGCGCGGCGCCGTCATTCATGCGGACTTTGCGCCCCAGCATATCTATCCCGTGGATCGCATGGGTGCCCTCATGTATGTGATTCAAGCGGTTATCCCGGTAGAAGCGTTCAACCGGGTAGTCGCGGGTGTAACCGTAACCGCCCAGCACCTGGATGGCCAATTTATTGGCCTCCAGACAATACTCAGAGGGCCAGGACTTGGCGATAGGCGTCAGGATCTCCAGCAACAGCGCCAGGTGGTTATGTTCTTTCGGGTCAGCGGCAACTTTTTGCTTATCAATAAGCAGCGCGCAATAGAGTATTAGTGCTAGGCCGCCTTCCACAAATGCCTTTTGCGTCATCAGCATACGCTTTACGTCGGCATGCTCGACAATCATCACTTGGCCCAACTCGGGATCCTTATTGCCGGGCGGTCGACCCTGGGGGCGATTGCGGGCGTAATCCAGGGAGTAGAGGTAGCCACCGAGCCCGGACATAACCGACGACATGCCGACCGCAACGCGCGCCTCGTTCATCATATGGAACATATTGGCGAGCCCGCCATTCACTTCACCGACCAGATAACCGATTGAGTCGCCGGACTCACTGAAATTGAGCAGGGTGTTGGTGGTGCCGCGGTGCCCCATTTTATGATTCAGTCCGGCCAACACCACATGGTTGAAATCGCCCAAGCAGCCGTCTTCGTCGACGCGAAACTTGGGCACCAAAAAAAGTGAAATGCCTTTTACCCCGGGCGGACTGCCGGGTATCTTAGCCAGCACCATATGGATGATATTCTCAGAAATATCCTGGTCGCCCCCGGAAATCCACATTTTGGTTCCCGCGATTTTGTAGGAGCCGTCAGCGAGCGGTATCGCCTTGGTGGTAATGTCCGCCAACGACGACCCCGCCTGCGGCTCGGACAGGCACATGGTGCCGTACCAGCGCCCCTCGAGCAGGGGTTTCAGGTACCGGGCTTTGAGTTCGGCACTGCCGCAGGTGTTCAACAGGTTGGCGTTGGCAGTCGTCAGGAACGGGTAGCTGCTTAGCGCGGTGTTTGCGCAGATGAAGATTCCGTTCATCGCCTGGGTCACCAACCAGGGCAATTGCATGCCGCCGTCCAGATAGTCAAACCCCGCGGCAAACAATCCCGATTCCCGGTAGGCGTTTAGCGCTTGCTTGACCTCCGGAATGGTGCGAACGGCGCCATCCAGGAATTCCGGCTCGTTTGCATCCAGCGTTGCTGCGCAGGGAAGGAACCTTTCCTCCGCGATAGCCTCAGCGGTGTCCAAAATAGCCTTCACTGATGACCGATCATAATCCGAGTAGCGTTCCGCCTTGAGCAGTTCTTCCAGATCCAGCATCTCGTAGAGCAAAAAATCCAGATCCCGGCGATTTACAATCATTGACATAACAGTCCCTCAGTTGATTCTTGGCACAAGTTGCTGGGTCGGCCGAGGTTGATCAACCTGTCAATCACAACCGATGGAAACCTTCTTTAGCCGACCCGCTCGAGGTTACTATACCTTATTGCTCGGTCGGTACTGTTAACCTGGCGGTTTATTCGCTGGTCAGCTGCGACAGAGAGCGATGAACTGGGTGGTCGCCAGTCCGGCATCTGCAAAATCCGCCACCGCAAGCTATATCAGAACATTATGCACCGGTAGATTTTCCCAATCACTACAAACGGAACTGCACTCTCCGCATCGTACATTTTGACGATGACTGTCAGCTAGGATAGTATTCGCGGACTCGATTGATGCCGAGGTAGCTCAGTTCGCAGCGTGCTGATCGGGCAATAATATCAACCAACGACCTAAAGGGGGGCGGCGGCCGCTACCGCGCCATAGCAAAGGTTTGTCACTGCCGTTGTTGTATAGCGCGAGCTGTGGGCCCGTTTATAAAAATGAGAATCTTTCGCCAAAGTTCCTCCGGCACCTACCTATTAGTCATTTTGTTTTTGGTGTCGGTATTTAATTTCCTCGACCGCCAGGTACTGTCCATTGTCCAGGAGAGCATCAAGGTTGATTTGAGTTTAACCGATGCTCAACTGGGCTATTTCGCGCTGGTGTTCGGGGTTATCCACGCGCTATTCGCGTTGCCGATAGGGCGCTTGGCGGACAGGTATTTTCCCCGCAAATCCGTGTTGGTGGCCTGCCTGACGGCCTGGAGCGTGATGACGTCGGTGTGCGGTTTTGTCCAGAACTATGCCCAGTTGCTGATCGCTCGAATGGGGGTGGCTTTTGGTGAAGCGGGCGTCACCCCGACAACCTATTCGATGATCTCCGACAAATACCCCCTGCGGCGGCGCGCCACGGCGATTGCCGTGTGCAGCGCCGGTGTTCCCGTGGGCGTGATGCTGTCGCTGTTCCTGGGCGGTATTCTCGCCGAACAACTCGGCTGGCGCATGACTTTTATTCTGTTTGGCGTGCCGGGCGTATTGCTCGCGCTGATCATTGTGTTTACGGTTAAGGCGCCGGAGAGAGGACAAGCCGACGGTATTACCGAGGTGGCGAAGACGGATTTCTGGCCGTCATTTACCCATCTATTCACCACGCGGACCTTTGTGTTGGTGGTGCTTGGCTCCGCGTTCAAGGCCATTGCCGCAAATGGAATTGTGCAGTGGATGCCATCCTTCTACATTCGGAAATTTGACCTCTCGTTAGCTGAAGTGGGCACCACATTGGGACCAATGATCGGCATAATCGGGTTGGTGAGCCTGGTGGGCGCGTCCTATCTTGCCGACCGCCTGGGCGAGCGGGATCTACGCTGGTATCCGTGGATTATCAGCAGTACTCTGTTGGTGGCTTTTCCCTTCGTGGTACTGGCGCTCAACGTCGATAGCTACTTCCTCTCCTTGATGTTATTCGGGGTGGCATCCTTTAGTGGCAGCGCGATGTTGGGGATATCGAATGCGATGGTGCAAAGCACGGCGCCGGTGCAGATGCGCGGAATGGCCTCCGCCTCCAAAACCATGGCGTTAAGCTTTATCGGTTACGGTCTGGGTGGGGCAATGATCGGTGTGCTGAGCGACCTGCTTGGCGATGGCGACGCCACTGTGGGGTTGGGCCGGGCAATTACAGTGGCCGCGTTCACTTATCTTATTGGCGCGATACTGTTCTGGTTTAGTACCAGCTCCTTTAGAAATGACGTGGAGGACGCCAGGTTGGCGAGTTCGGCGGCATAACAAAAGCCGGGTGTGCGAACCGCTCCTCAGTTATAACCCAAAGTTGTATCCGTTATTAATAAGCTGAATATCTCACTATTCAGCAAATAAATCTCAACCAGCGAAAATCAGTATATTATGCGCCCTGCAAATGTAGGGCGTTTTACACACTGAGAATCACATGCGCCTTGACGCAAAAAAAGCAGGATTTGATTTTAGAAATCAGCGCAAGGACAGCAAAAATCAACACTAATCAACTATTACTACTAACTGAAATAGCTTGCTTCATAAGTAACTTGCTTACTTTTTGACTTTTACTTTTTAAAACTCGCCAAACCATTAATCAAGCCAAACTCGAAGGGGGCAATAATGGACTTAACTATGAAAAACCTGTCTCGCGCGATCGCAGTGATTGCCGGGGCTTCAACACTTTCTCTATCAAACGCCGCATTGGCGGTCACGCTCGAGGAAGTCGTGGTAACCGCGACGCGTTCAGAGGCTAGCCTGCTGGACGTTCCAGTGGCGGTAAGCGCTTTCGGCGCCGAAGAACTTAAAACCCAGGGCGCACATGACGTTCAGGATTTAACACTGGTCGACCCAAGCCTTTTCGGTACAGAGCAGGCCGACCCCATCGGCGGCTCACCCATCCGAATTCGCGGTGTCGGAACCAACTCCGGTAATGCCGGCTTTGAAAGTGCCGTCGGCTTCTATGTGGATGACGTCTACCGTTCACGTGGCGGCGCGGCGATGACCACCTTCTTCGACATGGCAGGCGTCGAAGTACTGCGCGGTCCTCAAGGCACACTGTTTGGTAAGAACACCTCTGCCGGCGCGATCACCCAGCGAACCAATCCGGCGGTCCTGGACGAGACATCTGGCAGCGTTTCTGTGGATGTGGGCAATTACGGTTACCAAAACTATCAGGGTTACTACAACGCGCCCATCAGCGAAACGGTAGCCTTCCGTATTTCCGGTGTTTACACCGAAGAGGATGGCTTTTTTGAAGACTCCGTAACCGGCGATGACGACGTTGCCGCACAAGACACCCAAGCAGTGCGGGCGCAAATTGCGTTTGAGCCGACAGACCGACTAAGCGGTCGCTTTATCGCTGATTACAGTGAATTCAACGGCGGAACAAGACGCAGCGCTGCCAAACTGGGTACTATTATCGGCACGCCTTTCAGCCGGGACCTTGCACTGGACACAGCCAGCGGTGGCACGGGCACCTGGCCTTGGGAAGTCGACGGCACGGGCAACCCTGTCAACTTTGTCGACCCATTTGAGCGAGAGTACTTTGGAGACGCAACTCAGGAAATCAACCACCTGCAACAATGGGGTGGCACATTGCACCTGAACTACGACTTCGACGACGTAACGGTGCGTTCAATTACCGGTTATCGTGACCTGGACAACACCAACGGCGGTGACGGTGACTGGACCGGTGCAGCACTGAACGGCGGACAGGAAGATGCCTACAGCATTCAATCCTTCTCGCAGGAATTCCTGATTAACGGCGTTACCGAAAACGGCAGTTGGGTCGCCGGTATCAACTACTTTAAGGAAGATATCGATTATCGACTGGTTGCCAATATTGGCGAGCAGTTGGATGAGTTTTTCGCGATCGCCTTCGGAATAGCACCTGACGTTCCTACAGCAGTGGCGACCACACCTTTTTTGCCAGGCTTTTCTAATCCAGTGCCCCTATGGGATTCAACATTCGAGCAAGAGGAAGAGTCTATCGGCGTCTTTGGTCAGTACACCTGGGATATCACTGAACAATTGGCGCTGATCGCAGGTGCTCGATACAACTCTGTTGAAAAGGATGCCACCCATGACCAGGCTATTGCAGTAGGTGACACGCTGGAGGAGCAACTGCTTAGCATTGCAAACTACACAGCAGCAAATTTTGCAGCCTTCCCTCTAGCAAGCCCGCAGACACAGCCTTCACCCGATTGGGAAGAAAGTATCAAGGACGAAGAGCTTACCTATGAGGTGACACTGCAATGGCGTCCGACAGAGGAGATTCAGCTTTGGGGTAAATATGCCTATGGATTTAAAGCCGGCGGCATGAGTTTTGACCCAACTACGGCAGGCGCACAATGGCTTGGCGATGTCGCGCCGGGCGATACACCAATTGTACTGCCTGGAACCCTTACTACAGTTTTGGGAGACCTCCCACTGGTCTTTACACCCTTTAACGAAGAGGGAACCAACTTCGCCCCTGAAACAGTCGACTCTTATGAGCTAGGCTTCCGCTGGGAGTATATGGATGGCCGCGGTCGTCTGCAGGCGGTTGCGTTCTACTCTGTTTTTGAAGACTTGCAAGTGGGCGCCTTTAACGGGTTTGCCTTCCAGGTCAACAATGCGGGTGAATCGACAACCCAAGGGCTGGAGCTTGAAAACACCTTCCAGGTTAATGATTTCCTGACCCTGAACGTCAGTGGAACCATCCTGGACGCCTCTTATGACAGCGCAACGGCGGATGACATTGCGAACGGTATCGACCAAGCCATTACTCTTGGCCGCGACCGGTCCCACTCGCCAGACTTTGCTGGAACCATCGGCGTTCGCTATGACCAACCGCTGGACAACGGCATGGGCGTTTTTGCTAACGCTAACTATGCCTATTTCGGCGAAATGTTCCTAAGCGACTCCGCTGCTCAAAGCGACCTTAAACAGTCTGATTATAGCGTTTTCGGTGCGTCACTGGGCCTTCGCTCGGAAGACGACACCTGGAACGTCAGCATCTACTGTGAAAACTGCTTCGACGAGGAGTATCTGGTGTATGGCTTCACCCATACATTCCAGAATGGAGACCCCATGGTTAACGTTGGTGCACCAGCACAGTATGGTCTGCGAGCAGGCTATAACTTCTACTAATTTCTGACTAACAGCCTGGCAATATCATCATTGCCGGGTTAATCAGAAAAATCCTTAATCCCGCAGTTGGAAACAGCTGCGGGATTTTTTCGCTTTACAGGCTTTTGGCCGAGCAATCGTAAGGCTCATCTGATTAATCGGTAAAAATTGAGGGAACTCATGCAGCATATACTCTCTATAATGGCGTTTTCGGTTTTCGGGCCAAAAACCCGATAAATAAACCGTATTTCTGCGCTATGCTGCGCATTGGCGGCCAGGTTCGGGTCAGGGTCGTCTGCCGATTCGGCATTAAGCTGATATGATTGGGCGAAAGCCGGTGATAGGGGACATCCTACATGCAAAAATACCAAACAGAAGTACTGATTATCGGGTGCGGCGCGGCTGGGCTAACCTCAGCCCTGGCCGCGTTGGAAAGGGGTGCGACTACGCTGGTTGTCGAACGCTCTTGCTATGAGGAGCGCGGCGGAAACACTCGTTGGACGGAGTCGCTTTTTATGCTGAAAAGCGGCCAGCGTAATTTTGAACTGAGGGATGAATTCTGGGGGAGCTACGCCGAAAATTCCGGCTATCATACAGACCCGGATTTTATCCAGGAAGCTGCCAAAGACTATTCAAACTGGCATCCCAACGTTAAAACAGCGGCTTTCGTCGATCCGGAATTATTAAGCGTATTTGCCGATAATATTCCACCGACACTCGAATGGCTTGCGGAGTTTGGTGTGACTGTGGATATGGAAGGGCTGTCTCACCCCTATTTTATCAAGGTACCGACCTTGCCATGCCTCAACGGCGGCGGGTTGCAAGTTATCGAAAACCTGACGCCGGAGGTGGAAAAGCGGGGCGGCAAATTCCTGTTCGAAACCACCGCCAGCGAATTGCTGCTTGACGATATGGGAAAAGTCAGTGGCGTTAAAGCCACGACCAAGAACAATGAGCCGGTGGAGATTTCAGCCAAATCCGTTATCCTTGCCAGCGGCGGTTTTCAGGGTAACCCGCAAATGTTGGTGCAGTACATGGGACCGCAGGCGCGTTACCTAAGGCCGGTTGCAAAAGGCGGCTACTATGACAAAGGCGAGGGCTTGCGGATGGCGTTGGCGCACAACGCGGCACCCGCGGGCGACTGGTCCGATTGCCATCACGAACTTGTCGACCCCCGCAGTGGCAAGGCGGAAGCGCTTGTCCATATCTACCAGTGCGGCATAGTCGTCAATCGCTGGGGAAAGCGCTTTATGGATGAGTGCCCCAGCGATTTCAGTGAATGGTTGGAGGAACCCTGTAAGGCCATTAAAGCTCAGCCGGGCGGCGTGGCGTATCTGATTTACGACGACCAGTTGCACAGTGCCGACTACCAGGGCTGGCGCTACGGCGTGCGCTCGGAGATCGCACCCTTTCGCGGCGAAACCCTAGCGGAGCTTGCCGGACAGATTGGCGTGCCCGCGGCCGCCCTCGAGGATACGGTTGCTGAATATAACGCCGCCTGTGTCGATAGCGATGCCGTTGAGTATGGCGCGCACGAACCCGCGACCTTTGATTTTGGCGGCCAGGCTACCCAGGGCTTGGCGCCGAATAAATCAAATTACGCCAAGCGAATCGAGAAGGGTCCGTATTTCTGTTATCCGCTGATGGCATCCATCTGCTTTACTTATGGGGGGCTGCGTGTAACGCCGCGCGCCGAAGTGCTCAATTTTAGCGGGGAAGTCATCCCGGGCCTCTATGCCGCCGGTGAAACCGTCGGCATGCACTACGGCCACTATACTTCCGCGACCTCGGTGCTGCGCGCGCTGGTTTTCGGCAGGCTGGCCGGGGCCAGCGCGGCGGCAGTTTAGACCGGGAGCAGCTTTTGATAGTTGTTTATCCCTGTACCTGCCATCTAATCGCTATACGGCTGATAGGCGCAGTTTTCGGTGGAGGGTCTTCGGTTAATTTCAGGTTGTATATTTCTTAAAGTCAGGTTGGTTGGCCAAGTCAATAAAGTACTGTATGGCCTCGGGGTTGGCGCAGGCGCCAAGATTCACGGCTTTGCTTGGGTCGGCGCCCATTAACAGTTTCTTGACGGGTATTTCCTGTTTTTTGCCAGTGAGGGTATAGGGAATTTCGTCCACCACAAATACCTTGTCCGGCACATGGCGCGGTGAGCAATTCTCCGACAGGCAGGATTTGATCGCGCTTAGCATGGACGCATCCAGGGATGCACCTTGCTTCAATTTGACGAATAACGGCATAAAGAACTTGCCGCCGGGCAGTTCCAGGTTGACAATCAAGCTGTCTTCGATGCCTTCAATCGCTTCCACGTTGCGATAAATTTCCGCGGTGCCGATACGGATGCCGTAGCGGTTAAGCGTTGAATCGCTGCGGCCGGAGATCACGCAGCTCAGGTGCTCGGTAAAGCGAACCTGGTCGCCCTGTCGCCAAATACCCGGGAAGGTATCAAAATAGCTGCTGGTGTAGCGCTCATTGTTTTCATCGCTCCAGAAACAAATGGGCATGGAAGGCATGGGTTGGCGAATCACCAGTTCGCCGTCTTGTTCCACGACCGGACTGCCGTTGTCATCGAACGCGCAGACATCCACACCAAGGCAGGGCGCCTGGATTTCCCCGGCGCTTACCGGCAAGGTCGAGGCCGGGCCGACAAACGCGGTGGCCACATCGGTGCCGCCGCTCATCGAAAACACATGGATGTCCTTGCCCACATGCCGGTAGAACCAGGCAAAGTTCTCCGGTGATACCGGCGAGCCGCCCATCGCAACCGAGGTGATGCGGGAAAGGTCAAACTTGCCTTCCGGGGTATAGTCGGTCGTGGCCAAGCTATTGATAAAGGTGGGGCTAGTACCGAAATAAGTGATTCCACAGCGCTCGCTCATTTCCCAGAGCTTGTCGTTGTCCGGATAGCTGGGGCAGCCGTCATAAACCACGATAGCGCTGCCGCTGGCAAAGCCTCCGATTAGCATATTAAACATGGTCCAGCCGGCGCTGGTATAGAAGAATTTGACCGAATCCGGTTTCAAGTCGTCCTGCAGCCAGGTGAATTTGATCAGTTCCAGCAGCGCGCCGCCCTGGCTGTGGACGATGCCCTTCGGCATACCGGTGGTGCCCGAGGTATAGAGAATCCACACCGGGTGAGAGAAATCGACTTGCTCAAACTGAAATCCGCGGTAGCTGGCGTTATTGGCCAGTGCCTGTTCCCAGGATGTCAGTTGCCCGCCGGAGGGCTGCTTGGGCGGGTTCGGCTGGTCTGCATCCAGCCAGGGCAGGTGAATGATTTGTTCCAGACTGGGTAGGGCGTCGATAATCGCGTCGACTTCCTCGGTGCGGTCAAAGGCCTTACCGTTATAGCGGTAGGCGGTTACCGTCAAAAGCACCTTGGGCGTGATCTGCTGGAAGCGCTCCAACACGCTTTTCGCCCCAAAGTCCGGTGAGCAACTGGACCAGATGGCGCCAATACTGATACAGGCGAACATGGCCACCACCGCTTCAATGGAGATGGGGATATAGGCGACCACCCGATCGCCCGGTTGCACCCCGGATTCGCGCAGATGGGTTGCCAGTTTCGCCACCTGGTCGCGCAGCGCTATCCAGTTGATTTGGCGCGGCTCGAAGCACTCGCTGTCGGCAAACACCGCGGTGCGGCCGGGGTCGGCCAGGTCCCCCTGCTTTAGCAGGTATTCGGCCATATTCAGTTTCGCGCCGCCAAACCATTGGGCGCAGGGCATACTCGCGTCGGATAGCACAGACCTGTAGGGTTTGGATGCCTCGACTTTATAGCACTGCCAGATCGCCTCCCAAAAGCGGGCGATATCCTCTACCGACCACTGCCACAAGTCATCGTAGTTTTTCAGTTCGGCGTGATGATGGCGATTAACCCAATCGATAAATGCCGTGATGCCCGAGTTTTGAATTCGGTCTTGAGATGGTTCCCATAGGAGTGAACCTGCAAAATTCTGGGTCATAATCGGATCCTCAAACGGTTCGCCGGTCAGGCCGTTCGCCACGAATTCCGGCGAGTGGCGCTTTACTCCTCGCCAATTAGCCGAATCAGGGTTTTACCCAAATTCGTTCCCTGATACAGCGCCACCAATGCCTGCGGCGCTGAATCGAGCCCGTCGCGGATATCCTCATGAAAGCGCAGTTCGCCGCTGTGCAGCAGATTGCCCAGCTGAGTTGTGGCCTCGTCGTAACGGTCTGTATGGTTAAAAATAATAAAACCCTTTTGCGTGAGTTCTTTCAGCAGAATGACCCGCTCGCGGCGCGCCGCTTGGGGAACCGGGTCCCAGGAAGCCACCGCGGCGGTGCCCACTTGCGCGTGCACACCGAAATGATTCATCAAGTGTATCGCCTGGTCGGTTATCCAGCCACCCGCCATATCGAAGTATTTATCGATGCCATTAGGACAGGCGCGCCGCAGTTGCTCCAGCCAGTCGTCAGACTTGTAATTGACAGCCGCATGGTAGCCATACTCGTTGCAGCATAGCGCCGCCTTTTGGTCGCTGCCGGTCAGCCCCACAACATGGCAATCCCAACGCCTGGCCAGTTGCCCGGCAATACTGCCCACCGCACCCGCGGCGGTGGATATGAGCAGGGTTTCACCCGGCTCTGGTGCCAGGATATCTTTCATTGCGATATAGGCGGTAAGGCCATTTAACCCGAAGATGCTGACAGCGTATTTAATCGGGGCCTGGTCCGGGTCGACTTTACGCCGGATTTTATCGGTTCCTACATGGGCGTACTCCTGCCAACCGAACCAGCCGGTCACAAACTCGCCAACCTCATAGTCTTCCAGATTCGACTCGACAACCTGGCCCACCGCGAGAGCGCGCATTGGCTCACCGAGCGTGGCGCTGGCATAGTTGACCGCCGAACTCATCCAGCCCTTTTGCGCGGGGTCTACCGATAGATAGTGGTTACGGATAACCACCTTGTCGGCGTCGCAGTGGTTGATGGTCTGCTTCGCGGGGATAAAGTTGCTGACTTCCGGCAAGCCATCTGCATGGGAGTCAAGCAGTATTTGGTGATTGAGATAAGGCATGGGCTAATATTGCTCGCCTGCAAGCTGCAGTAAGCGCCTGGCTCTTTTCAGGTGGGGCAGGTCCAGCATTTTTCCGTCGAGGCCAACGGTTCCCGCGCCTTCCGGGGCGTCTTCGAAGGCTTGGATAACCCGTCTGGCATGCTCTATGTCCGACTCAGAGGGCGTGAACATTTCGTTAATGACCGCAATTTGCGATGGGTGGATAGCGATCTTTCCGGTAAAGCCTTCCGTGCGGGCGCGGCGGCACTCTTCGCGGAGCTTCTCCTCATTCCGGTAATCCGCGCAAATCCCGTCCACCGCCTGCATATTTCCCGCGTTGCACACCACCAGGCAGTTGGCCCGATTCATCTGGTGCACCAAAAAATGCACGCCGTCTTCATCGGTATTGGTGGTGGCCCCAAGGTCCGCGGACATATCCTCCGCGCCCCAGCACATGCCGCTCATTCGGGGCGATGCGCCGGCAAACTGGCTCTGGTTGAGCGTGCCGATACAGGATTCGACGACGCTCATTATCTTGGTGCTGCCTACGGGTATTCCGTTCTGTACTTCAAACGCCGTAATATAGTGATCCAGGGTTTTTAAATCCTCGGCACCGGAGGGTTTGGGAAAGAATATTCCACTGGGCGCGCCTGCCATCACCGCCACCAGATCCTTCAGCATATGGTCCGTCGTAATCGGGTTGACGCGCACCCACAAGCTCGGCTCGGTGGTGTCTCGATGTGCCTGTAAATAGGCTTGCACCATTTGCCGGGCTCTCGGCTTATTTGGTTCGGCTACCGCGTCTTCCAGGCAGAGTATGATGGTGTCGGCACCCAGTTGTTGTGCTTTGCCCAGCTTTTTTTCACTGTCGCCGGGTACAAACATAAACGATTTTGACGGCATGGTTTTAACCCCGATTGATTAATCCTCTGGCAGTTCCCGATAGCAACTTCCGGTGTTAGGCGGGCCGCTTCTTCATTAGTGCAATCCGAATAATGGTGCAAACCAATTCGTTGCGTTGGTTCCAGACCTGGTGCTCAAAGGCAAGGATACCGGCATTGGGGCGGGATTTACTCTCGCGCTTGTCGGCAATCACCGTTTTAACCCGCAGGGTGTCGTTAATAAACACCGGCTTGGGAAATTTCATTTCGCCGAAGCCCAGATTGACCACCAGGGTGCCCATTGTCGTGTCCTCGACCGATACCCCGCAGGCAAATGCAACTGTGTACATACTGTTGAATACGCGCTGGCCAAACTCGGTATTTTTCGCGTATTCCTCATCCAGATGCAGTGGTTGTGGGTTATGGGTAATGCAGGAAAATAACACATTGTCCGCTTCGGTAACGGTGCGGGTTAACCCGTGCTCGATTTCCTGGCCAATTTCCGCTTCATCAAAATATAAACCCGGCATTCGGTTTCCCTCCTAGAATCGTTTCATTGAAGTAATCGCCAACTTTATTAAGTTATACTCAATTATAGATCACGGTGGGGGTGTCGGGTCAACAAAAATAAGGTGATGGCGTTCTTTCCTCCTTGCAAAAAGGCTATTTATCTGTTGATAACAAGCGACTGCTTAAGACCGTTTGGTTATAAAAATGTCTTCATTCAGGTCTTGAGTCAAACTTATTTATTGAGTTATACTCAATAAATATCAATAAGCCGACGGATCGACGATAGTTATGGCTCTGTTTAATAAGGTACTAATTGCCAACCGGGGCGAAATCGCCCTTCGGGTGTTGCGCGCACTGCAAGTGCTGGAAATACCCTCGGTGGCGATATTTCACGACAGCGACAAAAACTCGCCGGTGGTTCGCCAGGCCGATGAGGCGGTCGAGATTTCGGCGGACAGCCCCACCGCGGCGCACCTGGATGTGGAGCAGATTATTACTATCTGCCAGCGGCTGAGTGTGGATGCGGTGCATCCCGGTTATGGCTTTCTGTCCGAAAACGCTGGCTTCGCCCGCGCGTTGACCGACGCCGGCATCGCGTTTATCGGACCCTCCCCCGAGGTGATCGAATTAATGGGCGACAAAATCACCTCGCGCAATTTCGTTGCCGAGCACGGCTTTCCGGTGCCGCCGTCGCTAACGGTCGATGCATCGCTGATGGAAAAGAGTCGCGACCATATCGTCGCCCGGATTAACGCCGTTGACGGAATGAAATTCCCGCTGGTGGTCAAGGCGTCCGCCGGTGGCGGTGGCAAGGGTATGAGCATTGTCAACTCAATCGATGAGCTGGAGAGCACGCTGCGGGTTGCCGCCTCGGAAGCGGAAAAGTATTTTGGCGATAACCGCGTCTATCTGGAGCGCTATTTCTCCAGCGCCAGGCATATCGAGGTGCAGGTTCTCGGGGATGGCAATGCCGTGGTCCATCTCGGTGAGCGGGAATGTTCGATCCAGCGCCGCTTTCAAAAGGTGGTAGAGGAGGCTCCATCACCGGCTTTCGATGAGGCCAAGCGCCAGGCTATATGCAGCGTGGCAGCGGGTATCGCCAAGGCGGCCAACTATAGCAGCGCCGGTACCGTTGAATTTCTTTATACACCGGAGGGGGAGTTCTTCTTTCTGGAGATGAATACCCGCATCCAGGTGGAGCATCCGGTTACCGAAATGGTCTATGGGGTCGATCTGGTGGTTGCGCAAATTCGCGTAGCGGCGGGGCAGCCGCTGGCGATCGGGCAGGATGATATCTCGCTAAACGGCCATGCCATTGAATGCCGGTTGTGCGCCGAAGATGCGTTTAACGACTTTATGCCGGAAACCGGCAAGGTGCTGTACCTAAAGGAGCCGGCCGGCGAAGGTGTGCGCTTTGATAGCAGTCTCTATCTGAACCAGGCAATCACCACCGCATTTGACCCGATGCTGGCTAAGCTGGTGGTGCATGCGCCGACCCGTGAACAGGCGATTAAGAAAACCGTGGAATCGCTGCGTCAACTGATCCTGCTCGGGGTTAAGGTAAACACCGACTTTCTGATCAAGGTGCTTGAACACCCCGCCTTTAAACGGGGTGAAATCGATACCGGTTTTATTACTACCTTTGCCGATGATCTGCGGGCCGATACCGCTGCCCGCGAACAATTGCAGGTGGTGTTGTCAGCCGCTTATCTATCCGATCGCAATACCCGATTGCTGTTGGAGGCAACGCCCGAACCCTACGCGGCGATTGGGCGGTGGAGAAACTAACCAGATGCAACCAAAATACCAACTTAATAAGACAACCCACCTGGTGACGCCGGTGCGGCGGGCCGATGCGATTACCCTGGAAGTGGATGGCCATCGGTTGGATGTTCGACTCCACTGGCACGACGGCCATCACGGTGAGCTTACCCTAAACGGCGCGCCCTACGAATTCTATGCAGCGCAGGACGGCAACAAGCTCTTTATTCATTTCGGCGGCAGGGTTTGGCAGCTTGGCGTTATCGATGAGTTTGGCGATGCCGGTGAGGGCGGCGCCGCCGGCGGCCGTGTGCGCGCACCCATGCCCGGCGTAGTTGTCGAGGTGTACGTCGTCGAGGGCGATTCGGTCGCCGAGGGTGATTCCGTGATGTTGATCGAGAGCATGAAACTGCAGACCGAAATCAAGGCAAGCCTGCCCGGCACGGTGAAGGCCGTTGGCGCTGAGCCCGGTGCCAGTTTTGATAAGGGCGATCTTTTAATTGATATCGATGCCGGTGAACGTCGGGAGTAACAGCGTGCGCAGAATTCAATCCAAGATTAATACCAACTCGGACGAGTTTAAGCAATACAAACAGCATAACCAGAAGCTGCTTGCGGAGTTTCACCAAAAGCAGGAGGACGCCCGTTTTAAACGCCCGCAACGCGACCTCGATCGCCTGAAAAAGCAAAACAAGATGCTGCCGCGCGAGCGGCTCGATCTATTGCTCGACCCAGGCACCCCGTTCCTCGAATTTTCTTCCCTCGGCGCCAATATGGCCTATGATGGCGCCGCGCCCTCGGCCAACTGTATCACCGGTATTGGCATTGTCGGCGGTCGGGAGGTGCTTATTCACGCCGACGACAGTTCCAATAAAGGCGGCGCCTGGTATCCGCTTTCTATCAAGAAGATCGTTCGCGCATTGCAGATTGCGCTGGAGAATCACCTGCCGGTGATTCATTTGTGCGATAGCGCCGGCGGTTTTCTGCCGCTGCAATCGGATCTGTTTGGCGACATGTATATGGCCGGGCGAATGTATCGCCACCAGGCGCTGTTGTCGAAGCAGGGGTGCAAGCAGTTATCGCTGGTGTTTGGCCATTGCACGGCCGGCGGCGCCTATATTCCGGGAATGTCCGATTACTCGGTGATTGTCGAGGGGACCGGTGCGGTGTTCCTGGGTGGGCCGCCGCTGGTAAAAGCTGCTACCGGTGAAGACGTCACCGTAGATGAGCTGGGTGGCGCCGGTATGCACACCAGTATTTCCGGCACTTGCGACTACTATGCCGGCAGCGAGCGAGAGGCGATTGCGATCGGCCGGGAGATCGTCATGCAGTGGGAGCAGAAATCCAAGTTCCCCCTGCAGCGGGAAGCGCCGGAAGACCCCTACTATGATCCGGCCGAGTTGTACGGCATTATTCCCGACGATATTAAAAAACAGTTCGATATGCGCGAAGTGATCGCGCGGATTGTCGACGGCAGCCGCTTTGCCGAATATCAGCCGGATTACGGTGAAACCCTGGTGTGTGGCTTTGCCAATATCTGGGGCTACAAGGTGGGCATCCTGGGTAATAACGGTGTGCTGTTTAACGACAGCAGCTTGAAGGGCGCGCACTTTATGTCGCTGTGTAACCAGAACAATGTGCCGCTGGTATTTCTGCAGAATATCACCGGTTACATGATTGGCGAGGAATACGAGCGGCGCGGCATTACCAAGGATGGCTCCAAGATGCTGATGATCCAAGCCGGCGTGGATGTGCCAAAGTTCACTATTATGACTAACGGCTCGTTTGGCGCGGGCAACTACGGTATGTGCGGTCGCGCCTGGGATGCCCGCACCCTGTTCAGTTGGCCGAACAGCCAGATTGCGGTAATGGGTTCCGACCAGGCGGCCGATACCCTGGCCACCATCAAGATCAATCAGCTCAAGCGCCAGGGCGAGGCGCCCAGCGACGAGCAACTGGCGCAGATACGCGCGGAAGTCTTCGCCAACTATGAGCACTCCACCAGCGCTTATGCCACCAGTTCCGAGATCTGGGACGAAGGCATTATCGACCCGGTGGATACCCGCAATGCGCTGGGTATCTCC
Organism: Porticoccaceae bacterium; assembly: GCA_028280905.1. Lineage (GTDB taxonomy): Bacteria > Pseudomonadota > Gammaproteobacteria > Pseudomonadales > Porticoccaceae > JANQKW01. Next base: position 20,065 of record JANQKW010000043.1, read on the forward strand.
ATCTCTGCTTCGCTTAACTCGCCCTTCGGCGGCGAAAGTTACGGCGTGCTTCGCTTATAACCAAAAGCGAGAGGAGAAGTGAATCAACACAGCCACCCTTTAATTTGCACAGAGCTATAGCAATGAATCAATTTTCGTTAACTGAAGACCAACGACAACTGCTGGACCACGCGGATCGATTTGGCCGTGAACAGTTATTACCGCTCTCCGAAAGAATGGATAACGAGGAGTGGTGGCCGGACGAGCTGATGCCGAAACTGGGGGGGCTGGGCTTTCTCGGCGTAACCATTCCGGAACAATACGGCGGCGCGGGTATGAACATGCTGGATGCCGGTCTTGTCCTGCAGGCATTTTCTCGCTACAACCACGCCTTTGGCTTGGCCTGGGTGGCTCACGATAATCTCTGCGCCAACAATATTTACGCCAACGGCAGCGAGTTTATTCGCAACAAGTATCTTCCGAAGCTGTGTTCCGGTGAATGGATTGGCTGCTTGGGGTTGACTGAGCCAGGCGCCGGCTCCGACGCGCTGGGTTCGATGCGCACCAAGGCGGTTCGCGATGGCGATGAGTATGTGATTAACGGCTCGAAACTCTATATCACCAATGGTCCGGTGGCGGATATCTGCTTGTTGTACGCCAAAACCGAGCAGGGCAGAGGTTCCAAAGGGATTACCGCCTTTGTGGTGGAGACCAGTGCTCCCGGGTTTAAGGTGGCGCAAAAACTGACCAAAATGGGTTTCCGCGGCAGTCAGACCGCCGAGCTGGTGTTCGAGGATATGCGGGTGCCGGTGGAGAATATTCTCGGCGTCGAGCATCGCGGTCACCAGGTGGTGATGAGCGGCCTGGATTTTGAGCGGGCGATGGTGGCGCCGATTAGCGTTGGCGTGGCTGAGCGCGCATTACAATTGGCTGTGGAATTTGCCAAGACCCGCGAGCAATTCGGCAAGCCGATTGCGGAGTTCCAGATGGTGCAGTCGCGCCTTGCCGATATGTACGTCTGGGCGGAGACAATGAAGTACTACTGCTGGAGTATCCTGGCGGCGGTATCGGAGGTGGACGAAACCCTGGCCGGTCGCGGTGAAATTCACGCGCAAACCGCGGCGTCGGTGATGTACTGCGCCGATATGTGTAACCGGGTATTGGACAACGCGGTGCAGGTGTTCGGCGGTAATGGCTACATCTGGGAATCGGAAATCAACCGACTGTTCCGCTCAACTAAATTGTTGGAAATCGGCGCCGGAACCACTGAGGTCAGGAAGATGATCATCAGTGGTGAGCTGCTCAAATAGCAAGTTGGCCGGATTCGAGTGATGACCGATTTACAGCGACATTTTGGTATGACGGACGACGAGTTGGCGGGCGCAGCGACCATCTACTCGCCCGAGCTGTTCGCCGGTAAACGGGTCCTGATCTCGGGTGGGGGCACTGGTATAGGCAAGGCCACCGCCTGGCTGCTGGGGCGGCTTGGCGCCAAGCTGGTGATTGTCGGGCGCACGAAGGCGAAGCTCGAGGCCGCTGTTGACGCTATGCGCACCGCTGACCTGGATGCGACCGCGTATCCGGTCAACATCCGCGATCCGGAAGCCGTTGCGCAGCTGTTCGATACCCTGTTGGAGCAATTCGGGCCGCTGGATCTGCTGGTCAACAACGCCGGCGGCCAGTTCCCGCAGCATGCTATCGACTTCAGCCCCAACGGCTGGAAGGCCGTGATTGACACCAACCTTAACGGCACCTGGTTTATGATGCAGGCCGCCGCCAGGCAGTGGCGCGATACCGGTGTGCCGGGCAATATCGTTAATATGGTGGCGGTGATTAACCGCGGCATGTGGGGCGTCGCCCACACCTGCGCGGCCCGCGCCGGTGTGATCTACGCGTCCAAATCCGTCGCCGTCGAGTGGGCGCCGCTGAGAATTCGGGTTAACTGTATTGCGCCCGGCATTATTTCTACTGAGGGAATGGATGTTTATCCTGAACAGGCAGTGGCGGCGTTTACCGACGCCAACCCGATGCGGCGCTTTGCCTCCCCCTGGGAAATCGCCGAAGCGGTCGCCTATCTGGGCAGTGACGCTTCCGGTTTTATGACCGGAGAAGTGATGACGTTGGACGGCGGCGGCAATTTGTGGGGTGAGCTATGGACGCTCGGCAAGCCCGACTATTTTAAGACGGAGAGATGAAAGATGGGGAATGATGCATGAGAGACAGGAGATGAGAAACGATGAATATCGAAGATAAAGTGGCCCTGGTTACGGGTGGCGCATCAGGTTTAGGGGAAGCGACGACGCGTCGCTACGTGGCCTTGGGCGCGAAGGTGGCCATTCTGGATATGAACGACGAGCGCGGCAACGCATTGGCGGAGGAGCTGGGCGACGCGGCTATTTACATCAACTGTAATGTCGCCGAAGAAGCGGGGGTTAAAGCGGCGATTGCAGCCGTGATCGACGCCTTCGATCAGATTCATATAGGTAACAACTATGCCGGTATCGGTCCCGCTGCGAAAACCGTCAGTAAGGGCGAGGCGATGCCGTTGTCTCACTTCACCAATATTATCGAGGTTAACCTGGTCGGGACTTTTAATGTGTTGCGTTTGGTGGCGGAGCAGATGGCGAAGCAGCAGCCCATCGATGACGACGGACAGCGCGGTGTGATCATCAATACCGCGTCTATTGCAGCTTACGAAGGGCAAATCGGCCAGGCGGCCTATTCCGCGTCCAAGGGCGGGGTTGTCGGTATGACGCTGCCGATTGCCAGAGATCTTTCCAGCCTGGGAATTCGCGTCAACACGATTGTTCCCGGACTGATCCACACCCCGCTGTTTGAGCAGCTAAAACACGCCAACAGAGCGGCCTACGACAGTCTTGCGGCCAGCCCGCTGTTCCCGCAGCGACTGGGTGCGGCGGATGAGATTGCGCATCTCTCCCAATATATCGTGGAGAACGACTACACCAACGGCGAGTGCATACGCATGGATGCGGGTATCCGCATGCAGCCGAGGTAATCGCGATTTACCGACCTGTTGCCAGCCAACATTACCGGGTAATTTAAGATACCGGATTCTAAATTCATTGACTACGCCGTCAAAGACGGCGTAGCGCTGATCACGCTTAATTCGGAAGACGGCCGGAACACCCAAACCGTTGAATCGGTTCAACAGTGGGTGGACGCCATCGTCAAGGTGAAGTTCCCTGGGACGATTCTGATCCCTAGATAAGTTTTTGACTAAATCCTAGGCTAACTCCTTTACAATGGCGTGCAGTCATACTTTTAGGGGCAGAGAAAATGTTCGCGCAGAATACGTTAGAGGGAAAGTCCGCCTTTATTGCCGGCGGCACCAGCGGGATTAACCTGGGAATCGCCAAGGGGATGGCGCAACTGGGTGCTCGGGTTGCGGTAGTCGGGAGAAATCCGGAGAAAGCCGAAAACGCGGCTCGCGAGATTATCGACGAAACCGGTGGTAAAGCCATTGCGTTCTCGGCCGATGTGCGCGAGCCGGAGCAGGTAGACGCGGCGCTGAGTGGCGCGGTAAAGGAATTCGGCGCGCTCAATATTATTGTCTCCGGCGCCGCGGGGAATTTCTTTGCACCGGCGGTTAGCATCACACCCAAGGGCTTCAAGACCGTGGTCGATATTGACCTGATTGGAACCTACCAGGTGTTCCACCTCGGCTTTTCCCACTGTACCGATGACGCGTCGATGATCGCGATTACCGCCCCCCAGGCGGTGATGCCAATGCCCGGGCAGGCCCATGTCTGTGCCGCGAAGGCGGGGATCAATATGCTGATTAAAACCCTGGCGCTGGAGTGGGGTCCGCGGGGTATTCGAGTGAATGGTATTTCACCCGGGGCTATCGATAATACCGAGGGTTTGGATCGCCTGGCGCCCAGCGAGGCGGATCGGCAACACTGGCTTAAGCGCCTTGCGGCGCGACGCTTTGCCGATAAAGTGGATATTGCCAACGCGGCAATTTACCTGGCCAGTGATCTGGGAGGCTATGTCAACGGGTCAATATTGACGGTTGATGGTGGTTTCGAACTCGGCGATGCCGGCGCCGACTGCCTGACGCCAACCGACCGCTAACGCTTCGTTTGATTACTGTTTTAACACCTGCCGTGGTAGTCCGTTTTAAGTCAGGTTCTGGCCTGTCCGCCGGTAATCCAGTTGCAATTTGACAACCGAGACGTCTGGGGATTCCAGACGTCTCGGTGTTTAAGCAGCCGATTTTCAGCTTAATAAGGTTGTTGCGATTATAAGAACAGATCCGGCCTGAAAGTGAATTGCAGCATAATCTCTCGTGGCGCGTTCCTGGATACGTTCAACGCCTCGGGTTCTCCGTTGACGGAAGTCGCGGAGTTGTCATACACGGTTAACGCCACTGCTTCGTCACTCAGGTTTCGACCAATCAAATCCAGGGACCAGGAGCCATCCTCGGCATAAATACCCAGGTTGGCGTTATAAATCCAGTAGGAGTCCTGAATTCCCCAGGGATTATTTTCACCATTGGCCATGTAGTCGTCGCTGTAACTGCTCATCAGGTTTGCCTTAAACCTGACAGTTTCTGTAACGGCAGCATCGAAGTTAAGCCCGATGGAGCCGGACCACTCCGGCGCGCGCCGCAGCGGGTGTCCCGACCTGTCTTGGGCGTCAACGCCGGTGCCCTCAAGCAACGTACCGTCACCGTCGTCCGTGGTATCGGAAAAGTTGGGGTCGGAGGGATCCGTAATTCCATCGAGGTTCACATTACAACCGGTGGAGTCCACAAATCGCTGGAACTCGTTACATTCGGCGGCGTAGTTATCGAACTGGTTGTCGTTAAAGGCCAGGTTAGCCGAGACCGTCAGGAGTTCCCAGGGCGTCTGCCAAAGCAGGTCCACCTCAAAGCCCTCCATCAGTGCTTCACCGGCGTTTACGGTGCGAGTCGAGATTACCCCGTCGGTTTCAAAAAACGCCGACTGTTGCAGTTCGGTGTAGTCATACGTGAACAATGCGCCGTTGATACGAAGCGTGTCGTCCAGTAATTGCAGCTTGAAACCCAACTCGTAGCCACTGACATCTTCGCGCTCAAAATCATTTTCGATGGGAGCGATAGCGCCGGCCATCGTGTCTGTTATGACCACGTTATAGCCGCCCGACTTGAACCCTTCCTTGTAGCTGCCAAACAGCGTCACATTATCTGCCGGTTGCCAGGATAAGGTAAGTTCCGGCGACAGATTGGTATACTCCAGTTCGGGATTGACTACCTGATGAGTGCCTGCCGGGGCAAACACCGAGCTGTCGAGGTTTTCTCCTTTGTAATCTCTATCCTCTTCGGTGTAGCGCGCGCCGATTGAGAGCTCCAACTGCTCGGTCAAATCAATATCGGTTTGTGCAAAGACTGACCATGACTCACCGCCAATCTCCGTTACCCCATCCGGACTAAACGGAAAAACCTCAGAAAGCCAAACTTTCGACGTTGTTTTCAGCGTCCGGTCGTCTACGAAAGCGCCAAACATGAACCGGAAGTTATCGAAATCGCCGCTAAACCTGAATTCCTCGGTTATTTGATCCATTTCAGCTAGTTGACCGGCAAATAGCGAATTTGGGAAGGTAGTTGTCCTTGCGCCCAGGTTGCCAAAGAAGTAGTTCTCCATGTCTACCCAGCCAAGGATGTTGTTGAATTCCCAGGTGTCATTGATTTCATAGTTAACTTCCAGTGATATCTGCGTCATTTCGTATTCATACGAATGTTCGTCGTCAGCCACCCTCGAACTGGATGGATCAACTGAAAAAGGCGCCGCTGAAAACTTGTCGTTGAGTTCACAGTCTTCGTAGGGATTTAGAACCTGGTAGGTATCGTTGCATCGATAGATTTGAATTTGGTTATAGTCATTACCGTCTCTTTCACCGCGGTAGACTTTAAAAGACACATCTCCCCGGTCAAACTCACCGCGCAGCGTACCTACCGCGACAATCTCGTCAAAATCCGGGCCTGTCCTGTCAGCCGGCTGCGTGACGGAGGCGTCTCCCTGGCCCCACACGTTTTCAAAGAACCCATCTGCATTCTGCATTCTGACACCGAGTCTGCCGCCCCAGGTGTCGCTAATAGGTCCTGAGACAATGGCATGCCCGTATGTTCTTTCGCCCGCCTCTTCGTACCCAACCTGCAACTCAGTGAAAAGCTCATCGGTCGGGTTTTTGGTGCGCATCGCGATAATACCGCCGGGGCTGTTCTTACCGAAGAACAGCGCCTGTGGCCCTTTCAGTACTTCAACGGACTCCAGCTCAAACAAACCGAACCGGAATAGCTGTGAAGAACTGTGTTGCACGCCGTCCAGGTTTATGGAAATCGCTTCGTCGGTTCCCGGATTAATGGCATTGCCCTGAATGCCCCGCAAATTGACAGACGGCTGGGTGGGCCCGCCGGCATAAATGGAAAGTCCGGAAATCTGATCGTTCAAATCCGAAAACTCCGCGGTTCCCATTGCTTCCAGAGAATCCGCGCTAAGCGCTTGTACTACGACCGGCACGTCTTGCAAGCTTTCTTCCCGCTTTCGCGCGGTAACAATCACCTCTTCCAGCGCGGCAAAGGCCAAACTGGAATCCAGCGCGAAAAAGGCTGCTGCAATCGAACCCGCTAGATACTTGGGTTTAAAATGACGAATCATGTGTTAATCCCCCTATTTTGAGTAGTTTTTTATATCATGGACCTTTATTCAAGAGTGTTCCATGAATAAAGGTAAGGCGAATATATCCAAAGTAGGGGGTCGCAACTATCACATAGGCTACTTTTGGTTCGTAACTTTACTTTTATTCAGGTTTGACAGAGAATTTTTTAGTGTGCATCCAGGAAGCTGGTCATCGGCGGTAGCCTATGGTGAAAGAAGAGATATATCGACTTCGAATTAATTGGATTGAACTGTTGCCCAAGTCGCTTAGCCAGGAACTGCGGCAACAGATGGCGTACTCCGAACTTGATGTGGATCAAGTGTTATACGAAAAAGGGAGTATGTCGGAAGGAATCTATGAGGTTGTATCAGGTCGCCTTAAACTGACGGCTAATTCCAGCGATGGCCGTGAAGTTATCTTGGGTGTTTACGATTCACCTTCAACGCTCTCCGACAGCACGACGATTGCCCAATGTCCCCACTTTTTCACAGCCACCGCTATTGAAGAAAGTCGTGTCGGCCTATTGAAGACCGACCGCTTCCTGGCGCTGCGCAAACAATATCCGGAAATCAACGAATACCTCGTAGAAAGCATCTGTCGGCGCATGACGTTAATGTTCGAGTATTTTGAGGCCTCGTCCAATTATGACGCAGAAGTGCAACTGGCGAGCCGGCTTAACAACCTGGCGGGTATTTCTTATCGTACCTTGAAGGACGCTGAGGACAACCAGCGGATAGTTATTGAAACCGGGCAGGATGTGCTTGCCTGTATGCTCGGCGCGTCCAGGCAAACCGTTAATCGCATCTTAAAAAAATGGGAGCTTCTTGGGATCGTAAAATTGGGTTATGGCCGATTGGTGATTACCAACAAAAAGCTGTTGTCGGATCTCCTGAAGGAGCGCAGGGAATAGGCGCACTCGCCAAGGAAGCGTTAGCTATTGGGCTGGTGGACTATCTCTATTCCCATGACCGGTTGCTGGACGAGGCGCTGAGACGTTGTTTTTCGACGCAAGAGCACAAACAGGCAATCGACAATTTTCTGAAAAAATCATAAGTGATAAGACCGACTGGCCGCGGTGCTGGCTAGTTAGCGGTAGCATCTAATTTTACTGTTCTAGGTCAAGCCTTTAGAATTAGGCGTATATTCTCTGCATTCGCTGGCAACAGCGCCTGGTGTATTTACTTTTTTCATGACAACGCTTTTAGAGTTACCCGAATACCTCCCCGAGGACTACTTTCCCGAAGAGAGGTCCGACGCTGCCCGCAATCGCAAGCTGATTATTCAGCAGGCCAGGCGCATGCTGAAGAAAATGACCATTCAGGAGCTGCGAATGTCGGACTTGGCGGCATTGGCGGGCATCGGCAAAGGGACCTTGTACCGCCGCTTTGAAAACAAAGCGGCCCTGGCCAAAGCGTTGACCATCGATGACTTTCTGGTGTTGCAGGACGAACTTATCAGCAAGAACCAGGAGGAAAAGAGCCCCGAGCGCACGCTGATATGCTTTGTCAGGGAGTTGGCGCGCTTTAATATCGAGCATTCGGAACTCCTGTCAGCCATTATCATGCGGGAGGATATGCCGAGCGACTGGTGGCTGGAATCAGCGGTCATGGTGTGGTTGAAAGACGTATTCTCGGTTCTCTACGAAGCCATACATCCCGACCGTGACAGCCGCTGGTTTGCGGCAAACGTCATTCCCGTCATTATGCTGCTCAGTCCCAAAGCCAGCGAAGCGGAAAACCAGCGCGAAATCGAGCGGGTCGAGTGGCTGGTCGAATCACTGCTAAAGAGCTAGCGTCTGTTAACGCACATTTGGCAGGCCCTGCCGCACTGTCAGGTCCTGCTGCACTATCAAAGGTGGTCCAATTCAAGCGCCAAGCGCGTGGGCCGTTTGTGCTGAATATTCACGCATAACTGAGACCAGTTAAAGGACGCCAACGGGTTATAAATAGTCATTGACAGGGACAAGAGAGATACTAAAATGGACTATAGTCCATTTATTTTTGGCTCGGTGCTGAGGTAACAACATGACTATAAAGTTTACGCTGAATGGCCGACCCACGGAGGTCGAAGCGCCCGGCGATATGCCGTTGTTGTGGGTGTTGAGGGAGAAGCTGAATCTTACCGGAACCAAGTTTGGGTGTGGCATTGCCGCCTGCGGCGCCTGCACTGTCCAGGTCAATGGCACGGCGGCGCGCACCTGCGTGCTGCCGGTTGCGAGCGTCGAGGGAGCTGATGTTAAAACGATTGAGGGTTTGTCACCTGATGGTGATCCGCTAACAACGGTACAACAAGCCTGGATTGAGCATCAGGTCCCACAGTGTGGTTATTGCCAGTCCGGCATGATCATGGCGGTGGAGTCGTTGCTGGCGCAAAATCCGTCACCGACAGACGCCGATATCGACGCAGCCATCACCAATATCTGCCGCTGCGGTACCTATGAACGCCTGCGCGCCGCGGTTCACAGCGCTGCGCGCGCTAGACGGGAGGCGCAGCTATGAGCGATAACAAGACCGACGTTTCTAAGACAAGCGGCTCCAAGCTGGCGACAGTGACACGCCGCACCTTTCTGGCATCGGCGGGCGTTATTGGCGGCGGCCTGGCACTGGGTTTGACGCTGTCACCAAACCGCCTGGCGATGAACAGTCCCGGATTTTTACAAGCGGGCGAACTGGTGTTGAACACCTGGGTGAAACTTACCCCCGATAATCGTCTGACGGTTATTATTCCCCACTCTGAAATGGGCCAGGGGGCTGGCACCGGCCTGGCGCAGATGCTGGCCGAAGAAATGGATGCCGCCTGGGAAACTGTGAGTATCGAGCAAGCCCCCGCCGATGACAACTATATCAACAGTGATCTGACTCGCGGCTATTTGCTCGGTGACAACGCGCAAATTCCGGCGTTTGCTTACCGGATGTTGGACTTCACTTTCTACCAGCTCGCCAAGGGGCTGATCGGACAGCTGACAGGCGGCAGCACCGCGATCAGCTTAACCGGTCAGCACGGTATGCGCAGGGCGGGAGCCGCAGCGCGCGAGATGTTGCTCAAGGCGGCGGCGACCACCTGGGAGGTGCCGGTCGATTCGCTGCGGGCGGAAAACAGCACCATTGTTCACGCCGCGTCCGGTCGATCCGCCAGCTTTGGCGAGTTCGCCAGCTTGGCGGCAACCTATACCCCCAATTTAAAGCCCGCGCTGAAGGATCCTGCCGAATACAAGATTATTGGCGTCGCCAAGCCGCGCCTGGATGTGCCCGCCAAAGTCGATGGTCGCGCTCAATTCGGTATTGATGTGAATGTACCCGGGATGAAATACGCAGCGATCGAGCAAGCGCCGGTATTTGGCTCGCAGGTAAAATCGCTGAACGATGCAGCCGTCGTCGAGCTGCCGTGGGTGCACAAGGTGGTAAACCTGTCCGACGCCGTGGCAGTGGTGGCGGACAGCTATTGGGAGGCTTCCCGGGCGCTCAAGAGTATCGAGATTGAATGGCAGGGCGGTATCACCGGTCTGGACAGTGATGGCTTGAGACAAACCCATAACCGGCACCTGGATGGCGACGCCGACGAGGTGCGTCAAGAGACTATGGAGGCGCTCGGCGACGCGCCTGCGATGCTCGACAGCCCCGACACCGTCAGCGTCGAATATGCCACGCCCTATCTGGCTCACGCCACCATGGAACCGATGAACTGCACCGCCTGGGTCCGAGACGGTCAATGTGATGTTTGGGTGGGACATCAGAATCCGGTGTTTGCGCGTAACGCCATTGCCGAGACTCTGGGTATGGAGCGGGAGCAGGTGGTTGTTCACAATATGCTGCTGGGTGGTGGCTTCGGCCGCCGCTCGGAGATGGATAACCTGGTTCAGGCGGTAAAGGTAGCCGAACAACTGGATGTACCGGTCAAGCTGATCTGGTCGCGGGAACAGGATATGGCCAATGACTTTTACCGCCCCGCCGTGGTCAGCCGCATGCGGGGGCGAG
>JANQKW010000046.1 GCA_028280905.1 Porticoccaceae bacterium
CATCGCGAGCTTCTCGAGATGCCCAGACGATCCACGAAAAAACAACGTCCTCACCTTCCTCGCACTTAACAGCCATTGGAAGGGAAGTAATTTCACCGATGGGTACATCGTCCGCCCAATTTTCGACTACAGACAAAGCCCCGTGATCTTTGAATACAACAGCCGATTCTTCAGCAAGTTGAATGTACTTTGATTTGTTTTTTCTCGGAACAGCCAGCACATATCCATCTACGTAAGGCATAGATTCGCCTCCTTCAAATTAGTTGTGAGTAGCGCCAATATATCAGTTTATTAATTGGCACATAACGACTAAGATCACCGGGCGGGCCGACCGAAACGAGTAAGCGTTGAAAAACCAAAAACTTCAAACGAAGCGAACGACGTCGAAAAACCGAAAACGTAGCCCGCTCCGGTGCATTGCCTTGCTATCCGCTGGCATTGCCGCTAGGAAGCCCGCAAGATCTTCTCCATCTTGCGTCCCTTTGCGAGTTCATCCACCAATTTGTCCAAGTAACGAGCCTGTTGGGTCAGAGGTGTTTCTATTTCTTCTACTCGATATCCGCAGATGACGCCAGTAATCAGACTTGCATTTGGGTTGACCATTGCCTCAGCGAAGAATTGTCGAATCGTAACCTCATTTTCAATCAGAGATTGCAGTTTGGTCTCGCTAAATCCCGTAAGCCATGATATTACCTCATGAAGCTCGTCAATAGTCCGACCCTTCTTCTCAACCTTCGCAACGTAAAGCGGATAGACAGAAGCAAATGTCATGTTAGCGATTCGTTCATCGTGTTCTTGCGTGGTCTTCATGTTTGGCTCCTCATAGTTTGTTTGGCAAGCGAAAATGATTGTCAAGTTATGAGTGCGGGTAACGCCTCAATAACCGGCAGCCGCAATGAAGCGAACCGGAATGTAGGCGCGAAGTTAATTGACTTGCCATGTGTTTTGTACCATTATTTGGTATAAATTGGTATATAGAGACGATGACATGCCGAAAAATACTAGTATTACCCTTGGGAAACACTTTGATGGCTTTATAGCCCAGCAGATCAATGAAGGTAGATATGCGTCTGCCAGCGAAGTCGTGCGTGCCGGATTGAGATTGCTTGAAGACAGCGAGCGTAAAATCGCTACCCTTCGCCATTTGCTGGAAGAAGGTGAAAATAGCGGTACCGCTGAATACAGCTACGAAAGCCTGATGCAAGAACTTGATGATGAACTTGGCTGATGGGGACATTTACTTTAACCCAAAAGGCTAAAGCGGATTTGAAATCTATTGCTGCTTACACGCAACGCAAGTGGGGTAAAGATCAGCGCCGCGTTTACGCAAAACAGTTTGACGAAATTTTTCATGTGCTTGCCGAAGCTCCTGATGCTGGCAATAAATGCGATTTCATTAAAACTGGCTATCGAAAATTCCCGTGTGCGAGCCATATCATTTTTTACCGAAGCAAAACTGCTGCTGAAATTGAAATAGTCCGAATATTACACAAGCGCATGGATGTTCAATCGCATCTGAGAGATACATAGCGCCTTAAGAGGGGGAGCCGGTTACGGCGTCCCACTTGCTTGACTTGTTAGAAATTGAAGTGGGCTAAGCCAACTATAGAAAGAACAAACACACAAAATAACTAGCAACATAATCATTTGTTCCTTAAATGCTCTTGCAATCTTAGGCTCTGGAACAGCAAGAGGCATCAATTTGTGCTCAGCTTTCCGGTACCCATACCAGGACAGCCAGTTCGAATAAATTAGAAGAGCAGAAGAAATACCTAAAAACCAGATTAGAGAGGTGACAATTGTCAAGGATTTAACCTTAATAACCTGAGGCAAATCTTTTTGTGTGAGTAGCCAATATGCACCACCATTTATTGCAATGCAAAAAGTAACAAAACGATTAAACGCTTCTATCATTTTATCGTTGTGATACCGAATCATAGTTGTAACGTTCACGAAACGCTCTGTTTTTAATTCTTCAGCCAACCTAGAATCTCCGTGAATTTCTAACGCTTTGCACACGGGCAAGCGAAACGCAGTGTAGCTTGTCCGAGCGGCGCAGCCGCGTTGTGCTGCACCTTGTTAGAAGCGTTACTTGCTACCAAAGAACCGTAATAATTCATCAGAGACTACAGCAGGTTCCTCTTCAGGTAGAAAATGTCCGCAACCCAGAGCCAGACCCTCAACTCGTTTTGCACGCTCACTCCAGACACGAAGGACATCATAGGTATGGTTCACAAATCCTCTTTCACCCCATAGAACGAGCAAAGGGCACTCAACTTTCCTTTCCATATCCTCTTCATCGTGCTTTAAATCAATAGTAGCTGCAGCTCGATAATCTTCGCAGGAAGCGTGAATGGCTTCTTGTTGACTAAAACAGCGAATGTACTCAGACACTGCGGCGTCTGCGAACACCGCACCTGGCGCGCTCCACCGTTTTAATTTTTCCTCAAGATAGTATGTGGGATCAGCGCCGATCATGCGTTCAGGTAGCCCATCAGGCTGTATTAGAAAAAACCAATGATAGTAACCCGTGGCAAAGTTTTGATCAGTTGTCTTAAACATGTGGTGCGTCGGTGCGATATCCATCACACATGCCTTCTTTACTCTTTCAGGATAATCAAGAGCCATCCGATGTGTCACTCGTGCTCCACGGTCGTGACCGGCCACAAAAAACTCTCTATGCCCAAGAGATGCCATTACTTCGGCCATATCCTGAGCCATTGCACGTTTTGAATAAGGATAATGATCTGACGCGCTCTGTGGCTTTGAACTGTCCCCATAGCCTCGCAGGTCAGGACACACTACGTGGAAACTATGAGCGAGGCGCGGGGCGACTTTGTGCCACATAAAATGGGTTTGCGGATAGCCGTGCAACAACAGTAGCGGACTTCCGGAACCGCCATGCATCAGGTTAATTTCAGCACCACTGGTTTTTACTTGAACTCTATCGAAGTCTTCTCCGAACACAATACGCCTCTATTGGCTTCTAACAGCATGTTAATGAGGTCTTCGACCTCATAATAATTATTAGCGTGAATAGACTACATTTTTGCTAATGAATGTTTTGGCTTTTAACGTATTGAAATACCTACAAAAAAGATTATTTGCAAATAATGATTGGAAAAATCGTGAATCATTCACGATATATAGCCCGGATACGACCAGGACCTTTGTGTCTATAAACCTGCTTCAGGGAGGAAGCGGATTCCATGACATCTTCTCCATTTCTTAAATCCCTTAAAGACCATATGTCGGTGCGGCGCTATAGTCGCAGGACTATCGATACCTACATATATTGGATCAAGTATTTCATAATATTTCATAAGAAGGAACACCCGTCGACATTGGGTCCGCCGGATGCTCTGGCCCGCAAGCACCCACGGGCTGCAAAGACTTTGGCGTGGCAGTATCTGTTTCCGTCGGCAAGGCTTGGTTGTCAACCCGGCACATTGTTGTTGCGAAGGCATCATATGGATGAAACCAATGTTAACAAGTTTTTAAGAATGACCAGCAGGGCGGGGAAGCTGGAGAAGGAGGTTGGCAGCCACGCCCTGCGTCATTCGTTCGCCACGCATTTACTGCAGTCGGGCGCCGTGCTTTTTCAGGCTGGCGACATAATCGTCGCCGTGACGGTGGGCGGAGGCGATCTCCAGCAGGGTTTTGCCCTGTGGATTCTTGGCGTTGATATCTCGCCCTTCCTCCAGGAAGAAGTTCAGGAAGGTGTCGAAATTTTCGGCTTTCATGCCGCGATAGGCTTTTTCAAGCAGGTGGAAGTCGGCGTTGACGCCTTCCGGCGGCTGGAATTGCAGGAAGGTTTTGATGCGGTCGTCGTCAAAGACTTCACCGAGTACTTTTTGCTTGTCTTTCTTAAGGGTCATAAAGCGTTTATAGAAGTTCGTTCAGTTTTTTCAGCAGTATCTGGTTTACCTGCTGCGGGTTGGCTTGGCCCTTGGAGGCTTTCATCACCTGGCCGACAAAGTAGCCGAGCATTTTCGGGCGTTTGCTTTCGTCGGCCTTGCGGTAGTTGTCCAGCTGCTGTTGGCTGTTGGCGATCACTCCATCCACCATGGCTTCTATGGCGTCGCTGTCCGAGACTTGCTTCAGGCCGTGGGTCTCGATAATGCTGTCCGGGTCGCCCTCGCCGTTCCACATGGCGTCGAACACGTCGCGACCCATTTTGTTAGAGATGGTGTCGTCCTTGATGCGCATAACCAACCTGGCCAGTTGGGCGGCGCTTACCGGGCAGTCCGACAGGGTGATTTCCTCCGCATTCAGACGCGCGCTGAGTTCGCCCATTATCCAGTTGGCGGTGAGTTTGGCGTCGCCGGAAACTTTGGCGGACTGTTCGAAGTAGTTGGCCATCAGCGCGTCGGCGGTCAATACGCCGGCGTCATAGTCGGAAAGCCCATACTGGCTGATAAAGCGGTCGCGCTTGGCGTCAGGCAGTTCCGGCAGGCCGGCGCGAATCGATTCTATGGTGCTGGGTTCAATCACCACCGGCAGCAGGTCCGGGCAGGGGAAGTAGCGGTAGTCGTTGGCCTCTTCCTTGCTGCGCATCGCGCGGGCGGTTTTGGTTTCGCCATTGTAAAGGCGGGTTTCCTGGGTAACGGTGCCGCCGTCTTCGATCAGGTCTATCTGGCGCGCCACTTCAAGATTGATGGCCTCTTCCATAAAGCGGAACGAGTTGAGGTTTTTGGTTTCGGTGCGGGTGCCCAGGGTGTCGCTGCCCGCCGGGCGCACCGAAATGTTCACATCGAAGCGCATCGAGCCCTGCGACATATCGCCGTCGCAAATGTCCAGCGAGGTGACGATGGAGTGCAGTTTTTTGGCGAAGGCCACGGCCTCGGCGGCGCTGCGCATATCCGGTTCGGAGACGATTTCGATTAGCGGCGTGCCGGCCCGGTTCAGGTCGATGCCCGACATGCCGTGGCTGTCGCCTCCGCCGAACCCCTCGTGCAGGGACTTGCCGGCGTCTTCTTCCAAGTGGGCGTGGTGAATGCGAATCCGTTTGGCGCCGCCGTCGGCCAGCAGTATGTCGACATGACCGGCGCCGACAATAGGCTTCTCTAACTGGGTGGTCTGATAGCCCTTGGGCAGGTCGGGATAAAAGTAGTTTTTGCGTTCGAATACCGAGGTGTGGCTGATTTCGGCGTCGATCGCCAGGCCGAACATAATGGCGTAGCGAAACGCCTGCTCGTTGGCCACCGGCAGGGTGCCCGGCATGGCCAGGTCGATGGTGCAGGCCTGGGTGTTGGGTTCGGCGCCGAAGGCGGTGCTGGCGCCCGAGAAGATTTTGGTCCGGGTGGCCAGTTGTACGTGCACTTCCAGGCCGATAACGGTTTCCCACGCCATTACATCATCTCCTTACCAGCTGCCGTGGCGGCCTCTTTACTGTCAATCGCAACGGGCGCCTGGCGGTGCCAGTCGGTCGCCTGCTGGAACCGATGGGCCACGTTGAGCATCCGGGCCTCGTCAAAATAGTTGCCGATAATCTGCAGCCCGGCGGGTTTATTGTCCACCAGCCCGCAGGGCACCGACATACCGGGCAGCCCGGCCAAGTTGGTGGCGATGGTGTAGATATCTTCCAGGTACATGGCCACCGGGTTGTCGCCCTTGGCGCCGAACGCAAATG
>JANQKW010000050.1 GCA_028280905.1 Porticoccaceae bacterium
CATCGCGAGCTTCTCGAGATGCCCAGACGATCCACGAAAAAACAACGTCCTCACCTTCCTCGCACTTAACAGCCATTGGAAGGGAAGTAATTTCACCGACAGGTACATCGTCCGCCCAATTTTCCACTACAGACAAAGCCCCGTGATCTTTGAATACAACAGCCGATTCTTCAGCAAGTTGTATGTACTTTGATTTGTTTTTTCTCGGAACGGCCAGCACATATCCATCTACGTAAGGCATAGATTCGCCTCCTTTAAATTAGTTGTGAGTAGTACCAATATATCAATTTACTAATTGGCACATAACGCTCACAGAAGCGGAGCTTTTAGCGTCCGCTTGCTGTGCTTGTTAACATTATTGTCGTTGTAACCACACCAATTATCGCAATAATGAATGGCATTATCGTCCACAGGAAGTTCAATGGGAGAAGATGGATGAAACGATATTCTTTCATTAAGCTTTCTTCAATTGGTTTTCTATCGACAACTATACTCGGGTATTTTTCTTCTAGTAACTTTCTGTATTCATCTGAGAGCCTGTCGTGGAAGCACCATCTCTCATAATGTTTGCGACTGAAGAAAACCCCGAAAACTCCAATAACTATTAATAGGCTTGAAAGCGGAACATTATCTGTTAGCTTACCCTGATGAAACATAAAACCCAGAATGACCGCTGATATTACCAGAAGAAGGTTGGTCATTAAGCCACGCTGCGCCTCATTGTGGCGGCAATACGCCATTTGTTCTTTATATAATTCGATTAAGGCCGACTCTTCCATAAAATACCTGCTTTCATGTAATGCTAACAGTAAATTCAAAAACTAATGGCTTTATAACACTTTGGCCTTATAACACGGAAGCAAATAGTTACTGATCGGACTGAAAATCCTCGTGTCGGTGGTTAGATTGATTCGCTGCAATCCAAAGCCTTATGTCATAACCCGTTTGCCGCAGTCATTTATCGCAACGCAGTTTCCTCCTTGTACTTGTAGTGTATATCCGATAAATCCCTAAGGTACTGGGCGCTGGTCTCGGCGGTAATATCCCGCTGCGGCCCGCCCAGCATCTCATAACCCACCATAAACTTCTTCACCGTTGCCGAACGCAATAGCGGCGGGTAGAAGTGCATATGCCAAGTACAATCCGGATGCTCTTTGCCATCAGCGGGAGCCTGGTGGATGCCCGATGAATAAGGGAAAGACACCCGGAAAAGGTTATCGTATTTGGCTGTAATTTTTCTGAGAATATCCGCCAAATCAGTTTTCTCTCGATCCGCCATTTCCAACAAACTGGCCACCTGGCGCCTCGGCAGTACCAGCACTTCATAGGGCCAGATTGCCCAGTAGGGTACCAACACCACAAAGCTGCTGTTCTCGCAAACAATTCGCTGTTGCAGCTTTAGCTCCAAACTTAGATAGTCCTGCAACAACGGCCGTCCAGTTTCCTGATAATGCCGCAGCATCTGCCGCAACTCTTTGGCTGGTTCACAGGGAATGGCATGTTGCGCCCAAATCTGTCCGTGGGGATGAGGATTGCTGCAACCCATCACGGCCCCCTTGTTTTCAAAGATCAGCACATAGTTGATGTTCTCATCTTCAACCAAAGCGCGATATTCGTCGGTCCATAAATCCACCACCTTGCGGATTTCTTCAACTGTCATTTCCGCCAGGGTTAAATCATGCCTGGGAGAAAAGCAAATCACCCGACAAATGCCAGATTCAGTTTTTGCTACCAACAAGCCGCCACCCATGTGGTCAGCTTCCGGCGTATCCGGTTTCAGCGCGGCAAAGTCGTTGTTAAACGCCAAGGTCTCGGTATAGGCCGGATTATTCACGCCGCCGGCCCGCCGGTTGCCGGGGCACAAGTAGCATTCAGGATCATATTCAGGCCGCTGCTCAATAACGATATCCTCTACTTGACCCTGCCAGGGGCGCTGGGTGCGGTGGGGGGAAACCAACACCCAGTCGCCCGTCAGGATATTTAGACGCCGGTGGGGATGTTCCGCTAAAACAAAGTCTGTCACTGTTTCTCTCCCCAGTGGGTATATTCTTTCTCCCATTGCCGGGCATGGCTCACAATGGTCACCGCGTGTCTGCAACTAGTACTCCTTAAAGGTGATAACGACGGCTGCAGTTGGTGTGTCAGCGGTCATGGCAAGGCGCGCCTCGGCGGGAATGGTCACTCCCTTGCCAAGAGGCGCAACGCCGTCCATGGGCGCTGACACGCTAACCCGAAGGGCGCTGCTGTGGTGTCCCGCCACCGCGGTGCAGCCCTGGCAAAGGGAACCACCCTTAGCGGCGGGCTGCGCCTTGTGGCGAAGCACCACAACAACGCTGCATCCGTCGTTATCACCTTGAAGGAGTACTAGTCATCCGGCGATTTGGCATTCCAGACCAGGGCAGCCAGGATCAACGAGACAACAGCCGAGCCTATCCACAGAATACCGGCCGCTTCAAAGTTATAGACGGACTGGCCTTCAACAATGACCTTGGCGTCTTCAATCAACTGACCACTGAGAATATCCTGGAAGCCCGCACCCAAATAACTGGCCACACCCACTACCCCTAATGCAGTGCCCGACGCATCCTTTGAACAGATATCCACCGCCATCAAACCGCCCAGGTAGACAAGCAAAACCCCCAAGGCCAAGCCAAACAGCACCATACTAACCGTGTCCATGACCGGGTCGGCAGGACCCCATACAAATAGTGCTATCGCCATTGCATACAACACCCCAAAAATCAGGGCGGGCAGGTTGCGCCTGCCTTTGAAAAACTTATCTGACAGTATTCCGGAAAAGAAGGTGCCGAGAATCCCCGCTATGGCATTGGTGGAGACAATAGAACTGGCTTCTATCGTGCTATAACCCTTCTCCGCTTCCAGGAAGAAGATACCCCAGCTATTCACCGCATAGCGGGTAACATAGAAAAAGGCACTGGACAGCGCCAGTATCCACACATAGGGGTTTCTAAACACCGCCCACTGCTTCTGGCCGATACTTTGGCTGGCCTGTTGCGTCGTGTGGGGATGCACCACGCCGGGTAAACCATAGACCTCAGGGCGTTCGTAGAGGAACTTCCAGATAATGAAGCACATCACCAGGCAGGCAAGCCCGGCAGCTTTAAAACCCCACTGCCAGCCAAAGGCGCTGACCACCACCGCAGTGCCGATAAACGTAATGGCTTCGCCAATGTTGTGGCTGCTGCTCCACATACCATAGAAGCTGCCCCGCTCCTTGCCGCCAAACCAATGGGAGATGGAGACCACGCTGGAGGGGGCGCCAAAGGACTGGAACCAACCGTTGATGCCCCACACCACCAGGAAGAACCAAAACACCGTAGTAAAGCCCAGCAGCAGGTTCGCTAAGGCAGATACCAGTAAACCCGTGGCCATAAACCTACGAACATTGACCCTATCGGCCAGGATACCGTTGGTGAGTTTGCCGAAGGCGTAGGCAAAGAACAGGGCCGAACCAATCAAGCCCATTTGGGAGGCATCAAATACTCCGGCATCAGCCATGGGCTTTTTGGCGACACTGAAGCTTAGGCGGCAGACATAGTAGAAGCCATAGCCGAAAGTAATACTGAGGAACACCGACCATTTGCGGCGATGCAGCTCCCGAGAAACGGCGTGGTCATTGACATCCCGCGCTGCAGCAGTGGGGCTTTTGCCATAAAAGCCCAGAACAGTTTCAATCACGGCTAGCGCAAGCCTCTCGCTTTCAGATAGTCTACTAATTCAAAAGGGTTGTCTGTCTGTATCATATCCGCCCCCAAATCTATTAGATGCCCCCAATGGGCATCGGGATTGGCAATTGCCTTGTGGTCCATATGACCTGCTGCATGGTGTCTTTGTAAGGTGTTAACCCATAATCGCCTATTCTGTTTTTTGACTTCACCAATACCGTCCAGTAAATAGTCTTCCTGGTGGAAGACTATTTCGTAGGCAACTGGCGAAAACTGTTGATAACCGGGCAACACGTCACTTAGATCTTTTGAACAAATCATCCCCACTTTCTCCGGCCTGCACTGTCGAATAATGGGCATAAAATAAGTTTTCCCCAGGAAAGCCGCCGTTTGTAAACTTTCTTCACCCGGCAAGGCCACCATTTTGATTAATACTTGGTCGGTCATACCTAACATTTCAACCAACGCTAATGCTTCGTCATAGACGGCTTCCTTTACATCCAGGTTAATTAGTATTTTGCCTTTTGCCGCTAATAGCATTTCTTCAAGTAACGGAACCTGCCAACCGGTTAGGGGAGCCTGAGGACCGCCCTCTCCTTTTTTAAGCCGTAACGCTCGAATTTCAGCCAGAGTCATTTCTGCCACTGGCCCTGAGCCATTGGTGGTACGGTCAACCGTGTCGTCGTGGATAGACACAAGATAGCCGTCACCTGTACGGTGTACATCAATCTCCACCATATCTACACCCTGCTGAATGCAGGTTGCCACTGCTGTCAGGGAGTTTTCCGCACTGTCCCGCCAACAGCTGCGGTGGGCGACAACCATCACTCCGCCGCTTTTAGGGAACTCAAGCCTACGCTTTAAAGCGGTCAGTTTATCGTTGGCCTCAACGTCTCTGCTGATACAGCCTGAAAGAACGGTGAGAAAAACGCACGCCGTTGCCAACCAGACAACCAAAACGCTTCCATAATTTGCGATTGGTAACGTCATAATCCATCCGCCTATCTGTGATCCCGGAAGATCGAATATTTGAATCAAGCAACAAGGGGACTTAAGCAAAGGAAGCATGGGGGAGGACCACCTCCCCCGAAGCTATTAACCTAGAAGCTATAATTGATACCGAGCTGGAAAGTTGTACCCGTTTCTAATAAACCTTTAATTCTCAGTTTATCGTCGTGGGTATAAGAACGGAGCTGTTCATCGGTTATATTCAGGATGTCTAACCTTACATCAATATTATCATTTACCGCATAGCCCGCAGAAAAATCCAATTGTCCGTACTCATCGCGATACCGGGGCTGACCTTTTGACGACGAGGCTACAGCCAGATAATCGGATCTCCAGTTATAGGCTAACTTCGCGCTAACGATTTGATTGTCATAGTACAGAATAGCGTTGTAACTCGTATCTGAAAGCCCTTCTAACTGGCTTGCGATAAGGTCATTGGCATCCGTTTCACTGACGAATTCAGCTGAGCTATCAGTAAAAGTGGCATTGACTGCAATACCCGCTTCCGGGAAGAAACCGAACGGCGTGGTAAAGCCTAGTTCCCACCCTGAAACTTCCGCGGATTCACCGTTAATTGGAGACGTCACACTAACAGTTTGCGGCACACCATCTGAATTCTCAATCTGCTGGTCTATCGTGGCATTTTCAATCAATCCGTTTAGGTCCTTGCGGAAGTAAGCCACTGTGAACGCAGAGTCTTCGGCAAAATACCATTCAACGCCAAGATCGTAATTCGTTGCAGTAAACGGATCAATATCCGGGTTGCCGGCCCTGCCGGTGCCCGTACCAAAATTGACGCTTATTGCTGGAGCAATGGCTGACAAATTGGGGCGAGTTAGTGATTTATATACCGCCGCACGAACTACCAGCTCGTCAGTTGCGTTCCACTTCAAGTTGAGGCTAGGCAGCAGCTCGTTGTAAGAGCTATCCAGGCTTACCGGAAATTCCCCCTCATCCGAGGAAGCCGTTCCCGAAGATGCCTGATCTGTAGAGACATAGCGCACGCCAATATTGCCGGAGACACTCTCGCCAACGACAAAATCCGTCATCACGTAAGCCGCCAAAATATCTTCATCCACCTCGTAGCTAGCCGTTGCCTTTAATGAAGGGCTCAACGGATTGCCTCCAAGCACATCATCGACTAACCGATCATATTCGATCGATATAATATCGCCCGGATAAGCTGCCGGCGCGCCGCCCACCTCAAAATCATTGACGACTAAATAGTCGGCTATATTGCCGGTAAACGCCATAAGCTCAGCAGACGAAGATCGCCGTCTATCTTCAAATGAGGAAAAACCTTTTGTTCGAGCACTATAACTCAGGCCAAAATCGATACTCTGGAATAGACTCCCATCTGCCTGATAGGAGAAATCCAGCTTAACCGTATCCTGATCATCTTCATCCAGAGTCGGGCGAGCGCGAATTTGCTGAAGAACAGTATAAGAATTGACATCACCGACGGTAATGCCATCGGTCTGCGCCGTAAAATTTACGAAATCGCCCAAGACTTCATAAAAAATCGCTGTGTTTGCACTGCGGATATCAATATCCGTCCAGCTATAAAAATCCTCCTCGGCGCTTGTGGTACCAACTAACGCATTCAGGGATAAAGAGTCCGTTAACTGAATATCTGCACTCACATTTAATTGGTAAAGGCTGGTATCTACACCATAGTCGTAACCCAATACACGCATAAATTGAGAAGATTCCGGAAAGGTTCCGGAAACGAATCGCTCGCCATCCCTCGCCAAATCAGCGGGAATTCCGGTAGGCGGGAAGCCTTCTATCGGATAGTCATTACGGATTTGTTCGCCTGTTTGATCCGTGCCGGCGTAAATCCCATCCAATGTTAATACGACGCTATCCGACAACTCAGCCTGGAGGGTAAAGGTAGTATTAATGCGTTCATTTTGCCGCCTATTCGCCAGGTTGCGGGGGTCTCTAGGTATAAACAGAATGTTTTCACCGCTAATTGAATCAAACTGCTCTTGGGTAAAATCGCCATTGGCGATTCGATCCTCAATATTTCCCAGAGAAAACTCCAGTGGAACCCAAACTGAGGTGTCTGCACCATATTCAACTTTTTCCGTGTCGGAATATACAAGCCCCAACGTAACACCGACCTTGCCATCGTTTAACTGATCAACATACAAAGCGGTAAATTTTGGTTCAACACTTTCCGTTAGATCCCCGTAAACACCCTGTACGCCAATGTTCAGAATTTTTTCACTGTGTTCAAGGGGCTTATAGGTGCTCAGTTTGACGGTTCCGGCCAGGCCGCCTTCATCATCCTTAGCCGTTAAACTTTTACTCACCACCGCACCGGAGAACAATTCGGATGCCAGTTGGTTAAAGCTGAAGCCACGTTCTCGACCCGGCGTAACCGCTTTTGTGCCGTTGATTGTAACCGCGGTAAAATCGGAATCCAGGCCGCGCAAATTGATAGACGCCGCTTCTCCAACCGCGCTGGACTGATCACCGCCTTCGGTGCGGTTAACCGTCACGCCAGGAATACGCTGCAGGGCTTCGGCCAGGTTCAAATCGGGGAACTTACCAATGTCTTCGGCAACCAACGCATCCTCAAAGTTATCTGAATTCCTCTTCATATCAAGCGCTTTTGACAAGCTTGCTCGAACACCTGTAACAACAACTTCCTCGACGAATTGCTGTGAAGCAGTTTCGGTCTGTGCATTGCTGGCTTGTGCGCCAAAATAGGAACCCAGAGCCGCCAAAATGCCAAGCGATAGTTTACTCCTCTTGTGCATGTTACTTTCCCCTCCCAAGGGCATTCCGCTAATTGACAGCTGACCTTCGTCGCCTATCACAGCATGCAGCCCGGTACCTGCGAGGAGCAGCCGCACGGCCACTTCTTTTGAGTATCTACCAACTAATCTATTCGCCATTTTTCCCCTAACTTCTTCAAAGGGAACGATTAGGGTCAGATTAGCTTGTTCAGCAAACTGGATAAGCGCTGTGTCAGCCCGTTGCTGAGGAATGTTGAAGGGAATGATTTCGTGCTGGATTTTTTCTTTGTCCGCCAGGCATGGTGTGCATATCGCCAACAACAGAGCAAAGACGGCACAACGCAACAATCTCCTTTCGCCATTCTCAGACGCGTACTTCAAAGGCGCGTACTGCATTGACGAACCAGCATCGTTTTTCCACCATAGAGCTAAAAACATTTAACCTAACTATTTGGTCGATTGCTGCAACCCTGCCGATTTTTTCAGTTTAGCGTTGGCTCAGTATTACCTTTTCGTCCAAACGCTTGTGGGTGATATTAAAGTTGTCCTTGAGCGTGGTTAACAAACCGGTAACATCACCTGCTTTAAATAAACCGACGACTCTGATCTTTTTAAGGTTCTCATCCAATAAGACAAATTCAACGGAGGTATAACGGCTGATCTCTGCTATTGCTTCTTCAAGAGATTCGCCACGGAAAATTAAATTACCCTGGCGCCATGACAGCTTTATTTCAATTTCATCCGGCTCGATAAGTTCAACTTCCTCCTGTGGGGCGCCCACCATCAACTGTTGACCTCCCGAAACCGCGACTGATGAGGTTGGCAGTACGATGGGCTTCAATTGCCCTTCGGAATCCGTCTCCCTGGCATGTATTCCCACCAATACCTTCCCTTCAGTGACCACCAGTTCAATGCGCTGATCGCTGTGCAATTCAATATTAAAAGCCGTGCCGACCGCCTGAAATACCTGATCGCGGGCAACCACGCTCAACGGCCTGGATTCATCATGGAAGACATCGACATGCATTTCGCCTCGCTCCAGCTCCAAAACCCTCTGCCGTTCCGTGTAACTCACCCTGACCAGGCTGTTGGTGTTAAGCACCAACTGGGTGCCATCCGGCAGGTTAATCGTGGAGTGCTCCCCTATGGCTGTCTTATAAATGCCCTGCACATTGGGAACCAAGTCACTTTGCATTGGCGCAGAGAAAAATACCAAGCCCCAGATAGCTGTGAGCAAGAATATTGCCATGGTTGCCACCATGGCAGGGTTAAACCAGCGGGATGCGACACCATTGGAAACCGGCTCGGGGAACAGATCCGCCAGTTTGGATAGGATTTCTGTTTTATCCCAGGCCTCTGCCACCTTTAAGAAAATGTCGACGTTTTCCTGGCTCTCTGACAACCACTGTTGCAGTTGACTGTACTCTTCCGCGGACATCCCCCTATCCAGTCTGGATATCCACATGCTAGCCTCGTCAAAACGGCCCTCTTGACTGGACAATTGGTAAACATTGCTCATGGTCGGCCTCCTTGATGAGCGGCCATTGAAGTAGGTGACTTTGCTCCCCCCTCACCATTCTCTTCACGTTGTATCATAAAATAGGCACAGCGCTTAATGCCTTGCGCTATATGTTTCTCAACGGTGCTTTCGCTCAAATTTAACTGCTCGGCAACCTCCCGCTGGGAATAACCGTATACCTTCTTCAACACAAATGCCCTGCGGCACTGTACCGGCAAATGCCGCACAGCTTCGCAAAACAGCGCGAACTCCTCATCGGAGATGACTTTCTCAACGGTTTTATCAGATAGATCTTCGGCTTCACCGAAGCCTAAAACCTCGTCTTCCTCAACGCTTACCGTTAACCTTGATTCGGCCCGTTTGATATGGTCCAGTGCTAGATTACGCGCCATGGTCACCATAAAGGAACGCGGCGCCCTGATTTCGCTCTTTTTCTCTACCTGACATAACCTGACATAGGTTTCCTGTACTATGTCTTCGATATCTTTAGGCGGAACCATACGTGAAACAAGCCGCACTAAGCGGTTTCTTATAGACAAATAGATACTGCTGTAACTCTCAGTTTCAGACATACAACGTCGCCCTAGCTATTTTTACCTTACCAACAGCTATTGACGAGTGAGAAATAATTTTCCGCTATATGATTTGAGATTTGCGTGAATATTTTAGAAAAATGGCTAATACAGCTCGCGACAGGATACAGAAAAGCAGTTTATGGGGTCGACTGGGTATTGTGTAGCCAACGCCACGCACGGCCGCCGAAAAATCGGTGCCTACGACGCTGACTAGCAAGGGGAAAAATAGAAGTGTTAGCCAAAGCTGACCCGGGGACACCATAGGTTAGCTTCTGATAGGTTCCGGCCGGCAGCCAGGAACCCGCCAGCTTGTCCCACAACGCAAAGCAGGTTCCGAAATTCTTATCCCGGTGCTGGTCGGCAATGCTGTGATGCAATTGGTGCTGCGCGGGGCTGATAAAATAGCTTTCCAGCCTGCCGAAACTCAGCCACACCGGTGTGTGACGCAGGTTTGCGCCCAGCAGGTTAAACAAGAAGCCCAGACAATCCACTCCCAAGATGTCGATGCCGTTTACCCTGCCCTTAAACAGGTAAATAAACAGCCCGCTAACGACGCTGAAGACCAAAAAGCCCCTGAGGTTGTAGAGCACCATTTCCACCGGGTGGACCCGGTGCACGGTTAAAGGCGTCAGGTTGGTGGCGGAGTGGTGGGTTTGGTGAAAGCGCCAAAGCCAGGGATATTTGTGCAGGCAGTAATGGAGCAGAAAGCGGCTCAGGTCTTCGACAATAAAAAACACCAGGGTATAGGCAATGCCGACCGCCAGCACGGAGCCGGGCAATTCGGGCGCATCGCCCAGGTGCTTTTGCAGAAAGGTTCCAAACGCGATGGCGCCGACAAAATAGCTTCCCAACAGCGGCACCAGCAAAAGCGTTTTCAAACCGTTATTTAAGAACAGCAAGCCGCCGTCCTTAAAATTGGAAGGGTGCAGCCAGTACCGGGTCGAAAACAGTTGGGACAGCTGGTAACGCAGATCGAAGCGCTTCTGGCGCAGCGTCACCACCAGTGACGCCATCAGCAGTGCGCTTATCAGGAACAGCCAGAACAAGCGCCGGCTGGGATCAGCCGGCAGCAGCAGCGGATCGGTTAGCAGCTCAACCAGGGTATCCATGCACAGCCTGCTAGAAGCTGTATTTCACTCTGGCTCGAATACTTTGCGGCTTGTTCGGTCGGGCGCCGAAAGGGCGCCAGGAGACAATAGCCGCCTCGTCGGTAATATTGTCCAGGCTGAGCTGCAGCGTCCAATTCGGCGCGGCGCGCCAGGTGGCCGACAGGTCGACTGTGGTATAGGCTTCGGCATGCAGCACCGAATCTATGTCTTCCCGACTCGCCTGATCGCGCATTTCACTCTGGTAGTTCACCGCCAGGTAAGCATCCCAACTGGCCGCGCGCACGCCCACCTGGAGTCGGGCCACATGCTCCGGCAGGTAGGGTAATCTATCACCCTGGGTCACCGCCCCCCACTGGGGGAAGGTTGAGGTAAAGGAACTCTGGAAGGCGGATTCGGTATAGGTATAACTCAGATTCACCGGAAACTCGAGTTCACCCCCGCTTAACAGCGTATAGTCGCCAAGCAACTCGACGCCGGCGATCTCAACGCTGCCACCGTTAAATTCCTCTCCCACGTTACAGCCACTGTCGCTGGCCCGGCAACGGCCCAGCAGGTTTTCGTAGTCGCTAAAGAAGCCGATCAACTCGACGTTAAGCCCGGCATCACCACTGTAGCGCAGGCCGTATTCGTAGTTGACGGATTCCTCCGGGTCGGTATCCTCGCCCGCCGTGGCGCCGGCCGGTGAAAAGCCTTTGTTAACACCCACCAAAAAGCCCAACTGCGGGGTGAATTGCCAAAAGGCGCCAATACCCGGAATCACGATGGACTGGTCGTTTTCACTGCGGGTATCGGTTAAGAAATTTTGCGCTTCGCTGTCAATATCTTCATAGCGCACACCCGCGTTAAAGGTCCAGTCGTTCCAGGAGACGGTATCGTGCAAATAAACCGCCAGTGCGTCGGTTTCGGCATGATTCAGGACTTTGTTACCCCAGGCGATACCGTCGTTTTGCATAACGCCATCTACCATCAGGAAACCCTGGGTGGCGTGATCCCGGTCGATTTCGTCCTGGTGATAGCGAATACCCGCCTCAAATTGATGCGCCCAGTCGCCGTGCTTCCAGTCGTAGTCGGCTTTCAGCTGGATGCCATTTGAATAGTATTCGCGGTCGTTGTTGGTGACATCCAGGGTTTCCGCGGGAATGGCGTTTGAATTGATTTCACCGCGCAATATGCCCAGTTGCCGGGGAAAATCGTCGGGCCGCGTCAACACGTCGGAGATGGGTATGCCGGCCTGGAAGGACGGTACGAAAGGCGCGCCGATAAAGCCATCCAGCTTGTTCCAGGAGCGCTCATAATGGTTCCAATAGACCTTGGTGTTAAGCCTGAAATTGTCGGAAAAAACAATGGCGTGATCGAGGTGCAGCTGTTCGTGTTCCGACTGGAACCTGTCTAACTGGCTGGCCGCATAGCGGCGCAGCGGCTCCGCATCGAAATCCGCCTCCGTCAAACCCAAATAGGTTTCGTCTGAATCTTCATCGGCATAACCCACTTTTAGCGTAAATAGCTGTTCGTAGCCAAACAGCTCGCCGGGGCTCCATTGCAATTTTGCGCTGACATCGTTGCGTTCGAAGCCGGTATCCGCGTCAGTATCCAGCTCCTTGAATCCGTCACTGCCGTAGCGCAACAGATCTATCCAATACCCGAACTCGCCGTGGGTGTTGCCATAGAACAATTGGTACTTTTCATAACCGTCGGTGCCGGCGGACAGGTCAATAAACCCCTCCTGTTGCGCGGGAACCGGCTGGGTCGCCAGGTTGATGGCGCCGCCAACATTGTTCGGCCCCTGCTTGATGGAGGCCGGGCCCTTCACCACCTCTACCGCGTGCATACGTGAAATATTAGGAATGTAGTAAGCGGCCGGCGCCGAGTAGGGCGCCGGCTTGATCAGCACGCCATCTTCCATTAGCGTGATCTTCTGGCTGCGTTCACTGGTGACGCCGCGCAATCCGATATTAGGGCGCAGGCCATAGCCGTCTTCCTGGCGAATATACACGCCGGGCAAGGTGGCAAGCACCTGATTAAGATCAGAAAAATCAAACTGTTCGAGCACTTCTTCGTCCAACAGCTGCGCCGACCCCGACAGGGTGCGAATTTGGTCCTTCCCACCGGTGACCAGAATCACTTCCAATCTGCTAATTTCCGCTTCGCGCCGGTTAGCCTCAGGCTCTTCGGCGTAGGCCTGGCCGACACAAGCCGCAGATAATGCGAGTAGGGAAATAGCTATGGGGTGAGGTCTTTTTGTCAATGTCATAATTAAACTCCAGAAAGCTATACCTACTAGTCGTTGTCGGCCTGCACGCGATCCGGCAGATCCACATCCACCGCGGCCACGAAACCGACCTTGAGATCGTCGGTAATACGCTTAAGGTGGCCGTAGGCGTTGCAAGCCGGAAATTCTCCGAGGGTATCGGGGTTGTTAAAGGCATTGGTGCAGGTTGTTTCATCGTCCGCGGTGTCGATCAACTCAGCCTGGGCCCGCAGGGAAGCAGCGGAGGCATTGATAGTGTCGATAGCGTTCGCGATATTGGCGATAAAGGTATCAACCAGGTCCGCGACACCCGCCTGTTCGATAATGTCGTCGAACCCCAAACCATCGGCGCCTGTCAGCATGGTCTGAAACGCTTCGAGGTTGCTGCGCACATTGTCCAGGGAAGTTTCGCTGTAAAAAGCTTCAACCTGATCCGGGCACGCAAAGGTGCCGCAGGCGTCGTTAATGCCGGTCGGTATGCCGAGCTTGCGGTCCTTGGCATCGGTATCCAGGTAAAACAAGGCGTCGGACAAGGCTTCCAGGCTATCCGAAGTACTGGCGGGGTTAATAAAGGCGCTGCGGAAATCGCCGCCATCGGCACTCCACGCGTCCAGGATGGCGGCGGCGGCATCGGCAATGTCTTCGGCAATCAGCACGGCATAGTCGCAGCGCAAACGCTGGCGTTCCTCGGCGGGACGCGTATCCCAGTCCGCGGTTTCGACAATTTGGCTGGGGCAAGTGTGGGTTAAATCCGGATTGAACTGCAAATATTCAACCGCGCCGATACCGCGCTGGTTGACAGTGCGCGACGCCACCGAAAAGGTGTTGTCTTCGGACGCCAGCACCACCGACTGATCGATACCGCAGCTGCTGAGTTCGCCGGCGCCAAAGGCATTTAAGCGGTTGCGCAAGGCTTCGCCATTGTCGGCCACAGGCCCGAGAATATGCAGCTCGGATTGCTGGATAGCTGCGCTCAGCTCTCGCCAGGCGTCCTCAGCCGCAGTCCGCGCCGCCGCTTCGCCGCCGTTGCCTATCGCTTCACAATAACTTGCCAGCGGACCACCGGCGGACGAGAATTCGACCGCCCGGTCGGAAACCGCCTGGTAGTTAGGAATAATAATATT
>JANQKW010000053.1 GCA_028280905.1 Porticoccaceae bacterium
TCAGTACCGTCACCATTGCTGGTTAGAGTACGACCAAAATCGCTTGCGGTAAATGTAGTGACTTGGTCGGCAACGCCTAACTCCACGGTGGCTTGATAAAAAGCATTGAGCCCGGCACTTAGTTGCTGCAAAAGGCCGGGGTGATGAAAGGCTTGATCGCCATGTGTATCAAAGCCATCCATGCCGACAAAAAATACTTGTCTAGACATTTGTAATGTATCACGCGCAGCGATCATGCGTGCAACCATCTGCAAATTATCGGCTAATTTGTTATTTGCCGGAAAAGCTGTGTTGAGTGGTGCTTGCTGATCTAACGCGTTGTTAATTTCCTCAGACAAATCACGCGCTCGTTGCTGTACGACGGCAAACTCCCGGGCAAACATATGATTATTGGAGTCGTTAAGTAAGTCATTAAATACCTGTGCGCGCGCTTGTATCAGGGGGTCAACACTTGCAGGGTCTACTCGATCCAGTTTGCTAACGCCGGCAGAGTTTAGTGCATATGGCGTAGATGTAGTCGTGCTTTGTAATACGTTGGCACCGGACAGCGTAATATTCATCGACAATAGTGGGTTGGCATTAACACCTGCCAGCAGATCGGCCATTTGCCCGGCCCAGCCTTCACGCGCCGTACCCGTTTGCAGGCTTTGTATAAATGCTTGTTGGTCATTATGTGAGAATAGTTGCGGTGGCAGATTAGCAGAGAAGTTTTGTACTTCTGCTTTAGTTGTGGGTTGTAACAAAGCGCCAACGTTGGCGATAACAGCAAGTCTGCCGGTTTCGAATAAGTTTTGTACTTCAGGCATGTTTGGGTTGAACTCGAAGGTAGCCCCGCCCTGTGATGTAATAGGATTGATTGCTAACAGCGCCGATTGTTCGACGGCCAGCGTTTGTCGTGTTGAGGCATATTCACTATATTCCGGATTGCCTCGGGGTATGATCATATTAAACGCGTCGTTGCCACCCAGCAAAAACACGCATACTAATGCACGATAATTTCCAGGCGGCACGATTTGGGCGTTAAGCAAGTTTAAACTGCCCATCGTTGCATACATACCTGCGCTACCGAGAGTCGCTTTTGCGCAAGCTGCGAGAAAGTCACGACGCGTTAGCCTATTGCTTTTTATCAACACAGTTATTACCTCTGTACGGCAAATTCGGGTGAAGTAGTAATCAGGTAAAGTGCTTCGTAAACCACCTCGGCTTGTTCGTATTGATTACCGCTTGGGAAAGGCGTCAGATAAGCAATTAGTTTGCTGCGCATCTGATCTGACATTTGCCCTGACATTAGCAGCAAATCCAGCCGGTTTATTAATTCTGGAATATTATTAGTTAGCGGTTTTTCATCGCTGAGGTTAAGGCGCACAATGCCATTCCACGCCTTATAATCAAATGTTTCAGGTAAGAATTCATTTTCCATGTCCGCCCATTGGATAGACCAGCCAAATCGATTTGTTGTGCCAACGATATTGTTTTCGGTCAGAATTTGAAATTCAGGTGCAACTAGGCCGGCATTGGCAATTTCCCCCGGTTGTTGATAGTCGGGCCGATAAAAATTAAAGACAGATGGTGCGCCGTAGGGGTCTTGGCCCATTTCCGGGTTGCCCGTGTTGTGCCGAAAGCGTGGTGCTGTTGTATAGTCACTCTCATCAACCGTCGGCGTGCCCTGCGCATTGAACGCACGCCACAAAGCCGTCAGCTTCAGTATCGGTTCTCGTAGTTTGCCGAAAGTGTCTGGACTGTTTAGGTGTCCATTGCGTGCTTCATCATCGAGTAAAATGGCTTTTACTACGGCACCTAAATCGCCGCGCGTTCCTGAACCATTGTCGGCAAATACATTAGCGATACGTTCCACATAAGCCGGGCTGGGATTGCTGGTGACCAGCCGTTGAATTAATTGCTTGCTGATAAACGGCCCGACGTTAGGATGATTAAAAATGTTGTCCAGTGCGCCTTGTAAGTCCTGTTCTGCTGTCTGGCCTGCCGGCAGTACTGCTCCATTCAGCAAGAATTTTTCAGTCATATCATGCCAGGCATCATATGACTGCATTGGTATTGTTTCTGACAGTGATGTTTCTCCGAAAAATAGATCCGGTACATCACCATGCGTCCAGCCGGTGAATACTTTTGCGAACTCTTCTATGCGGCTTTGATCATAGGTTGGAATGGGTTGATTTGAGCCATCGAGCATAGTGGTACCATCTTGATTAAGTTCTACCAGACCAATACTGAACAATTGCATTATTTCCCTTGCATAGTTTTCGTCTGGACGGTAGTTCAAAGGCAGGTATTCTTTGGCATTATTGACCATACTGAGATATTGTCCCATTGGTTCATGGATGATGTGATCGCCTTCGGCGATCCCAAAATCGAAATTATGTTTTTTCAACGCCGGGCGAAGCCCGCCTTTGGAGGACCAAGGCGGGTGCGCAGCACCCGGTCCACGCTTTGAAGTATAAAGGGACAACTTTTCAATTTCAGCTACTACTCAAAAGGACCGTTCTCAGTATTTTTTATTCGTTCAAAATCTACTCAGCGTTTTGATTCGCATCCATCCGTGCTTTGACTATAAAATGAAAAACAATTAGTCATTATTATAAAAACACCGCCGAAGGGCGAAGATCGCGTATGCGCTTCGCTCGTGCCCTGACTCGCGGTTCTTTGCTTCGCCTTCGGCGGATTCGGCGGAGTCGCAACCGAACCCGAAGGGTATCAATTTTCGCCTTTCGCCGCAGGCGGGGTTAGCTTCGCCCTCCGGGAGTGCGCTGCGCGACTTTTAAAAGGGTGGGTCGCGTAGCGAGGGCGTTAGCACTCGTACCGAATACCGAATGTTGCGCATCGAAGCAAGCAACCTGCTCTTCGGTCGCGAGGCGGGTCGGCCTACGGCCGACCCGACCTACACCCTCTATGAAAAGGGCCTTCGCTGTGCGAAAACGACCTGGGTGTGGTGCGCACTCCACACTCGCTTCCGCGAAGGAGTCTGGTGCTACGCACCACCCCCCTTCGTGTCGCGATTCGATCCCCGTATCCGCGTTAACAAATAACAAACCCACTTATGAAGCCCGTTGTTTGGTCCCTTTCTAATGGGGTGCAGCGTCTTCTTCGACCGCGAAGCGGTCTTTTCTTCTTCGGGCTTCGCCCGCCTCGGGCTCTCTTCTTAGGCCCGTATAAATATAAAGTCGATTTGGTCTCATTGGAAAGGAGATCTCACGCCTTCGGCGCCTTCACGGGAAAAAAAGATACAGATACCCGATACGGCCAT
>JANQKW010000055.1 GCA_028280905.1 Porticoccaceae bacterium
AACAGTGTTTGAGACCCTCACCGGCAGGGAAGCCGGTGCGGAGCGCCCAGGGATGGGTTCACAGCGAGTCTCAAACACTGTTCCCAGATGGCCGCGAAAATGTGGCACCAACAAAAATGCTAGCTTCCAACAATTAGCCGAAAAACATCCCGCATGGGGCTTTTGTGTGTAAACAACCGCGCGCGGGATTGATTTAAAGGGCACTTTTGGTTACTTTGTGCTGTGGTTTAATCGGGTAGGTATAGGTTGTGGAAAAGATAACGGCTGCCTCGGCAAAAAATCACTTCGGTGAGATGCTGGACAAGGCACAGCGAACGCCGGTTACTATAGAGAAGCATGGCCGTCCGGTTGCAGTTGTGCTTTCAATGCACGATTTTGAAAAACTGGAATCGCTGAAGCTGAAAAGCATCATGTCGCATCTCCAGAAGTAATCCGTAAAACTGATCAACACATCTTTGCTGAATCCGGGCAATGCTTTATCATTGCGCGCTTCGTTTTATGCGCGTCTATTAGGTTAAACAATTCACCATGAGCATCAAGTCAGATAAATGGATCACCCGCATGGCCCGGGAACAGGGCATGATCGAACCTTTCCAGGCTAGCCAGGTCCGCCAGCCGGATCCCGATGGACACAAAGTTATTTCCTACGGTGTATCCAGCTACGGCTATGATGTACGCTGCTCGGATGAATTCAAGATTTTTACCAACATCCATTCCAAGACCGTAGACCCCAAGCACTTTGATAACGATGCCTTTGTCGATATCAAGGGCGATTCCTGCATTATTCCGCCCAATTCCTTCGCGCTGGCCAGAACCGTAGAGTACTTCCGCATCCCGCGCAATGTGTTGACCATCTGCCTGGGTAAATCAACCTATGCCCGCTGCGGCATCATCGTCAATGTCACGCCGCTGGAGCCCGAGTGGGAAGGGCATGTGACTCTGGAGTTTTCCAATACCACCAACCTGCCGGCAAAGATCTACGCCAACGAAGGCGTCGCGCAAATGCTGTTTTTTGAGTCGGATGAAGTCTGCGAGACCTCGTATAAAGACCGGGGCGGCAAATATCAGGGGCAAACCGGCGTCACCTTGCCCAAGGCGTGATCGGCGCTAGGCTATTCTCTGCCCACCCACAACCCGTTTATTTTCAGCCTTTGCTCCAGCGATTCGGCGAGTTGCTCTGCTTCGCGGCGGTCCCCAATGCCCACAAGTTGTATCCTATAGCCCGGCTTGCCGCCTAGGTTGGCGGTGGTGATCTTGGGCGCCAGACCGAGTTGTTTGGCGCGGCCCAGCAGGGGTTTTGCCGCGTCCTGCGTATAGAAGGTGCCCAGATTAACAAACCATGATTCCGGGGGATTGGTGCTAATCCGCCTGGTTGCAGTTTGGCTGGGTTTTGCGACGACCGGCTCCGGCTTGGCGGTTGGTTTGGCGTTAGCCCGCTGTATTTCCTTGATTGAGGCTTGCAACTTTGTCAGCTCTTCACCGAGGCTTTGGTGATTGTCGGCCAGCGTAGTGGTGACGATATTCAGCTTGTTTTCGAGCTCGTTCAGATGGGCCTGCAGTTGTTCTATGCCCGCGGGTGGGTTCACCCGGCTTGGGTCGGCGGCGTCTCGATCGTAGGGCGGCATGGCGGCGTACAAAACTTCCAACCGATTGAGTTTGGTGTCTGTCCAATAGGCTGAATAGACCACAGCGCCCAGAACGATCAGTAGCAAGAGCGAAGTTATCCAATAACTTGCCGTTATTTGTATCCGTTTGCCGGGTCTTTCGGGTTGCTGTTTGGGATGTTGCGGTTGCCGCGGTCTATCGTGTTCATGACGGTGAGGCTTGGAAGGTTTTGGCGGCGGTATTGGTGAAGACTTCGGCGGCGGGGATTCGTCGGGAATTAACGGAGTAATTTTTTCGCTATTGTGACTATAGGGTCTTTCAGCCTGCCGTGCCGGCGGCTGTGGTGGAACCTGAAACGACGGTTTAGGCGGGTTCCCACTATTTGCGTCGGTTTCCGGCATCGTCGGCTGGGTGGTCTTGGACGTCTCATTCAAGGCGGCAACGACGTCGCTAAGATGGCGATTTTTCTGGTTATTTGTGCTCATAATGTGAAACCCTGCAAAAAGACGAATAATCAATTGATATCAATCAATACTGCTTCATTGCGCTTCCAGATTGGTTTGTGTTTACTGGAACCTGAGTTAATTTCGGAACGACAGTGCCGATAACATAAAAAATGCGACATATCCCAACAATGGTTGTTCTTCAGGCGGGCATAGCATAGGCGCCAGCCTGCGTCATTAAGACAATGCAGAAATCGTGCCGGGGGCATTAATGGAAGATCTGCAGCTTGCGCTAACCGTTTCACGGACAGACCAACGGAACTTTGGCGTCTGGCTGCGCTCCTGGCAGGTTGGCCATATCCTTCAGGCGCTGGTGGTGGACAAGGGGCCATCGGGCGATTTGGTATTGCGGGTGGGAGGGCAGCAAATTACCGCAACGACAGACTTTCCGGTGCAGCGAGGCGCGCAGTTGCTGCTGCAGATTGCCAGTGTGTCGCCAACGCCGATCCTCAAGCTGCTAAAGATAGACGTGGCGCACACCGGCAAAGCGAGCGTTTCAACCCCGCACAGCGAACATATTCAGGCACTGCTGCCGAGGCAAGCCCAGGTCCATGAGCCCTTTGCCCTGCTGGCAAGTATGCTGGCGAATGCCAAAAATCTGACATTGTCAGAGCAGCAAAGCCATGTTTTTCAGTCACTATTGCAGTTGGCGGCTACGCCGTCCCAGCTAAATAACGCACAGGCCGTGAGGCAGGCGTTCAGGCGATCCGGTCTCTGGTCAGAGGCTCGCACCGCAGGGCATACAGAGGCGGATGGAGCCGGGTTGGACGTGAAGGGGCTGTTGTTTCGGCTGCTGGATTTGCTGCCTGGTCTAAAAGCGCCTGGGAAGCAGCTGCGCGGGGACGCGCAATCGGCGCAGGGAGAGCCAGCGGCGGCGGAAGCGGATGTTGCCAGCTTACGGCGATTGTTGGGGGGCGCGCTTTCCAGAATTACATTAAATCAACTGGGTTCGGCAAAAGCGGCCGAGCAGGGATCGCAGCAGTGGTTGATAGAGATTCCCTTGCTGGTCGGCGATGGCTATAGCCCGCTGCAGGCGCTGATAACTCGAGAGCCGCGCGAGAAGGGTCGCCAAGCGGCGGATGAGCCACCTGGGTGGCAGGTCGAATTAAACCTCGAAGCCGGGGATTTGGGACACCTGCAAGTGGATATATTTCTCCGCGGCGAAAAGCTGTCAGCCACACTCTATTCTCCCGAGCAAGACACCGTTGACCATCTATCGGAAAATCTGCCGCATTTGAAAAAGCGTCTGGAAATGCACGGTCTGGACGTGCCTGTCCTGGTTTGTCACAGGGGTAAACGGAGCAATCAGGCAACCTGCTTGTCTTTCAACCATATACTGGCGGAACAAGCATGACCGATAAAAAAAAGCAGGCGAAAAAGGCCGTTGCCCTAGACTATCC
This sequence comes from Porticoccaceae bacterium, assembly GCA_028280905.1. Lineage (GTDB taxonomy): Bacteria > Pseudomonadota > Gammaproteobacteria > Pseudomonadales > Porticoccaceae > JANQKW01. The sequence continues at coordinate 3,509 of JANQKW010000055.1, forward strand.
GGGGACCGGCGCCCCCAGGGTGGTCGCCAAAGGTCGCGGAGAGATAGCCGGGCAAATAGAGGCAGCGGCGGCGGAAAATGTGGTGCCGTTGATACGGGACGCGGCTTTGGCGGAAACACTGATGGCGGTGCCGCTGGACGAGGAAATCCCGGAAAGCTTGTATCTGGCGGTAGCTGAGGTGTTGATATTCGTTTATAGTCTTGGAAAAGGAGCGCGGGATAACCAATAACAAAGCCCGCAAGGTGTAGGAAAGAGCATGCACGACCATGAAGAAACCAGGTGTCTGAGGGAGCGGACGGATCTGCTCAATCGGATTGGCGTTCAGCTAACCATGATAGCTGAAGGCAGCGACGCGCGCCTTAACAATATCTTAAAGCATCTCCGTGAGGCGCTGCGCCAGGGACACGATACAGAGCGACTGAATCAGACCGCCAACTCGCTGTTCAAGCATCTGATGCTGGAAGAAGAGCAACAGGCTCCATCGGGCGCGCCCGTCGGCCAGCTGTTGGCAACTGCGGTAAAAGAGCTGATCAATGTGATACAGCTCCCCGCCAAAACCAAAGCCGAGTTGCAGGGTATCTGCAAAAAACTGGAAAAGTCCGAAGACCTGACGGGCGCTCTGTCGCTTATTAAGCAGATTGTCACCAGGTTGCGAGACGTCAATTCCGATGGCGCCGATGCTGATGGCTCTTCGAAAAAGAGATTGTTCGGCAAAAAAAACAAGGATGCTGTGATTCCAGTTCAGCAGATGGATAGGTTTATCAGCGGGTTTAAAGAGCTGTTAACGGAGCTGCTGGGCCATATGGAAGTGTTAAATGAAGATCACGCCAGGGTGGTCGAGCTAAAGAATGAACTGAGCAGTTCGGCAAATATTGATCAGCTTGAGGGCATTCTATACGAAGTCTTGGCATTGCTTTCAGCGCTCACCACGGATGTCAGGACCGAGCGCAAACAGACAGAGAAATTTCTGAACCAGTTGCGGGACAGGCTGCAAGACGTCGAGGGTGATATCAGTGGCGCAATGGCCGGTGAAACAGACGCGCTGGAGAGGGCGGAGTTGCTGGGTTCCGAGGTTGGCGCCGAAATCGGCGGCATAGAGGAGGCGGTGCGCGAGGACAATGATCTGCAGCACCTGAAGGAATTTGTGGGTGGTCATCTAAAGATCATTAACAAGCAATTGATCGATCATATTCAGGAGGAAAGGGTTCTCCACGACGAAACCAAGACGAAGGTCAAGCAACTCACGCGTAAAGTCAGAGAGATGGAAAACGAGGCGGATGAGCTGCGATTGCAAGTGCATAAAAAACAGCAGCTTGCGATGAAGGATGTGCTCACCGGCGTGTACAACAGGGCGGCCTATGAAGACAGAATTGTCGAGGAGATGTCCCGCTCGAAGCGCAACAGCACGCCGTTATCCATAGTGTTAATCGATTGCGATAAATTCAAGTTTATCAACGACAATTTCGGGCACAAGGCAGGCGACCTGGTGTTAAAAAAAGTGGCCGACGTGATGAAGTCCAGGGCTAGGTCATCGGACTTTTTGGCCAGATACGGCGGCGACGAGTTTATCGTATTGTTGCCTGATACCGCCGAGGATGGCGCGAAAACCTTCGCGGAGGGTGTAAGGCAGAAGGTGGCTAACGCCGGATTTAATGACAGCGGCAGGCCGCTTGATATTACCATCTCCAGTGGATTGACTGTGGTGCAGGAAGGAGATACCGCGGAAACCGCTTTCGAGCGCGCCGACAAGGCCATGTACCTGGCTAAGAATGCCGGCCGCAATGATGTGGGCGTTCTATAGCAATTGCATACCTGGTTTCAACCTAAAGCCCATGCTACTGGGCAATCTGTTAAACAACGTAAAAAACCTTAATCAAAGCCCTAGAACACGAATGATCCAAGTCGTTGTGGACGTCGTATTCTTACCCGAGCGTTCAAAAAAAGGGGAACACTGCCGTGCAGGCTGCATTTTATCGCGTAAACCAGAGGCTGGTTTACGGATTGGGCCTAACCCTCTCGTTTTGAGTCGCTGGGCTGGGCGACTTGCCCTTTGCCGTCGTTTGGCAAAGGGCATTTTTTTTGGTTTACGTCAGCGGGAATTCCGGCAGTTCTGGGAATAGGTGCAATTTCTGCCATTGACTTTGGCCTGGTAAAGGGCTTGGTCTGCTCGACCGATCAGCATACTCTTGTCCTCTCCCGGGCAGTGCGTTGCTACCCCTACACTGACACTCGGACGCAATATATGCTTGC
>JANQKW010000101.1 GCA_028280905.1 Porticoccaceae bacterium
AGACGATTTTCTGCATTTCCTCCATCCCTGGAGGTCAGATGTCGGCGCGGAGCTTATGACCTCCAGGGATGGAGGAAATGTCGCGAATTGCCGGGAGCAATTGCGACCAGGGACGTATTCACAGCGAGTCTCAAAACCTGTTCCCAGATGGCCGCGGGATGCTGGCACCATCCGAAACGATATACGAACCCCAAGTGACGTCGCGAAGTGACAAGAAATGGGGCCCTTACTATTCGGGTTTTACACCACCGGGTTTACGGGGCCTTTTAAACCGGGTTTGCCTGGGCGCTCCCGGCTCCGCAGGCTCGGGGCGGCCCCAGTTGTCCAAACTCCATCCGTCACCGTGGGCCTGATTGACATAGTTGATGCCATTGGCGATCACGCGAAGAATATTCGCGTCCCGGTAAATCGGGAAGGTCTCATGGCCCGGGCCGAAATAGAATATCCGCCCCCTGCCCCGCTTGAAACAGCACCCGCTGCGCAACACTTCCCCGCCCTGGTACCAAGAGGTAAACACCAGTTCGTCCGGCTCGGGAATATCGAAAGGTTCACCGTACATTTCCGATTGAGGCAGTTCTATATAGGGCGGAATGCCCTCGGCAATCGGGTGCGACGGTTGAATAACCCAAAGCCGTTCTCGCTCGCCTTGGTCGGCTTCGCGCCATGCCAGATTGCAACTGGTGCCCATCAGGCGTTTGAAGATTTTTGCGTGGTGACCGGAATGCAACACCACCAGCCCCATACCCTGCAATACTCGCTGTTGAATATAGTCTATCCGCTCGTCCGCAAGCTCGCCGTGGTAGCGGTGCCCCCACCATATCAGCACATGGGTTTCATCCAACAGTGACCTGGGCAAGCCCTGCTCGTCGTCGTCCAGCGTGCGCAGGGTAAGGTCAAATCCATAGGGTGCAAGACCATCCATCAAACAGCCGCCAATGGTCTCGGGATAAACCCGTTTTACCTCTTCGTCTTCCTGTTCATGTCGGCATTCGTTCCAGACGGTTACTTTGACGGACATGGCAATTCCTCCGCCGCTTACCGCGACAGGAAAATTTTCATTGTGGTGGCCGCGCCGTTGGCCAACAGATGCCCGAGCCAGTAGGTCAGGCGCGCTTTAAACTGGCTGTTTTGCCGCAGCTCGGTTCCGAATACCTCGACGACGGACAAGAAGCCGTTCACCAGGTCGTCGATACGGTACATATTGTCCTGTGCATCATAACTGTCAGACGCGATACGCTGGAAAACCTCGGCAAGGGGATCTTGCACGGCGATGTCGCCGCCGCGCTCGTCAAAGGCCATCACGTAGCGAATCCAACCGGCGATCGCCAAACTGAGGCGCTCGATGCCCTCATCTGCCGCAAGGCGGTCCCTGAGGGTCCCGAGTAGTCGCTGCGGCAATTTCTGTGAACCGTCCATGGCGATCTGGTAGGTTCGGTGCATCAAACTGGGATTGGCAAATCGCTCGAGTAAATCGTCCGTATACACGGTCAGGTCCAGCCCCTGGGGCGCTACCAGCGTGGGCGCAATTTCCTCAACCATCAGTTGCCGCAAAAACCGGTAAAAATCGCGATTGCCGACAACCTCATGAACATACTCGTAACCCGCCAGAAAGCCGAGATAGGCCAATGCAGAATGGGTGCCGTTTAACATCCGCAGCTTCGCCAGCTCGTAGGGTTCCACGTCGGTCACCAGGGTGGCCCCGACTTTGTCCCATTCGGGGCGCCCGCAGGCAAAGTCGTCTTCAATAACCCACTGGCTGAATCGTTCGGCCTTGACCATACCCAGGTCTTGATAACCACAGGCTTTCTGCAGTTGCTCAATATCGTCGGGCCGGGTAGCGGGCACAATCCGGTCCACCATGGTATTGGGAAACGGCACCTGCGTATCAATCCAGTCCGCCAGCGCCGGATCTCGTTCACAGGCGTATTCGATCACCAGCTGTTTGAGGGTGGCGCCGTTGCTGGGCAGGTTATCGCAGCACAACACGGTCGGCGCCGAGCCATTGTTCTGCATGCGGCGGCGCAGTGCTTCAACGATAAAGCCAAGGGCGCTTTTCGGCGCATCCGGTTGCGCGAGGTCGTGCAGGATATCCGGATGTTGCTTGTTCAAGCGGCCGGTTGCCGGATCATGGCAATAGCCTTTTTCGGTAATGGTAAGCGAGACGATTCTGCAGCTCTCCGCAACCATCGCGCCCAAAACCGCTTGCGGATTCTCCGGGGCCACCAGCACTTCACTAATGGCGCCCACCAGTCGATACTGGGTTCCCGCCTTGTCCATTTCCACCAGGGTGTACAACCCCTGTTGGGTATTCAACTGGTCTCTCACTCCGGCGCTGCGCAGCGATACGCCGAGTATTCGCCAGTCGCCGCCACTCAAGGCAAGCACATCATCTGTGTAAACGGCCTGGTGAGCGCGGTGAAAAGCGCCTATGCCCAGGTGGACAATTCCAACCGCACAGGCGTCCCTGTTGTAGGAGATGCTTTGCAGCGACGCATTAGGCGCGGGGGCAACGCCCTCCCCTAAACGCTGTGACTGAGTGACTTTGTTTTCCAAATCGCTTCTCGTTTTTTCCGTTGCAGCTATGCGGCTCGCCGCAACATAAGATGGGGAAACCTATAATTTGTAGGCCGCCTTGGCAAGGTTATACGCCAAATCGACCGCCAATTCCGCCGCCTCATCCTCCTCGAGTCGATGGCTGGCGACCAGTTCGGCCAGATGTACGCAGTCCATGCGGCGCGCCATATCATGGCGGGCGGGAATGGACAGAAACGCCCGGGTGTCGTCGTTAAAACCCGCCATATTGTAGAACCCCGCCACTTCATGGGTGGCGCGGCGAATCCGCAACATGCCTTCGGGGCTGTCGTGGAACCACCAGGACGGCCCCAGCTTCAGGGTGGGATAGTGCCCCACCAGCGGCGCCAACTCGCGACTGTAAACCGTCTCGTCGAGGGTGAAAAGTATAATGCTCAACTTCGACTCGTTGCCAAAACGGTCCAGCAGCGGCTTCAAGGCGTCCACATAATCGGTGGACATGGGAATATCCGCGCCCTTGTCGCGCCCGTATCGGCCGAAAATCTGCGCATTGTGGTTGCGGTAAGCGCCCGGGTGGATCTGCATCACCAGTCCATCTTCCAAAGACATGGCTGCCATCTGCACCAGCATATGGGCGCGGAATAACTCCGCGTCTTGCTCGGACGGCGACCCGGTTGTCACCCTGCCAAACAATTGTTCCGCCTGCACGGGCGACAGATCCTCGGTCCTGGCAGTCGGATGACCGTGGTCCGTAGAGGTTGCGCCCATCCGAGCGAAGAAACTGCGTCGCTGCCGCAACGCCTCCAGGTACTGGGCGTAGTTAAAACAATCCAGCCCGGTGATTTCGCTTAACTGCTGGAGGTTTTGCCTGAACCCCTCGTAAGCGGGGTCCAATACCGGGTCCGGGCGGAAGGCGGTAATCACCCGGCCGCCCCAACCTGAATCCAAAATGGTTTGGTGGTGTTCCAGGGTATCCAGCGGCGATTCCGTAGTCGCCAGCACTTCTATGTTATAGCGTTCAAACAGCGCGCGCGGCTTGAACCCGTCCGTCGCGAGCGCGGCGTTAATAGTGTCGTAATAGTGATCAGCCGTGGCCGCGCTCAAACGGCACTCCAGGCCAAATACTTGATTGAAAACATAGTTCAACCAGTAGGCGGACGGCGTGCCGCGAAACAAATAAAAGTTCTCGGCAAACAGGCGCCACACTTCCCTCGGGTCGACCTCGGCCGCACTGCCATCCGCCCGCGGGATACCGAGCACTTCCAGAGAATGCCCCTGGCTGTAGAGCATCCGGTACACATAGTGATCTGGCTGAATTAATAACTCCGTGGGGTTGGCAAAGTTCGCATTTTGCGCAAACCACTGCGGATCCGTGTGGCCGTGGGGGCTTATGATCGGCAGGTTTTCCACCAGCTTGAATAATCGCTGAGCAATCGCGCGCTCTGGCGCGCTGGCGGGAAACAAGCGCTCCGGACGCATAACTAATGTTTGTGACATATGACCCTCTCCACCCTGTAATTGCCCCCGGCTAACCTTGAAAAGGACGTTAAATGATTGTTGGGGGATGCCGACGCTACAATACTTAATCGGATATAGGGAGAATTTATACTTGTATTTGACACCGGTGTCAATTGGCAGTATAAATCATTCTTATTATTTACAAGCTTGACAAGGGCGCGCGCTCCCGGTTGCCTCGATGCAGCAAAAGTCGCGGCAATAATGATTAGCGAAAGGCCACAACAATCAGCAACCGTGTCTCGTGTATGCCAGCAACTCTCGCATTCCCCGCCAGGAAATTGATCGACAACCTGGACGCCATATTCTTCGATTTCGACGGTGTGCTGGTGGACTCGGTCGATATAAAGGCGCGGGCTTTTCTATCGCTTTTCGAAGCGGAGCCCGAACCGGTCAGGGAAAATATACTCGCCTATTTTTACGCGTTTACCGGGCGCTCCAGACAGGAAAAGCTGGCGTTTGTACTGGAAAATTTCCTCGAGCGAAGCGCCGATAAACAAGAGATCGGCCGGTTAGCCGACGAGTTTCGACAGGCGAGTTTCCGCGCCGTTGCAGCGTGCGCCGACATCACTGGAGCAATCGAGCTATTGGATGCCCTGCCCTCTCGGGTAAAAACGTTTGTGGTATCGGGAACACCGCAATCCGAACTGATTGAGATTATCGCCGCCAGGAAAATGCCGCACGAGTTTAGCGAAGTCAAAGGGACGCCTAGGCTAAAGGAGCACAATATCGCTGATATTCTCAAACAGCACGGCTTGGCCGCCGAGCGCTGCGTAATGATCGGGGACGGCCGCGTGGACCAGCAGGCGGCCGCTTACAACCATGTGCCGCTTATCGGTGTGGTTCCCGAAGGCAAA
>JANQKW010000144.1 GCA_028280905.1 Porticoccaceae bacterium
AACGCCTTTTGAGACCCTCGTCGACAGGGATGTCGACGCGGAGCGCCCAGGGATGGGTTCACAGCGAGTCTCAAAAGGCGTTCCTAGATAGCCGCGGACTAGCGGCACCCCCCCTACAAGCCGCTACTTCGATTGGCTAAGATAATGCGGCCCATCAACAGTGAGATGCGAAACCAACCGCCAGCCTTCACTTCTGAGGACATAGACGCGGATATAGTTCACCGAAAACCTGCGGGTCACGCCGTTTCTGGTTAACTGAGCGGTATAGCTGCCCTTGGTGATGGCGATATCGTCGTGCAACTCAACCTGGATATCGCCGGGAGTCCGATAAGCGTAGGGCTTATGCTTCACCAATTCGAGGGTGAGCGCTTTATCGTCCGTTCTAAAACGGTCACCGCCGCCAATCCACCCGTCACCATGGGTAAAAGTGAAGTCGTCCTGCAACAGCTTATCCAGAAACTCAATATCGCCGCGCACCATAGCTTCTTCGAATTGCTTTTCAAGCGCCACCAGATGATTGACAGCCCGCTCTTCAGGCTGCGGTGGCGCCGCGCCCGCGTGCAGGCTCGCGAAAACCAGTAGTAACGACACCAGGGTGCAACGCTGAATACTTTTCATACCATAGGATCCTCTGTTGGAAAATCAAAATTCCTGAGTTTCTTTGCAACAGGCAATGTAGCATCCGACAAGATCCTGAAAAATCATCTTGCCGAATTTTAACCAACCCGAACGCGGAGCTGCACTACCCCGGTGAGACGGGAAGTTATCCCCAACTGGGGGTAGCTACTTTTTCGCGCGAGTTCTGAGCGTCTGCAGCCGTTGTTCCATTGCGGAATAGTCGACCGTTTCGGCGAACACCTGGCTGCGTTCGCCCTCCAATTCCAGCGCTTCGCCAAGAACAAGCTCCCAGCCGTCATTCATAAGCGCTTTGATTCCGTATAAGGCTTCGGGAATGGTGTCTGCGATCTGCCGCGCGGTTTCCAACGCAGCCGGCAACAGTTCTTCCGGCGCAAGCACCCTGTTTACCAGCCCCCACTGCTCGGCTTGGGCCGCGGAAAAATAGTTGCCGGTAAAGCTAATCTCCCTGGCGCGGTTGATACCCACCAGGCGCGACAACTTTTGTGAAAGCCCCCAGCCCGGCATGATACCCACGCGGGCATGGGTGTCGGCAAACTTGGCGGTGTCCGCCGCGTAAAGAAAATCACAGGCCAGCGCAAGCTCGAAACCACCGGTGACGGCGGCCCCGTTGATCGCACCGATTATCGGCTTTTTGCACTTCCGTATTGCCCGTACTACCGGCGTATCCGGTCCCAACCCGCCAACCTTGATAAAGTCCGGATCCCCGGTTAGTGCTTTAAGATCCACACCGGCACAAAACGCTTTCCCGGCCCCGGTTAATACCACGGCCTTTGTCGCATCGTCGGCACTCACTTTCTCGAATGCTTCAATTAACCCGTTTGACAGGGCCCGGTTTAAGGCATTAAACGCCGCGGGCCGGTTTAGGGTTATACAAGCCACGCCGTCGAGGATTTCCGTTTCGACGGGTTTATCGGTCTGTTTATCTATATTGGTCATAGCAATCCTATTGTCGGTTTATGGCGTTGCCAACACTTGGTTATAGGCATACAGCTAGCAAACGAATCGTCCGGAAAGTATCGCATAAGGTGATGCTGAACTATCGTATTGGCGACATTTAATCGTCAACGCAGCAGGACCGCGTTTATCGCCCGAGTATCCCCCTTGCGATAACCTCCAGCATGATTTCCGAACTGCCGGCGTAAATAGTCTGAACCCTGGCGTCGCGGTAAAACCTGGATATCGGGTATTCATCCGTATAACCATAGCCGCCAAAGTGCTGCAGGCATTCGTTGATCACCTCAAGCTGCAGTTCGGTGGTTGCATATTTTAGCAGTGCGGCATCCTCAACGGTCATCTCGCCTGCTTTAAATTTCACGAGATTCTTCTCATACAATGCCCTGCTCATTTCCAGCTTGGCCTTGCACGCCGCCAGCTTGAAACGGGTGTTTTGCAGTTTACTTAATGGGTTGCCGAATGCCTGTCGCTGCTGCACATACGCCGTTGCCAAATCCAGTGCACCCTGCATATGGCCCACGGCCTGCGCCGAACAGCCCAGTCGCTCGCGGGGCAGCTCCTGCATCATATGAATAAAGCCCTTGCCTTCCTCCCCCAGCAAGCAGTCCACCGGAACACGCAGGTCGTCAAAAAACAGCTCCACCGTATCGCTGCTTTGCTGCCCTATCTTGTCGATCTTTTTACCCCGATGGAATCCCGGCAGGCTGGTATCCACCAGCAACAACGAAATTCCCCTGGAGCCCGCGTTAATATCGGTTTTGGCGCAAAGCACCACTAGGTCGGCATGCATACCGTTGGTGATAAAGGTCTTTGAACCGTTGATAACATAGTCGTCGCCGTCCCGGATAGCCTGCGTGCGCATCGCGGCTGTATCGCTTCCGCCGCCCGGTTCGGTCATCGCCAATGACGCCACCACCTCCCCGGATACCAGGCCGGGCAGCCATCGCTGCTGCTGGGCTTCCGAACCAATATTCTCGATATAGGGGCCGATAATATTGGATTGAATATTGTAACCCGATGCCAGCCCCTGTAGGTTGAGCCGGCACATTTCCTCCATAATCATCATTGGTATATCAACGCTTGTGTTGGCCGCGCCGTACGCCTCCGAAAAATCCGGCAGCAGCAAGCCTGCGCTTCCCAACTTGCGCCACGTCTCCTTGGGCATTAATTTTGACTTTTCCCACTGGTCGTAGTGCGGCAGGATTTCCTGCTCGAAAAACCGCAATACCATGGCGCGAAATTCTTCCCGCTGGTTTATTACCTTACTCATACTCGTTCCTGTTTACAGCTGAAGGGAACGCTATGATCCTCGACCTATCACTGTTGCGCAAGCGCAAAAAAGCCGGCCCCTTGCGGGGCCGCCCAGTCACTAAAAAAACGGGAATACAAGGAACCTAGAAGCGATAGGTTCCCTGAATTGTTATGGTTTTCGGTAGGCCGTGGATGCCGCCAAAGGATCCGGGGAAGCGAGTTCCGCCGTTACCCATAAACTGCACGGTGCGCTTGTCGAAGATATTACGCCCAACAACCGCAACATCCCAAGTATCGTCCGCTGAAGACAAGCCTACCCTCGCGTTCCATAATGTTGCGGCAGGCAACACCAACAGCGGGTGGTTATCGGTAGAGGCATTTTGCTCAGCCGTATAACTTACGCCAACACGCGCTGATACCAACATTGCTTCGGAGACGGGCGCTTCAAAATCCAGCGCCAGGTTGCCCGACAGCTCCGGAGCGAACGAGGTGTTCTCCCCGTCGAGGTCTTGGAAGTTTTGAGTTATTCCGCCCCCGAGATCACGAGACTGACAGCCGGCACCACCCAATACCGTTTGGAAGGTATTACAGCCGAACTCCAGCTCTTCATAGCGCGAGTCCAGGAACGCCGCGGCACCGCTGAGCATAAAGTACTCGCTGATTTGCCAGCGACCATCGACTTCCAAGCCCTGGGATACCGCCTCACCCGCATTGCCGATAATATAGCGCGTGCCGGTCCAGTTACTCACCTGCAGGTCGGTGTATTCGACATAGAACAGCGCAGTGTTTAACTCCGCGGCGCCATCCGCCAGCACAAACTTGGCCCCCAATTCGTAGGAGGTAGCGAATTCCGGGTCAAACCGTTCCGGCACTACGGAACGGGCGTTTTCATTCCAGTTACCCGACTTATAGCCTTCCGCGATGGTCAGGTAGTACTGGGTATCGCCCACATCATATTGCAAGGTGCCTGATAGCGTGGTTTCCCGCTCGGTGTTAGTGTCGGAAGACGTGACAACACCACCGGCTACCGTTCCGGTGCCTTCAAGGACACCGTCGCTGCTCAGGATATTAGTGTAGGTGCCGTCCGGCAGGTTAAACGATCCGTTAAAGCTAGCACCTCCAACGCCATCCGGGAAATAGGTAACCGGGTCCAGAGCCCCACCTAAGCCGGCAAGAAGTCCGCCGGTGATAGGATCATAGGTACTTGCCAAAAGAAGCTGGAAGCGCTTAAAGTAGTCCTTCTCTTCTTCTGTCCAACGACCGCCCAGAATAAATCGGAAAGTATCCGTAACATTAAAAGTAGCTTCGGCAAACACGCTATAGGTTTCAGAATTCTGCTCCCAATCCCGTGCCAGATCGCCGGTAAAACTACCTGGGTCCGGTGCCAATTGTCCGTAATCGACCAAGTTCGCGTAGGTCGAATCTACCGTAGAATCCTGATAGTAAAAACCCGCAGTCCAATCGACGAACTGACCGCCTGGGGAGGTGATGCGAATTTCCTGGCTTAGTTGCTCAAATTCTTCTGTCTTCCAAGCGTCCAGCGTGCCGAGGCCGTAGTCATTAACGCTGACGCGCTCCTGTTCAAACTCCGACCAACCCGTGACAAACGCCAATTCGTAGCCATCCAGGTCATAACGAAAATCCGCGACGTAGTTATAGATTTCAACGTCCTCGAACGGCAGACCACCGTTTCCGCGAATAGCACAAGCCGCCGCCAACGCCGCCTGTCGCGACTCCCTGGCGCAAGGCGAAATGGTTTGCGCTTGATGATTAATCGACAAGTCCTGCTGTTCAGAAATAACAAGCGCCTCCGCGGTGGGGAAAGGGGTTGAGCCCGGAGGTTGGACAAATGCTACCTGACCCGTTTCGGTGCGGTCACCCTGTGATTCCGTGTATTCCGCCTTAAAGAAACCTTGCAGATTGTCTGTAATATCGACTTCAACAGACAATCTGACCAACTGCTCGTCAAGTTCTTCCAGAGTATCACCTTCGTCGGGAGCGCCGGGCAGTGTATTCTCCAACCAGCCATCCGCCTGAGTGTCTGATATGGCCAGTCTTGCTCTTACGGAATCAGTAAGGCCGCCGCTGACAACCGCCTCGATTCGTCGGCGATCGGTCTCATCGGTGTACATACCGGTTACGCGGCCTTCAAACTCTTCGGTGGGCCGTGCGGTACGGATATTAATCGCACCGGCGATAATGTTTTTACCGAGCACGGTACCTTGAGGCCCTCGCAGCAGTTCAACGGACGATACATCAAACATAGGCGCCAGGAACTGCTCCACCCGGCTGCCGTAGATGCCGTCGACAAACCATCCTACGGATTGCTCGAAGGCAATATTAAACCCGGAGCCCTGGCCACGAATGTAGGCATTGGCGCCCGCGCCGGACTGCGAAAAGGTTAGATTGGGCAAGGATTGCGCCAGATCACTAATTTCCTGAATATTCATTTTCACCATGGTCTCACCACTTACCGCGGTGATGGACATGGGAA
>JANQKW010000147.1 GCA_028280905.1 Porticoccaceae bacterium
CGCCCGTGTCCGGCAGCATACAGACGATATTGCTGCCGGCGGGCGCCTGCTCGGCCACCTGCAATGCCGCCACCAGCGTGGCGCCGCTGGATATGCCCACCAGGATGCCCTCGCGCCGCGCCAATTCCTTGGAAATCCTGAGCGCGTCATCGCCATTCACCGGCACAATGCCGTCGATCAACTCGGCTGTCATCGCGTCCTCGGTCAACTTCGAAATAAAGTCGGGCGTCCAGCCCTGCATCAAATGGGGCCTGAAGTGGGGGTGGCTGCGGCTGACTGCGCCCTGTTCGTCGCGGGGTTGCGGCACACCGCTGGCTAGAATCGGCGAGTTATCCGGCTCGGCGACAACAATCTTAGTGTCCGGGCTTTCCACCCTTAACACTCGCCCAACGCCCTTCAGCGTGCCGCCGGTGCCGAAGCCGGTAACCCAGTAGTCCAGAGTGCTTTCGTTAAAATCGTTAAGTATCTCCCAGGCCGTAGTGCGGGTGTGCACGTCTGCGTTGGCTTCATTTTCAAATTGCCGGCAAAGGAAGTAACCATGGGTCTCGGCCAGTTCAATCGCTTTATTCAGCATGCCGGTGCCCTTTTCCGACGCCGGAGTCAACACCACTTTAGCGCCGAGAAAACGCAGCAATTTTCGGCGTTCCACGCTAAAGTTTTCCGCCATGGTCACAATCAGCGGGTAGCCCTTTTGCGCGCACACCATCGCCAGGCCAATGCCCGTGTTGCCGCTGGTCGCTTCCACCACTGTCTGGCCCGGTTTCAACTCGCCGTCTTTTTCCGCCTGCTCAATCACTTCCCTGGCCATACGGTCCTTGACCGATCCCATCGGATTAAAGGCCTCCACCTTCACGTACAGATTGACGCCCTCGGGGGCCAGCTTCTGCAGCTTAACCAGCGGTGTGTTGCCTATGGTATCCAGGATGGTGTTATATATCGCCATGGTGATCTCCTCGTGATTTCTGCGGAATGCGCCTCGCCGGCATTCCCGTCATGGCTAGCAGCTTGCGCCAACTGCGAGGAAGGCAGCGTTAGAGCCACCGTGGTATTTCGAAATATCGACTGAAATACCAAGCGGTAGCTTCAGTTTAGACGCAAAATCGGGTTGCAACCTGAAAATAGGCTGTTTTAATCCCTATAATGAGCATACGACACCGGCAAAAGACCCATTGATGACCAAGCTAGCGATACGCGTACTCGGTGAACTGAAAATCGTCCGCGGTGGCGATGCCGTGGAGTTGCCGCCTTCCAAAAAAACCCGGGCGCTGCTGGCTTACTTGGCGCTGAATCCGCGCACCTTTCGCCGCGAACATCTCTGTGAACTGCTTTGGGAAATTCCCGACGACCCGCGCGGCTCGCTGCGTTGGAGCCTGTCGAAAATCCGTAAGCTGGTCGATGACGAACAACACACCCGCATCATTGCCGACCGGTCCAGTGTGTCGTTCGACGCCAGTGATGTGGATATCGATGTGCTGGCGCTGCGGCAGTTGGCAAACGGCAACCTGACCGGCCTCGACACCGATCAGCTGAGGCAGGCGGCGGACTGCTTTTGGGGCGGTTTTCTGGAGGGTCTCGAGCTGCCGGATTTCAACGGCTTTTACACCTGGTGCATCGGTTGGCGGGAGCAGGTTGCCCGTTTGCAAGCGCTAGTCGTGAACGCCCTGCTGGATCGCGGCCAACTCGCGCCGGAGCAGGCCCTTCACTACGCCAACCGGCTGATTACCCTGATGCCTTACGATGAACCGGCAAGGGCCAGGATGATCGAACTGCTCGTCAGACTGGGTCGGACACAGGAGGCGGAACGGCAGTATCGCGCCGGTAAAAAAGCCTTGGCGGAAGTGGGTATTGAAAACAGCCAGGCCTTGGTCCGAGCGCTGCAGGCCAGCCCCGAGATCCTCCAGCCCGCGGACATTGCCGTCCCCGCCAGGGAAAGCGTTTCAAGACAGGGCGGTCACGGGACCACAATCGAAGCAGCCGGGGCGAGCAAAACACTGGTCGGCCGGGATGCCGAGTTGGCTGCTCTCGCCGCCGCCTTTCAGCACATGGTGGAGAAGCGCACGGCGGCAATGGTGTTGATTCGCGGTGAGCCGGGCATCGGTAAAAGCCGCTTTTTGCAAGCCGCCGCTGCGCTGGCGCGAAGCAACGCGGTGCAGATCCTGAAGGCCAGCGCCTTCGAATCGGAAATCATCAGGCCTTTCGCGGTGTGGAATGACGCCCTGCAACGCGCCCGGCCGGGCAATCCCGTGACTAGCCTGTTGGCCGGCAGTGAGCGCGTTACGCGGGATCGGGTGTTTATCTCCCTCAGCGAGCTGTTGATGGAGGAGACCGCCAAACACCCGGTGGTGGTGCTGTTGGATGATATGCACTGGTGCGACGAGTCCTCCGCCAGCGCGCTTCACTATGTGCTGCGCATTAATCAGCGGCAGCCGATACTGGTAATCGCCGCCGCCAGGGAAGTTGAGCTGCGGGACAACACGGCGGCGCAGCAGGTTATCAGGGGGCTGCGCAGCGACCACCAGTTGCAGGAGCTGCGCTTGACCGCGCTGGCACCCGAAGCCCTCAGTGAAATCATTCTCGGCCTGTTTCCCGCGGCGAATGCCGATAGCCTCAGTGAAGACTGCCGCGGCAACCCGCTGCTGGCCATTGAACTGGCCCGCGCAGAAGTTGAGGGGGGCGCCTGCAGCTCGCTCACCGAGTTAATCCAGGAAAGGATGTGCCGGCTGGATCAGGACGCGGAAAAAGTCCTGCACTGGGCGTCGGTACTGGCGCCGCGCATCACCACCCAGTCCCTGCAACAGGTTGCGGGACTTGAACGCGACAGAGTTGACGCCGCGCTGGAAACGGCGGAAACCCAGGGGATTATCCATCCCGGCCAGCGGGGTTTTCGCTTTTCACACGATTTGGTGGCCCAGGCGATTTACGAGAGTATATCGGCGGCGCGCCGGCAGGCGATGCACCGCGCCGTGGCCGAGCTGCTGGAGGCCGATAGCGCCCTGGATCAGTCGCTGGCTGCCGATCTGGCCCACCACGCCCGGAAAAGCGGCGATCCCGCATTGGCG
This sequence comes from Porticoccaceae bacterium, assembly GCA_028280905.1. Lineage (GTDB taxonomy): Bacteria > Pseudomonadota > Gammaproteobacteria > Pseudomonadales > Porticoccaceae > JANQKW01. The sequence goes on from JANQKW010000147.1 coordinate 3,060, forward strand.
GCCCGGGCGATGGTGTTTGCCGGCCGCCTGTGCCTGCGTTTCTATGCCAATGAAGATGCGCTGGAACTCTATAACAGGGGGCTGGAGTTTGCCGGCCAGCTCAATGATGTCGAGCGCATCTGCATTACCCTGGATTTGTGCGACATCCGCTTGACGGCGGCGCCGCTGGAAGACTGGGCGGCGTCCGCCGACTACTACATCGAACTGGCGGAGCAGGCGCTGGACCACGGCTCGCCGGCCCACGCCAGGCTGGGTTACCAGATGGCCAGCTATGTGCGGTGGGTCCACGGCCAGTGGTCCGATGCGCGGCGCAACTCCCTGCAGGCCGAGCGAATCACCCGGGAAGGCAACGAGGACGACCAGATTGTCGGCATGGCCGAGGCGGCCAAGTGCTTGGCGTTATTGGAACGGGATCTGAGTCAGGCCGACGCCCTGGTGATGGAAGCCAGAGCTCTGGCGGAGCGCAGGCGCTTTAGCTGCATAGCCATTCCCACTTGCCTGGGAATACTGCGCTACTATGAAGACCGCCTGGATGACGCTGTTGAATTGCTGGAAGACGCTCGCACCCTGTGTAAATCCCAGGGTGATAGGATCAGCGAATTTCTCGCCAATGAATACCTGGCTGTTATCGAATTGCAACGGGGGGATTATGCCGCCGCCAACGACAGAGCACAGGTATTGATCCAGATAGGCCCGCGGCTCCGCGAGGGCAGTGAACTCCCGTTTGCCCGGGCCATGGCGGCGCTCGCCGAGTACGGCATGCACAAAAGCCCCGGCGACCTGGACGCCGCCCTCAAAGAACTGCGCCAGGTCGACGCTAAGCAACGACTGGCGCTGGTGTTGAACAGGGCGGCCATGCTGGACCTGGAGTATGGTCAAACCCCATCCGCCATCGCCCGCGCCGGCGAAGCGCTGCAGCTTGCGGAACTGATGGAGCGGCCGTCGGACATTATGCAGGCCCATGCCACCCTGGCGCTGGCTTACGGCAAGGCGGACGAGCAGCAGCGCGAGGTGCATATCGAGGCGATTCGCGAAATGGCGTCGGAGGCGGTGGCCAAATGGGTAAGCAGCCGCGCCAAGGAGCTGTTAAGTGATACTTAATATAGGCAAGTAGGGAGCCGCACCATGGTTGATGTTGTCGTCGAACGCGAGTTTGCCAACGCCATTACAGGGGAAGACTTTAATACCATAGCGCTGGAGGGCATGGATTGTTTCGCCACTTACCGGGCCAACTGGCACGAAAGCCTGCTGTCGGACGAAGGCAAAAATCTGCTGTGCTGTTTTGCCGCCCCCGATCTTGAAACCATTCGCATGCTGACCGAAGACGTTGGCGTCGTGCGTCGCCGGTTGTGGGCGACAACCATTCACGACACGGGGAAACAAGGCACGCCTAATGTCGTGGTGGAGAGGCAATTTGACGAACCGGTCGCGA
>JANQKW010000166.1 GCA_028280905.1 Porticoccaceae bacterium
TGCTGACTTGTTTGGTCCAATAGAATTGGTTGCCAAGAAGCTAATTATGCTTACTTCACTTGAAAATTAACGCGGGTCCATATATGACCCCATTTATCACTAATTTTCATTTTCCTCAGCCCAATCCAAAAACACCCGGAGTAATTCACCTAGATTTCCAGGACCACCATAACCCTGAAAATCACCGTCTTTTACACCACAGATAACCCAATCATTCTCATCATCTCTCTGCACATGTACTTTTTTAAACTCTACATCATAAAGATAGGTATCTTTTAATTCGACTTTTAATGACCAACCCGGATTGTCAATATTGCTGATAAATATGCCATATGTATGCTCCCAATCGTCGTTACACATAGAAGCGTACCAACTTTGAATTTTGGCCAACAAATCTATGTTATTCTGCGTCGTAGTCATATGTCGATACTCGTTACCGTCTCGGAATTTCATCAGGTCTTGCTGGACGAACACCACCAGGAATATTCTTACCTTGGGAATACCGGGAATACCGGGAATACCGGGAATACCGGGGACAGTTTACTTAATTCGTGACCTTGGTCCAGGCTTGCCTTTCTTTAGAACCTTCCCCGTCAATACTTCCAAATGTTCAACAAAGGACTCTTCTCCCATAGGCCGACCTGTCCCTGCGTGTTGTCGTATCTTGGTTAGATCCATGGTCGCCTCCTCCGTCGACAAGTACTCCAACCAGTTGCCGACGCGATCGAGCATTGGTTTTACCGTCACTACGCTATTATCCTCACCGCATAAATGCGGCTTCGCACTGGACCAATGCCAATCCTCCGGTAAACGACACAAATTCGCTCGAACAGGATTTAACTCCGTGTACCTGACCGTGGCCAACAAATAATTCTCATCCATGACAAACGAGTGAAAGCGTTCTTGCCATAAGTGCCCTTTCCACTTCTCTCGAAAGTTAATACGACGTGTATAGTGGCGGTGGACAAATCCGAATAATCTGGCCAAGCTATCTTCTTCATCCGGCACCACAACAAGATGAACATGGTTTGGCATAAGACAATAGGCCCAAACCTCAGCACCTACCCGCTGTTTAGCCTCAGCCACTAAATCCAAATAATATTGATAATCTTCTTGTGAAAAGAACGTCTTCATCCTGCGGTTACCCCTTTGCGTCACATGATGTGGGTAACCCGGTACAACTAATCGTGGCATCCTTGCCATCTACATACTCCTTGATCAAATAAATATCAGTTTTGTTTCTACTTGCTCGAATTAAGTAAACTGTCCCCGGAATTCTCCGGAATTCTGTATGGCAACCTCAAACTGTCCCCGGAATTCATCTATTGCTAGTCAATAGTCTCGAGATTACATTTCACAGTATTACTCGACAAAATATCTATAACATCATCAGCTGAAACAACTAAAAAATGTATTACATTATTATTTATATAGATATTTTTACTTTCTTCATGGAACCAATGTAAAAAATCAGAGTTGCTTGTTGTGCTCACGATGCCCGAAAGCTTTCCTTCTGTTTCTTCTAAAAATTTTAGTCTATAGCTCTCATTGGTAACTCTGTAGCAATAAACAATCCCAAAATTCAACACCAGCCGCAGATTATTTTTAGAATCTAAGTGCGTTATAGCTAATCCGTTTTTCGAATCGCTTATTGACTCCAAATAAAAGCTACCATTTTCGTCTATGGTAACGCCTAATTCATATTTATCAAAATTCTCCATTTTATCGAAACCTTATTTTATCTGTGGCTCTGCCACCACCTTGAGGTTGAATTTCAATTGTACCATTAGCTCTTTCACCGCTGTTCTTGGCTCCGCCACCAGGACGGACAATCACAGTATTACCATTGGAATCAGTGCCAACTTTTACGCCACCACCTTTGTCACCAAGTCTTCCGCCAGTCATACCTTCAGCGGCACCAACGGCATCTTCATAGCTTCCTTCAGTACCCCATATTTTGGTTCCATGGCCGGTGGTATCTTCGAGCTCAGCTCCCTCCACCGGGGGTTCATCGCTTTCATTAAACACATTAAAGGCGGCCGCAACCATCCCAACCTTAACACCAGTTAAGTTCCAAATAGCAACAGACATAAGATTGTCACGCGCGTTCTGCAAACCTTGCACAAAATCACGTGCATCAACTCCTGTCAGTTCCCGGCATCCACAACTGCTGCTATCCGGATAGCCTGTAATTAATACTTCATGATAAACAGACATGGATACCATTCCGGAAGGATCAGAAAAAGAAAGCGGATCATTATGCACATAAGCATAAAGATTCATCTGATCCTCATACCCAACAGGATCCGTCTGCAAAAACCGCCCAATCCGAGGATAGTAAATCCGCGCCTTATAATACTGCAAGTCCAATCCAGGTAGATTCAATTGCCCAGTGTAACCAAAACGCCCTGAATTAATGCCGGATGGCACACCAAAAGCATTGTAGGTATTGGCGTATAGAGCAGTACCGGAGCTGTTAGTTTCTGCAATGATGGACCCCTGATGATTACTATATAGGTAATTTGGGCTAGAAGTGCCGCTGTTTTCAAAATGAATCAGCGGCTGGTCAATGCCATTACCAAACACATAGCGGTGCTTCATGGTGGAACCCTGGTATTCAGCAACCAGCGAATCACCGCTGTAAAGGAATGTCGTTGTTGTGCCGCTGCTCGTCACCTGATACAAGCGCCCTAAGGGGTCGTAACTCAGCGTCGCATTTTGAACACCGCTAACCGACTTTAAGCGATTCTCAATATCATAGCTGTAGGTGCTGTCACCGTCGCTTGTGAGGTTGCCGTTGTCATCGTATTGGAAGGTTTTGCCGGCCACACTGGTGTACTGGTTTAAGTTATTGACAACGTAACTACCTTCCTGGCTTCCAGCTTCGACATGGTGAAAAAGCGTATTGCTAATGTGCTGATCCATCAACTGGCTTGCGGGGTTATAGCCATACTCAAAGCGGACATCGAAACCTGTAGCTGATAGGTTGTGACTGAGGTGCTTCATGCGCGAGATAGGGTCGTAAAGAAGCGACGTGGTAGCACTACCTGCGCTGCGGCTATCAATACGGCCGGCTTGATCAAAACCGTAGACGATTCGATCTGTGCTGCCCTGCTTTACGTGCGTCAGGCGGTCTAAACCATCGTGGACATACGTAAAGCTCTGACTGTCGGGGTGTATAATGCTGGTGCGGTTACCATTGGTGTCATAACCCTGTTGAATGCTGCGAGTCGTACCCAGGGTATTCGTTTCACGCGTAAGCTCTCCAAAGCCATTAAACTCGTAAATTATGCCGTTGCCGGTTGTTTCATTATCAAATCGAGCGGCAGTTTGGAGGTCGAAGTTGTCGTACTGGTAATAGGTATTTTTTTCACCGGCCGGAACCGGATCCTTTCGCCACATGCGGTTTAGTGCATCATAGCTGTAGTTGATGATCTTCTCATCACGCTTTACAAGTTGCTCACGATTATCGTTTTTATCATATGTGTAGGATTCATAGGTATTATCGGAAAAGGTCACCTTGTTAAGACGAGCCGCAGCATCGTATTCGTAATCTGTGGTATTCCCGTTTGCGTCGGTGACGGACTTGCGCATGCCGCCTAGCTGGTTAACTGAACCGAAGTCCGACGTCACATTATTAGCAGGATAATACTCGTAGGTGGCATATTGTTGCGCCAGGGTTGTTCCGAAGGCTCGGTGTTCGACGGTCATGATGTCGTTATAGACATTGTCATACTCAAATTTCGTAATACGATCCGGGCCATAATCGCCCTCCGTTGCCAATGTGCAGGCGCTGGCAGGCAAGCTGTCGTAGGTATCCATATTCATTCGTACCGCCACGCATTCGGTACGCCCCACAGCGTCATAGCTGGTTTGCGTTAGCGTATAAGAGGAACCACTCCCATCGGCCTTTGCTAGCGTCTTAACCCGCCCCTGGCTATCGTAGGTGTACAGGGTTTGGGTAACGACGGTAAACCCCGCGCCCCAGGAACCGGGTGACATTGCGCCATAGGTTTGCGCGTTGATATATCCGGATTCAACTATTTCCAGTAAACCGGTTGTGCCGTTGTAAGTATTACGCGTTGCCGGAGACAACAAACCGCCCGTACCGTCGGGGTCGGGTTGGATAACCGCAATAACGCGGCGCCCGGCATCGTAATGGGTGATCGTTTTATAAGGTGCGGCTGTTAGCGCGATAGCGGCGTTAGCCGTGATGAACGACAGAGAAATTAGCCCAAGAAAGCACAATAAGCGATTTGGAGCAGTAGGTAGATTAATCTTCATTATCTTATCCTCTTCCTTAAGGGCAGCTTGTTAAGGCTGCTGTGCCTTTGGGGTTGGTTTCACTGATACGGTTGCCATAATTGTCGTATTCGAAGCAGGTGCGGCGCGTTTCTCCATCGGCAGTGACGGCGATGCCTCTTAGAAAGAGGTTATTAGGGCCACTGTCCGGACCATAGTCGTAGGTGGTAATAACTTCATCACTACTGCCATTTAGGCAGCCATTTCCATTAGCCGGACCAGTTTGGCAGCTGCTTTCTTTGGTAAGCAGCCAGATGGGCTGGCTGGAGCGCTGGAAAGCCCCTGAACTATCCTTGTACCAGGCATACTTCTGTTCATAGGTGTAACGCGTTTCAGGACGCACGCCATTGCGTCCGGCAGGCTTGGTAATCTTGGCAATTTGGCCTGACTCAGTATGATAGTCGTAATCTGTTACGTTTCCCTCTCCATCGGTAAATTTGGTTGGCTTATTACAGGTTTTGGGGTTGCTACAGGTTGTAGGGTACTCAGCTATTAGATCGATATTTTCCGGTGCATTCTCATCGGCGCCGACTACGTGGGTGCGTTTAATAAGACGCTTTTTAGCGTCGTAGTAGTATTTAAACGTGCCCTCGGGTGAATACATGGTTTTAATTTCGTTGTTCCAATCTTCATCAAAGGCGTAACTTCTATAAGAAAAATAATCTTTTGCTGTCAGTAAAGTGCCCTTTCCGGTATAGAAAACTAAGTTGGTGCCACGATAGTCGTTAGCCGTATGCCGGATGTAATTGTTACTGTGCTGATTAAATGCGTAGTTGAAGAGACCGTGACCAAGGCTATAGCTTGTGGTGTATGTATTTGTTGAAGCACTCCCCAAAATAGCTGGCTCAACCACGTAGTACCCACCACCGGCAAAGCCGCCCACTCGATTGTAGTAACTATAGTCAGTTGTACGGCCACGGGGTTCTACTATTTTTGTTATTCGCCAAATAAAGTTTTCGCCAAGCGGAAATGCTGGATGGGTCGCACCTTCATGAGCATCGATGGGGCTATGGTGATATTCCGTAGTCAAACCTGCTGAATCCGTGATGCTATAGAAAAATTCAACGGGGTCGTGTTCAAAAACTTTTTGTATTGCGTCAGCTCTAGACCATTTAAACCTCATCCTTTGCCAATCCTGAAAGCTGCAAGTGTCTTCACTTGATGGTGAACAATAGCTTACGGCATTATTGATGGCATAAATATCCCAGGTCGTATCTGCTTGGGTGTCTGTGTACTTAAGCTGAAGACCAGTGTTTGTAGTTACACTGGAAACACCGTTGTGATCTTGATGCTTGTGCAATGTTAAAGTGTATCCATTGGGGTAGATTAATTCCTCCAACTGAGCCACTCTAAGTTGTGAAGATGGCTGGCCTGCGTTAATAACGCCCTGTGCAGCAGCGGCGGTTCGAGGGCCGAAATCTACCAGCTGCAAATTTGAGGTCCGTCTGAATTTAGCTATAGTTCCATCCGGGTAAGTCACTGTAAAGTTGTTACCCTGTTCAACAACGCTACCTTGTGAATTTTTTAAACCCACGTAATTGTCATTTTCGTCGAGTTTAAACTGTATGGTACCGGCAGGCGTTCGCACGATCATATACTGAACCCACTCATACCCTATGCCTTGCCATGCTTTATATGCGAAGTAAATTGTCGCACCGACGTAGCTATCCACAAAGTTAATAAAATCGCCGGAATAGCTTGAAACCTGGTAATTTAGAGTTAAGTTGTCTGAGCCGATAGACAGACCAGAGTTGGTCAACGACAGCTTTCCACCCAATACATCCACATTGTTCGCGTCTGTGTAATAGTATTCAGGCTTTGGGATACCCTCTTGAGCACTTGCATTACTGACGGCAAACACAGAGATAAAACAAAGTAATTGGGCGATGGTTTTATAGAATTGATTATTTAAAGTCATCTTGATCACCTTATTACTCCTCATCGACTACGTTTGTTCGGTTACCCGCAGCGTCATATTGATAGCTCGATTTCTCAACGTCATTGACATGCACCTTGATAAGCCTACCAAGGGCATCATAGGTATATTGAGTAACAACTGGAGGAGGTATCAGAACAGGGGTATTGCCGTTACTACCAGCTATCGAAACACTAAATGGCATATTTCCCACTGGGTTAATTAGCAGGTCGTCTAGACCGTCGCCATTAATATCGCTGACTGTGTAATCATCTGAAGTAAGCAGCGCAAAGTTAGAGGTGTCGACACCACTTTGCACCACTGGTTCAGAATAGCTATTGCCATTGGACAAGATCGCGTAACTGGGACCGCTGGGAGGAATGACGATGGGGGTAATAATGTCCCCGTGTAACAATATCAGGCCGTCCATCGCCTGCAGATAGACATCATCGATACCATCATCGTTGATATCGCCGATATAAATCTCATAGTCAGCGTCATTAAACTCAACTGCATGAACGGCCGAAGCCATTACAACGAAATTGATAGCCAGTAAAGATGCGATAAATCGATAGATTGACATGGCAGTCTTGTCCATAATTAGTATTCTTGATTAACCGGTTCTAAAACCCGCTGTTAAACATCTGCTACTTTAGCTTTCATAAAGCAAATTCTTTTTTAGAAGGAGCATTAAGTACACCGTAATTTATTTGCTCCTAAATCTTCTAATGAAAAATTTCGCATATTTACTTTCCAATCACCCAACCGCAGTTCGAGCTTTTGTGTCTAAAAATATCTATCACATCCGTAATCTGAAAATTTAATAGCGTAAGGTCTGTACTTTCTGCGCATTACTATACGGCCACTCAGGCTTACATTCGGCATAACCAGCTACGTATACGGTTGTATCTGTGGTTCTTGCTGCTATAGCAAGGGATATTGCTGCCTTATCCTTTTCAAGTGTCGGATCAAACCAAAAACGGTCTCCGGTTCCACATGTTGACCCGCCCCCACCTTCGTGCAGGCTTATAATTACAACGCCATGATTAAACGTAACGTACTTGATCTTTCCGGTGTAGTCGTGAGCCGCATAAGTATTAATAGAAAAAACCAATAAAAAAACAGATATATGTGTTTGATAATATTCATTTCTCATTCTCAATTACTTGATATATCCCCAATCCCAATTCTCTATCGTGCTGTAAGTCCCACATGTATTGGTGCCGCGTGCTGTAATTTTCTTACTGCTCATTTTTGCGCTTAATGCCACTGATAAGATTGCATCTCCCCCCGCAACATTGGTATCAAATGCAAGAGCCTTCGGGTAACTCGTTCCACAACTAGGTAAACTTCCACTATCAGGAGTTAGGGGACTAACAAACTGCACATAACCTTTGCCCGACTTATCTACCCGAACAAAATCTACTTCGAGATTTTCTGCTGCACCCCGAGAAAAAACTGCATCACTAAAAAGCACCAAAACTATTAGATAGTTCCTCCAACTCCAAATCGCTTTCACTTAACTTTTTCCTTTTTCTACAATCTAATTAAAATCCTGGAACATATAATGAACAGTTTGGTTCGTATTCGGATCAAAATAATGCGGCCTAATTGTTCCGCCCGTATTACAACCACCCAGCAAGAAAAAGTAGGATATTAAGGTCTCTTTCATTGCTATTCCTTGAACCAAACCAAACCAAACCGCACTTATTTTTCAATAAACGATTACAGTGGCTATTTCTAGGAAGAGGCTTTCAAAGGAGAGAACTGCTTTGAGTCCCGAGTATCCTTGTCCACACCCTGTCAACGTAAAATCTCAACGCACAGTAATGATTTCAGAGTTTCATGTCAACAGCATTACTCCCCTGATCTACATTTTGTAATTTGACCTATCCATATTTAGAGTTTCTCGCGCCAGTTCATCGGTTTGTTATACACTGGCAGGCATGCTTTAACTTCTGTAACGGTAGCTCCAACCCCCATGTCCGAGATATTTAAACAGGCTGCTCCCCAACTGGATGCAAATGACTTTTTGCGTGACTATTGGCAGCAGAAGCCGCTGCTTATCCGCAATGCCCTGGAGAATTTTAAATCCCCACTCTCCCCAGACGAGCTAGCGGGTTTGTCACTTGAAGAAGAGATTGAATCGCGTTTGGTGATTGCCGAGAGCAAACCACAACCCTGGAAGCTGCAACAGGGTCCCTTTACCCAATCAACCTTTACAAGCCTTCCGAAAAAAGGGTGGACACTGCTGGTGCAGGCGGTTGATCTGTGGGTGCCTGAGGTGCGCGATTTGCTCGGGCATTTCGATTTTTTACCGCGCTGGCGAGTTGATGATGTGATGGTCAGTTACGCGGTTGAGGGCGGCAGCGTGGGACCCCACTTCGATTATTACGATGTGTTTTTAATCCAGGGGCAAGGCCAACGGCGCTGGCAGATCGGCGGATTGTGCAATGAACGCAGCCCGCTGTTGGAGGGTGTTGATCTGAAAATTCTGCGGCACTTTGAAAGCCGGCAGGAATGGGTGACCAATCCCGGCGACATTCTATACCTGCCGCCGCGTATTGCCCATTACGGCGTTGCGCAAGACGACCAGTGCATCACCTATTCGGTGGGTTTCCGGTCCCCCACGGCCGGCGAAATGCTCGCCGACCTGGCAACGGAATTAATGAGCCATGCCCGCCAGCAGCATTATGTCGACCCACCCTTGACGCCGCAAATGGCCGATGCGGCATTGTCGGATGACTTTATCCGGCAGGTAAAAAGGTTGTTAAAGAACGCGCTGGATGATGAAGCCGTGTTGCGAGACTGGTTTGCCCGCTACATGACGGCGCCAAAATACCCGGAACTGCACGCGCCCGTCGAACTGGCCGCTGATGAACTCAAAGCGAAAATTGAAGACGGTTCGATATCAGCGTTATCACCCAACAGCCGCTATCTGAAAAGCGGATGTGATGATTTCTACCTGGACGGCGAAAAACTGTGAAAGGGACGCGGGCGTTATCCGCGGCGGTGTTTGACAATAATATCGTAGGCGGTGCGGATTTCCTGTGAGCGCTCGGTCGCCAGTTTGATCATATCCTCGGGCAGGCCCTGCCCCATCAGCTTGTCCGGGTGGTTTTCGCTCATTAATCTGCGGTAGGCTTTTTTTATTTCGGAATCACTGCTTTCGGGCCCTACCCCCAACGCTTGATAGGCGGTCTGCAGTTCATTCGCCGCCGCGGCGCCTGGCCGGTGCCCCTGGTCACTGCGAAATTGGGACTGCGCCCGTATCATATCGATAAGCCGGCCGAACATTGCCCCGGAAAAACCCAGCTTTGCAGCAATCTCCTGCAGCACCGCCTCTTCGCTTGCTTTCAGATCGCCGTCGGCGATCGCCAGTGAAATCAGGTAGTTGAGCAGCATGGTTTTCAGGTTTAACCGGTTGCCGCAGGTTGCGTTAAATCGTTCAACAACCGAATCGACCGAAAACTCGGGCTTGGCCCCTTCCCTGAACAGCTCAATCGCTTCCCTGCGATGTTCGGCGCTCAGCCCCATTTGCGACATAAGTTGCTCGGTGTGCCCGATTTCCCGTTCTGAAATTCGGCCATCGGATTTTGCCATCTTACCGAGTAAGCTAAAGACGGTAGCGAAAAAAACCCGCTCGATTTCGCGCTGTTGTTCCGCGCTTAGAGGGTTCAGCAGCGAACTAAATTGTTTGTCGATGATATGGCCGATAAACAAACCGATTACGGCGCCAAAAAAACCGGCGTAGGCATAGCCGAGCATTCCGGCAATAAACTTTCCTATCCACATTACAGTTGTTCGTGATCCTTTTAACTACCCTCTGACAAACAGGAGGGCTTGAATTTGTTAGACACTCGATGCGCGGATCGGGATTGACGTACAGTGTTTCAAAACACGCTGTGAACCCATCCCTGGGAGCTCGACGCCAGCCTCCCTGCTGGCGACGGTTTTGAAACACTGTACGCCAATCCCTTGGATGTTCCATGCATCAATCCTGTTAATGCAACAGCATAAGCGGTTATCTGGGAACAGTGGTTGAGACCCTCACCGGCAGGGAAGCCGGTGCGGAGCTTACACGGACGTATTCACAGCGAGTCTCAACCACTGTTCCCGGATGACCGCGGATTAATGGCACCACACCAACAGCGAGGTTACCCAGTCTCGATATTAATTAACCGGCACCGCCGCCCCACCCGGCCAGCGGTAATCGGTGGCGCCGAAAAAGATTGGCCCCCCAAAATTGCTGATGGATTGGGTACGCCCCAACACCCGCGGTTCGGGCATTACCTTGTGTCCCATTTGCTTGAGTTTAGCGCGCGTGTCCGCGCCAATGCCCGGCTCCAAGATCACCAGATCCGGCAACCACTGGTGGTGAATGCGCGGCGCGGCGGTGGCCTCCGCGACATTCATATCGAACACCATCATGTTCAACAGGGTTTGCAGCACCACCGTGATAATGGTGCTGCCGCCCGGGCTGCCGGTCGCCAACACAGGTCTGCCCTCTTTAAAAAGTATAACCGGGCTCATCGATGAAAGCGGCCGTTTGCCCCCGGCAATCGCATTGGCCTCTTTGCCGACCAGGCCGTAGGCATTTGGCGAACCCGGCTTTGAAGAGAAATCGTCCATCTCATTGTTGAGTAAAAATCCCGCGCCCTTGACGGAGATGCCGCTGCCATAGGAAAAGTTCAGCGTGTAGGTGTTGCTGACCAGATTGCCGTGCTTGTCCCAAACCGAATAGTGGGTGGTTTCCGGGCTTTCCTGATACTGCTCCAGGCTGGGCTTGATATCGGAGGACAATGAGGCCTTGTCGAGGTCGACACCTTCCCGCAGTAATTTTGCATAGGGCTTGGCGAGCAGCCTGGCGACCGGCACCTGGTAAAAATCCGGGTCGCCCAGGTATTCGCTGCGGTCCGCATAGGCGCGGCGCATGGTTTCAATTAAGCGGTGCAGGTAGTCGGCGCTGTTGTGACCGAGCGCTTTGAGGTCCCAGCCCTCGAGAATGTTCAGCATCTGAATCAGGTGAACGCCGCCTGACGACGGCGGCGGCATGGACACTACTGTGTAATCCCCGAAGGTGCCGCTGACCGATTCGCGCTCCACCACCCGGTATTGCTGCAAATCCCGATGGGTGATCAAACCGCCGCCCCGTTGCATTTCATCGACAATTAGCTCAGCCGTTGGGCCGCGGTAGAACCCGTCTGCGCCCCGCTGCGCAATGCGTTTTAGGGTTTTTGCCAAATCGGCTTGCTTCCAGTTGTCGCCCGGCTTCATTGACGAACCATCGGCGCGGAAGAAATAGCCCGCCGAGGCCTGGCTGATCTTAAGCCGCTGCTCTGCCCGCTGCAGCGAATAGGCCAGCGGATAGCTCACCTCAATACCCCCGGACGCGAGGCTGATAGCCGGCTTTAAAACCTCCGCCAACGACAGCTCACCATAGTTTTTCTGGGCTTCCACCAACCCGGCAACGGTTCCCGGCACCCCGGCGGACAGGTGGCTGAACCGGGCTTTTTGCTTGTCGACATTGCCCTGGTCGTCCAAAAACAAATCCCGATGCGCCGCTGCCGGGGCCATTTCCCGGTAGTCCAGGGCGATGGTTTTTTGTTGCTCGGCCAGGTAGATCAGCATAAAACCGCCGCCGCCCAGGTTGCCCGCCTGGGGCAAGGTGACCGCCAGCGCGAATCCGGTTGCCACCGCTGCGTCAACGGCATTGCCGCCGCGTGCGAGAATATCCGCGCCGATCTGGCTCGCCAGCCGCTCCTGGGACACCACCATGCCGTCTCGCCCCACCACCGGGTGGAAGCGGTCGCCGTACTGGATAATGGGCGTTTCTGCCTGCGCCGGAAAAACCAGCAGTAAGAAAAAGGAAAAAAGGGTCAAACGAATCATCAAACCTTCTCATTCATGGGTAAACGAAATCGGGTAACAGCTGCCGCACGTAAAAGGCCGTATATGTTACCTGGTATTCGTGATATAAACAGTAACGATGCGCCCAGTCGTGTAAAACGCAGTCCAACAGGCGGGGGACGACGATGATGGATAAGGTCGAATACAGCGAAATTAGCGTTGAGCAAACCAGCTGGCAAGCGTCGGAGAAATCACTCGCCGCGATTCGTCGCCAGGTGTTTGTCGATGAGCAGCGGGTGCCGGAAGACCAGGAACAAGACCTGCTGGACGAACAGGCGGTTCACTGGCTGGCTTATTCCCCGGACAACTCGCCGATAGCCACAGCCAGGCTGGTGGTTAATGGCGAAACCGGCAAACTGGGTCGGATGGCGGTATTAGATAGCCACAGGCGGCGCGGCGCGGGTGCGGCGCTGATGCGCAAGGTTATCCGCCACGCGGTGGACAGCGGCCTGCAGCAACTGGTGTTGCACGCGCAACTGAGCGTCGAGGATTTCTACCGGAGATTCGGGTTTGTCCCGAGGGGCGATGCCTTTATGGAGGCGGGTATCGCGCACATCGCGATGACACTGGACCTGTATCGCTACGATATCCACAGGGGGTCCTCGAAATCCTCCGAGGCCGCCCGGCAACCCGTACCGGTGGACGGCCCCGAGGATTACGCGCTGGCGCTAAAAAACCTGGCCGCCGAGGCGGACCGGACCATCAGGATTTATTCCGACCAATTGACGCCCGACATCTACAGCGACAAAGCCGCTTGCAATCAGCTATACGAGTTCGCCGTTTCCCACGCGCTGGCGGAAATCAAGGTGCTGGTGAAAGAGCTGGACGCGGTAAAATCAACATCTGTCGGATTGGTGGAACTGGCGCAACGGCTTCCGAGCCGCGTGCACATTCAACAGGCCTCCGATGAAATAGCCTTTGCCGGCGGTGATTTTGCGGTGCAGGATTATATGGGGTTGGTATACCGCCAGGATCCGCAGCAGCCACAAGGCTACTATCTGGCGTATGCCCCGCAAATGGCGAAGTCGCTGGTTAATCAGTTTGAAGCCCTGTGGGCCTATGCCCGGCCGGCGCCGGATTTAAGACGGATGAGTTTGTGACTGCCGCGCCACTTCGGCAATGGTTCGGCGCATCCATCGGTGGGTGGTATTGTGGTGCAACAATGGGCTCCAGGCCATTTTCAATTCTATCGGCGGGATTTCAAACGGCGGCGCCCGCACAACAAGGCGGCTGTTGTTTTTCGCCAGGCCGGCCGCTTTTGACGGCAATGTGACGATCAGGTCTTCCGTTTCGGCAAGCCGCATGGCCGCCTGGTAGTGCCGGGTAAACACGCGAATGCGGCGCTGCATGCCCAGTTTGCTGAGCGCCTCATCCACCCAACCCAGCCGCTGCGCGGCGTTCGGATCGATTCCCACACCGATACCCATCCCCGTTTTGCTCACCCAAATATGGTCGGCATTGAGATAGGCATCCAAGTCGAAATCTTTCCCTATCGGGTTATCCCTGTGGAAAACGCAGGCAAAATCGTCCGACCACAGGCTAGTCTGGTGAAACGACAAGGGCAGTTCGTTAAACCGGTTGATCACCAAATCGACTTTACCCTGCTCCACCTCGCGAAATGTCACGTCGCTGGGCGTCAGCAAATCCAGGGTTACCCCGGGCGCTGTGGCGCGCAATCTTTGCAGCAGCGAAGGTATTAGCGTCGATTCCGTGTAGTCACTCGCCGAGATACGGAACACCATATCCATGCTGGCCGGATCCGGGTCGGCGCTGTTTTGCACGGCCTTCTCAACGGATGCCAGCACCTCCCTCAGCACGGGCCGCAGTTCTTCCGCGCGGGCCGTAGGCGTCATACCCTCGCTGGTGCGCACCAACAAAGGGTCATTAAACAGCTCCCGCAGCCGTTTTAAACCGTTGCTCATCGCCGGTTGACTGATGCCCAGATTTTCCGCCGCCCGGGTGACGTTGCCCTCGTCGAGCAGCACGTCCAGATACACCAGCAGGTTGAGATCGATTTTCTTTATATTCATGAAACTGATATTGAAGATAGACGCCATAGATTAGCTAAATTTTAGACTGATGGCTAGAATTCATGTCGTTTCTATTACAACTCAATAATTGTTACTTTCACAACACTAGGGATTGAAACCATGTCTCAGTATGCCAATGATATTCAGGCCGTCGCTGCGCTTTGCGAAGCGAACGGCGATACTTGGAACTCTATCAACCCGGAGTATGCCGCCCGCATGCGCGCCCAGAACCGCTTTAAAACAGGTCTGGACATCGCCAGGTACACCGCCAAGATAATGCGCGACGACATGGCCGCCTACGATGCCGATTCCTCGCACTACACCCAATCCCTGGGCTGCTGGCACGGATTTATCGGGCAGCAGAAGATGATCTCCATCAAGAAGCATTTTGGTTCCACCAAGCAAAGATACTTGTATCTTTCCGGCTGGATGATCGCGGCGTTGCGTTCCGCTTTCGGCCCGCTGCCGGATCAGTCGATGCACGAAAAAACCGCTGTTTCCGGTTTGATTGAAGAACTTTACACCTTCCTGCGGCAGGCGGATGCGCGCGAGTTGGGCGGCCTGTTCCGCCAGTTGGATGCGGCCCGCGAGGCCGGCAATGCCGCGGAAGAAAGCGCGGTTCGGGAAAAAATCGATAACTTCCAAACCCATATAGTCCCCATTATTGCCGATATTGACGCAGGTTTCGGCAACGAAGAGGCCACCTACCTGTTGGCCAAGAAGATGATTGAAGCCGGCGCCTGCTGTATCCAGATTGAAAACCAGGTGTCCGACGAGAAGCAGTGCGGCCACCAGGACGGCAAGGTCACCGTGCCCCACGAGGATTTTCTGGCCAAGATTCGCGCGGTGCGCTACGCCTTCCTGGAACTGGGTGTGGACGACGGCGTGATTGTTGCGCGCACGGATTCCCTGGGCGCGGGCCTTACCAAACAGATCGCGATTACCCACCGGGAAGGCGACCTGGGCGACCAGTACAACTCATTCCTGGACTGCGAAGAAGTTGCACCGGAAGACACCAAAAACGGCGATGTGGTGTTCCACCGCGGCGACAAACTGCTGCGGCCGAAACGCCTGCCCAGCAACCTGTACCGGTTCCGCCCCGGCACCGGAGAAGAGCGCGTTATCCTGGACTGCGTGACCTCCCTGCAGAACGGCGCCGACTTGTTGTGGATCGAAACCGAGAAGCCCCATATCGGGCAGATCGGCGGCATGGTGGACCGCATCCGCAAAGTGATTCCCAACGCCAAGCTGGTTTACAACAACAGCCCCTCGTTCAACTGGACGCTTAACTTTCGCCAGCAGGTGTTCGATGCCTGGGCGGAACAAGGCAGGGATGTGTCCGGCTATCAGCGCGACAATCTGATGAGCGCCGAGTATGACGGTTCGGAACTCTCCGCCGAAGCAGATGAGAAAATCCGCACATTCCAGGCCGATGCGTCCCGTGAGGCGGGTATTTTCCACCACCTGATCACGCTGCCCACCTACCACACAGCTGCGTTGTCCACCGACAACCTGGCCAAGGAGTACTTCGGTGATCAGGGGATGCTGGGTTACGTGGCCGGCGTGCAGCGCAAGGAAATTCGCGAGGGCATCGCCTGTGTTAAACACCAGAACATGGCCGGTTCGGATATGGGCGACGACCACAAGGAGTACTTCTCCGGCGAGGCGGCGCTGAAGGCGAGCGGAAAAGACAATACGATGAATCAGTTCTAAGCCGTTAACCCGGCAATTATTTAGATGACGTGTTAATAAGCGGCACAGGGACGTGCCGCCGCCGGCAAGCCGGCGCGAGCTCAACAAAATCAAGCACTTCCACGCAAGTGCGCCCGATTTTTTTGAGCGGCAATGAAATCAATAGGGAATTTATTTCATTGCCAGGTTAATAGGAAAGCTACTCCTCGGGGAGTTCCAACGGCACGCTAGACACAATAACGCCGTTGTTGTCGGCGTACAGGTATTCCCCGGGCACAAAATCGATACCGCCAAACGACACAGTCACGTCCGGCGCGCCAATGCCCAACTTGTCGGTTTTCAGGGGTATGCTTCCCAGCGCCTGCACGCCGATATCCGTCTCGGCTATCGCATCCACATCGCGGATACAGCCGTTGATAACAAACCCCGCCCAACCGTTGCTGGCGGCTATCTCGGCGATCATATCGCCCAGCAGCGCCCGCCGCATGGATGCGCCGCCATCGACAACCAATACCTTTCCGTCCCCCTTTTTGGATGTCAGGTCTTTTACCAGCGAGTTGTCCTCAAAACACCTGAGCGTAACGATTTTTCCCCAAAACTGTTTGCGGCCGCCGTAGTTCTTCATAATGGCATGCAAAACCCTGACCTTGTCGGGATTGTAGTCGCATAAATCTGGCGTTGAAATTTCCATGGTTAGTCCTCCGTATATAAATTGGCAAGGTCCGCCGGATCAGGCGCTCAAATCTCTGACACTGGCCTTGATAAACTCCTTTTTCAAATCTTCATAGCTGTATACCGCCGGATACTGCGGGAATTCCGCCACCACATTCTCGGGCGCCTTGAACAGGATGCCGGCATCGGCTTCGGCCAGCATGGTGGTGTCGTTATAAGAATCACCAGCGGCAATCGTCCGGTAATAGATGCTTTTTAACGCGACAATGGCTTGGCGCTTCGGGTTGGCCTGCCGCAGTTTGTAATCCGTGACGCGACCGTTGCCGTCTACTTCAAGTTTATGACATAACAGCGTGGGAAACCCCAGTTGACGCATCAGCGGTTGGGAAAATTCGTAAAAGGTATCGGATAAAATCACTACCTGAAAGCGCTCGCGCAACCAGTCCACAAACTCGGGCGCGCCCTCCAGCGGCGACAGGGTGGCAATCACTTCCTGGATTTCGTTGAGCCCCAGCTTGTGCTCGTTAAGAATACCCAACCGCTGTTTCATCAGCACATCATAGTCGGGAATATCCCGGGTGGTGGCCTTGAGGGCATCTATCCCGGTCTTCTCGGCAAAGGCTATCCAGATTTCCGGTATTAATACGCCTTCAAGGTCGAGGCATGCAATTTCCACGTTTGTTCCCCTTGGCTCGGCAAAATAAAACGAGCAACTCTACCGTTTCACCTTGCGCTAAGCAACTTTGATTCGGGGTTGGGACAATAACGGACATGGATGGGCACCAATCCGCGGCCATCTGCGAACTCCATTTGAGACTCGCTGTGAATACGTCCGTGTAAGCCCCGCACCGGCATCCCTGCCGGTGAGGGTCTCAAACAGAGTTCGCAGACGCCCGCTCGCGGCGGTGCATCAACCAAATGGTTAGGAAAAGAAAAAATTTGGTAAGTAGTACAGCATGAAACCGAAGGCGAGAGAGCTATTCGAATCAATCACGGCTCGCAGTTAGCACCGGCCTAAGCGGTTGTCTAGGAACGTCTTTTGAGACCCTCGTCGACACGGAAGTCGACGCGGAGCGCCCAGGGACGGGTTCACAGCGAGTCTCAAAAGACGTTCCTAGATAGCCGCGAGATGCTGGCACCAAAACAAGACAACAACTACCCCTACAACTCCGGCAACAGCATATCCGAGAACAGCTTATCCAACTCCTCGCGGGTATGGCAATGAGCGGCTGAATCTACCACCTGGCGGGTAAGGTGGGGAGCGAATTCTTCAATAAAGTCATACATGTAACTTCGCAGATAAGTGCCGCGACGAAATCCAATGCTGGTAGTGCTGGATTTGAACATGTGTTTGGCGTCCAGGGGCACCAGGTCGCTGTCCAACTCAGGGTCATACGCCATGCGGGCTACGATTCCGATCCCCAACCCCAACCGCACGTAGGTTTTTATCACGTCGGCATCCGTTGCGGTAAACACAACTTTGGGCGACAGCCCCTTCTCATTAAATGCCTCGTCCAACTTTGAGCGCCCGGTAAAGCCAAACACGTAGGTTACCAACGGGAAGGCGGCCACCTGTTCCAGGGATAGGCTGTTTTCCTTGGTCAGCGGATGGCCCTTTGGCACCAAAATGCAACGGTTCCACTTGTAGCAAGGCATCATTTGCAGGTCGGTAAATAACTCCAATGCCTCCGTCGCGATAGCGAAATCCACCCGCCCGTCGGCGGCCTGTTCGGAAATCTGCATCGGGGTTCCCTGATGCATATGCAGAGAGACCTCCGGGTAGCGCTTGATAAAGCCATTGATCACATCAGGCAGCGCATAACGCGCCTGGGTATGAGTGGTGGCGATGGTCAGGCTGCCCCTGCCGGGATTATTGTGCTCCTGGGATAGCTGTTTAATACTCTCCACCTTCTGCAGGATCTCGCCGGCAATTTTCAGTATTTGTTCGCCGGCGGGGGTAATGCGAGTGAGGTGCTTGCCGCTGCGAGAAAACACCTCAACTCCCAATTCGTCTTCCAAAAGGCGAATTTGCTTGCTGATACCGGGTTGTGAGGTGTAGAGGCTTTGCGCGGTGGCGGATACATTCAGATCATGGTGGGCAACTTCCCAAATATAGCGCAATTGCTGTAATTTCATGGAGTTAGGTCTCCCAGGACACACCGTATTATTAGTATCTAGATTACATTGATCTAAAAATATAAAAAACTATTACTTTGTAGAATAGATGTAAATACCCTAAGTTGCCAATTGAAATTTAGTAATTGTTAACTGAGCCGTTTAAGAATGGGCATCGCTGTGTAGCCATACTTTTCCAGATCGGTGGCGGCTGTGATCGGGTAAGGGTTTCGAAACACGCTGTGAATACCTCCCTGTAAGCTCGACGCCGGCTTGACCGCCAAGGATGGCGGAAATGCCGATATTGCAGGAGCAAAT
>JANQKW010000257.1 GCA_028280905.1 Porticoccaceae bacterium
GATCCAGGTCAAGGGGCTTACTCAGCCGGTGCGCTCGCGGGTCTTCCGGCTGGGATTGTTCTGGCATTTTCTCGACATTGTCTGGATCGGGATTTTCTCGGTCGTTTATCTTCCCGGCGTGATGTAGGAGCAAAGCCATGCACAGATTTGCCGACCGTCCCGCCGCCCGCTACATCATTGGTTTCGTTCTGGCCGTGATCCTGACGGCCATTCCTTTCACAGTCGTCGGTGCCGGACTGCTGACCGGACCGCCAGCCTATGCGGTCATTGCTGCCGGAGCGGTGATGCAGGTCATCGTGCACCTTGTCTATTTCCTTCACCTCGACCTGAAATCGACACCGGTGGAAAATGTCTTTTTTCTGGGATTTGCAGCCGTTCTGATCTTCATCATGGTCGGCGGCAGCCTCTGGATCATGACGGATCTGCACCATCGGATGATGTAGAGAGAGTTCAGGAAAGGGGAGACTTCACACGCCTTCGGCACCTTCGCCGCCGCAGCAGCAAAAAGGAAACCCCATGCACATCAATCGTTTGATCCGGACAGGTTTGGCCGTTTTCGCACTCAATCTGGTGGCGGTCCCCACCACCGCCGCTACGCAGTGTAGCAAGGATATCAGCAAGGTGGAACATGCGGTCGATCACCACCAGCGCGAGGGCATCGACATCACCACGGCAGAAAAGATGCGCGCGCTGCTTCAGGAAGCCAACAAGGAACGGAAAGCGGGCAACGAGAAGAAGTGCCAGGAGCTGATTGACCAGGCCAAATATATGGGCGGGGTGGAGTAGAAGGCCGAGGACTGGCCCGTCACTGTCAGCATTGCAAAACAAGCCCCGCCAAAGTCTTCGATGGCTGGACAGGCTTCATTTAGTCTTTGCCGTTGTTGTCTCAGACCCCGTAATTGCATTCTGCCATTTGGAGAATGCTGAACTGGCGAGCACCTTGTCCAGGCGCCGCGAGCTTGAGACCGTTCCAGGGGATGGTGCTTCCTTGCATCAGCGCGCTCCGGCGGCGCTCATGTGCGCTGGAATGGCGCGGCAACACAAAATGTCCGGCCAGGCTACGCCGCTGCAGTGGTGACCGGTTACACTGTCCCGGCTGTCCCCGTCTCAATAAAGCCGTTGACCCGTTCAGGACCCGGCAATCAGTCAAGGCGCTGATATTACACGGATTCAAACAGGTGTATGATTTCAAGAGGAGCAATTTGGAGTAGAAGTTTGATATTATTTAGACTGATTGCGACATTGTCATAATGACGGATGTTTTGTAGGCAATTTTATCTATTAAAATTTTTTGCCAATATTTAATATTTTTGATCGATAGTTATTAATTACTATGAAGTGGAATTTAATTACTGTGAATTCTGCGGAGTTTCTGTTTTCGTTTGCGTCTTGAGTGAATAGTCAGGGTAGATGTAGATGTCGCTCAGTCAAAAGGTCCCGCTCGTTGCAGCGCTGCTTATCATCCTGAGCGGCTGTCAGTCGGACAGCCTGGGTGAGCTTTCGACTTATGGCGACAAGGCCTTCACGAACGACGACCTGTCGAATGTCTCCTTTTATCGAGATGACGAATTGCTGAAGCAGGCGCAGGTCCAGTTCAAGGCGAAAAACTATGGCAAGGCCTATTCGATCTACAGAAAGGCGGTTGCTGTGTATCCCAAGGATCCGGTGGCCTGGATCGGATATGCGGCGTCAGCC
>JANQKW010000317.1 GCA_028280905.1 Porticoccaceae bacterium
TCCCACCGCACGGACAACCATCGACACGCAACTGAGAGACAGGTTGCAAATCGATGTGTCAATTCTGGCTGTGGGCACGGCCGACGGCGCACCCATCCCGCTGGGCAACGGCAGTTTCGCGAAAGATAGCAGCGGCGCTATCGTCGTCCCGGCGCTGAATGCACCCGCCCTTAAAAAACTGGCTAAACGCTTGGGCGGACGCTACTGCGAACTCACTGCCGATGACCGCGACATAGACTATTTGATTGCCGGCTTCGACGCCAACCTTGAGCAATTGTCGGAGACCCTGGAAACCACCGAACGTAACTATGATAGCTGGGACGACCAGGGTTTCTGGCTGGCGATCATCTGCCTACCGCTGCTGCTGTTGGGATTCCGCCGCGGAGCGGTCGCCTCGCTGCTGTTTTTACCGTTACTTTATGCGCCCCAACCGGTTGTGGCGCTGGAGTGGCGCGATCTCTGGCAGCGCCAGGACCAGCAAGCCAGCGACGCCTTCCAACGCCAAAACTATGGCGCGGCGAAGGAGCAATTCCAAAACCGCCAGTGGCAGGCCGCCTCAGCTTACAAGAACGGCGACTATCATGACGCCACCAGGCTATTCGACGATGGCACTGCTACAGCAGACTATAATCGCGGCAATACGCTGGCCAAGGCGGGCAAACTCGAACAGGCCATCGATGCCTACCAGCAAGCGCTGGACAAACAGCCGGACATGCAAGACGCGCAATTCAACAAGGAACTGGTGGAGAAACTGCTGCAACAGCAAAACCAGCAGCAAAATGCCCAGTCCGGTCAAAACCAAAACGGCGACGGACAGCAGCAGAACGCCGGACAACCCCGGCCGCCCCAGCAGCAGGGTGGCGAACAGGGCGACAAAGAACAGCAAAATCCCCAGGCGCCAACCGGCGGCCAGCCATCCGATCAGGGACAAAACCACCAGCAGGGGGGCGAGCGGGAGCAGCAACAGGGCAACCCCCAGTCCGCGGGACAGGAATCCGAGCAACCGCCCCAACAGCAAGACAGCACGCGCCGGCAGGCAGCCGAACAGCCGTCGCGCGAACAGCCCGCATCAAAGGCGCGGGCGAGCCAGCCCGAGCAACCGGAGTTGAGCGACGAGCAACGGCAGGCGATGGAGCAATGGCTGAGGCGCATTCCCGATGATCCGGGCGGTCTGTTGAGAAAGAAATTTCGCTATGAGGCTGACAAGCGCGCCAACGACCGCCGGCGCGGTTACAGTGTTCCTCAACCACCCGGTGAGCAGCGTTGGTAGAAGGATAACAGAACGATTTTACAGGTTATGAGATTACTTTTTTACCCGACCAAAAACTTATATTTAACATTAATAAAATGTAATATCATTATATTTTTTATCGTATTTTTTTTAGAAAAAGCCCACGCTGACGAACTGACGGTCAGCGTGGACCGCAACCGGATCGGCAGCGGCGAAACCCTCCAACTGCTGGTAAAGTGGGACGCCCAGGTGCGCACTGATCCGGATTTTTCCGCCCTGCAACACGATTTCGAAATACTTTCACAACAGCAGCAGAATCAACTGTCCATTGTCAACGGCAAAACCGAATCCCACACTTCCTGGAAGCTGGAGCTGTTACCCAAAAGAAGCGGTAAACTCTTGATCCCCTCTTTTAACTACAAGGGAGCCGTCAGCGACGCTATCGCGATAACCATCGCGGAAGCCTCGCAACAAGATCTTTCCGACACACCGGTTTATGTTGAAACGCTGCTGGACAAAGACAGCTTGTATGTGCAGGAGCAACTGCTGCTTACTCACCGCATTGTTACCCGGGTTAATTTGCAGGGGATCTCCAACGACGAGTTAGTGATCCCGGACGCGTCGGTCGTCAAGCTGTCTGAAAGCCAGTACCAAAAGCTGGTCAACGGCGTACAACACCTGGTCATCGAGTTGAAATACGCTATCTTCCCGAACAACAGCGGTCAGCTCAGCATCCCGTCTATACGCTTCAGCACGGTGATATCCGACCGGCGAGATCCGTTTAGCGGCAGCTTCTTCTCCCGCAGCGACAGGCGCTTGTTTCTCAGCAGCGACAGTAGAACAGTGCCGGTGCTACCCCGCCCGGCAGCGTCAGGGCAAGGCGAATGGCTGCCCAGCGCCGGCGTTAGCCTATCCGAACGCTGGAGCCGCCCGACAAACGCACTGCGGGCGGGAGAGCCGGTCACCCGCACAGTGACGCTGACCGCCCAAGGGCTGACCGGCGTGCAACTGCCGCCGCTGACGTTCCCCGCCACCGAAAGCCTGAAAATCTATCCGGACCAACCGCAACTGGACGATACAGTCTCCGCGAACGGCGTGCTCGGGCAGCGGACCGAAACCATGGCGCTGGTGCCATCGAAAGCGGGAGAGATAACCCTGCCGCCGGTAGTCGTTAGCTGGTGGGACACCAAAAACCAGCAACTCAAGCAAACCCTGCTGGAAGGGCGAACCCTGCGCGTGTCACCCGCGCTCGGCGATCAGACGGGAAATGCCCCCGGCGAGACGGACCAGCCGGAGCCGCAAGCGGCCTCGGCCGATGAACAGCCTGAGCAGCAGGCACCGGCGGTATTCAGTGGGTGGACGCTGTTGCTGGCGATTACCAACCTGGTATTGCTGGCGCTAATTGCCGCTCTTCTGCTTGCTCGTCGCGGCGAACAAACGGATCGCATGCAAACCCAAGCCTCGCCCCGGGATGCCGCTGAACAGTCGCGGTTCGCGGAAATTCGTCGCGCGGCCCGCGGCGATGACAGCGCAGCGTTCAGAGAGGCCGTGCTGAACTGGGCAAGGGTCTGCTGGAATAGACCCGACGTGAATACCCTTTCCACGATTGCCGGCTACGCCGGCGACCAAACGCATCAGCAACGGCTACGCGATGCATTTAAACGCCTTGATCAATACCTGTTCGCCAATGAAAGCGGCCCGGCAGCCGACCTGCCGGAACTAGTCACACTGCTGGAGACCCTGAGAAAACAGGAAAACCGCCAACCCGAGGCCAACCCCCACGGTTTAAAACCCCTCTACGGGAGATAACATTGCGCCGCCGGCGTCCGGATGTCGACGGCACTAGTATCACCTTGAAGGAGTACTAGCATATTTTTCCACCTAAATGCAATTAATAGCGCTTAGGCTATTCTCCAGTCGGGAATAGTTGAGTAGAATGTTGCCCTTCAAATTTCTGAATAAGCCCTACAGTGTTCTCTGTAGGGCGATATTACAACAGCGGGGACAGTTCAATGCGTCGAGTGGTCTTTAATCAAAAAGGCGGTGTCGGTAAATCAAGTATCACCTGTAACCTGGCGGCAATCAGCGCCAGCAAAGGCAAGCGAACCCTGGTGGTGGATTTGGATCCGCAAACCAACACCACCCACTACCTGCTGGGTCACGAACTTGAGCCGACCTTAACCATAGCCGATTATTTCCAACAAACCCTGACATTCTCACTGTCGCCCACCCAACCGATCGAATTCGTGCAGGAAACGCCGTTTGAGAACCTCTATCTGATCGCGTCGGACCCTGAGCTGGAAAGCCTGGAAGCCAAGCTGGAATCGCGTCACAAGATATATAAGCTGCGGGATTTGCTAAAAAAATTGCAGGACGATTTTGACGAGGTTTTTATCGACACGGCACCGGCGCTGAATTTTTATACCATGTCGGCGCTGGTCTGCGCCGATCGCTGCCTGATACCGTTTGACTGTGACGCCTTTTCCCGAGCGGCGCTTTACAACATCCTGGAAGTCATCCAGGAGGTGGCAGAGGATCACAACGACAAGCTTGTCGTAGAAGGTATTGTGGTCAATCAGTTCCAGTCGCGGGCCAACCTGCCAACCCAGATTATTGAAGAGCTGAAAAGTGAGAAGCACCCGATTCTGCCTGTCTATTTGAACCAGTCGGTCAAGATGCGGGAATCCCACAGCGCCTGTGTGCCGCTTATTCACTATGCACCCTCCCACGGACTGACCAAGCAGTACGTTGAGCTGCATACGCATTTAGGTAGAAAGCGATTGAAGCGGGCGTAAGCCGAAGGTCGTCATGCCGCACTCGATGCGGCATCTAAAAAAGTAGGCAAGCAGCGCTCATTGCTCGGAATAGCTAAGGCTTACTTTCCTAGGTCAGTGGCGAATTGCCCATGGGTGTACCTTTGGAGACACGCGGTGAATACGTCCCTGTACGCTCGACACCCGCATCCCTGCGGGTGACGGTCCCCAAAGGTACACCCACAGTCAATTCTTCAACTCTACCGCTTTGCTGCTTAACAAGCTGCTTTTACTGGATAAGCAGTACCGGGGATGGTTTGAAGGTTGGGGTTGGGTAAGGGTTTCGGAACCGTCGCCGGCAGGGAAGCCGGCGTCGAGCTTACAGGGATGTATTCACAGCGCGTTCCGAAACCCTTACCTAATCACAACCACCACCGCATCCGAAAAGAACGACAAATCAGCCATTGCGGGCCTTTTTCTGGATCCCTGCCTTCGCAGGGATGACCATTGGCCCGCAGGCTGATGGTCATCCCTGCGAAGG
>JANQKW010000285.1 GCA_028280905.1 Porticoccaceae bacterium
AACCTGGCCAATTTTGCTCTCCTCTTCGGCGGTGCCAAAATCATATTTGCGCACACCGAGTAAATCCTCCAGCAGCTCCGGTTCGACCACAGCCTTTTCCGTGTGGTTTTCTTTGACATGGCTGGTGACCACTTTGCGACAGATTTTGGCTATTTCGCGCTCCAGGCCCCGCACGCCGGCCTCCCTGCTGTAATAGCGGATGACATCGCGAATCGCTTCCTTGCTGATATCCGCCTCGTCGTCTTTCAAGCCATTCGCCTTGCGTTGCTTGGGCAACAGATAGTCTTCAGCGATATTGATTTTCTCATCTTCTGTGTAGCCGGGAATCCTGATGACTTCCGTGCGGTCCAGCAACGGACCAGGGATATTCATCGAGTTGGCGGTACAGATAAACATCACTTCAGACAAATCAAAATCTGCTTCGAGATAGTGATCGTTGAAAGTATTATTTTGCTCCGGATCGAGCACTTCCAGCAACGCGGAAGCCGGATCACCCCGGTGATCCATTCCCATTTTGTCTATTTCGTCCAATAAGAAAAGCGGATTTTTAACCCCGACCTTGCAGATTTTCTGAACCAGCTTGCCGGGCAGCGAGCCGATATAGGTTCGGCGGTGACCGCGAATTTCCGCTTCATCTCTAACGCCACCCAACGACATTCTGGCAAACTTGCGCCCGGTGGCCCTGGCAATGGATTCACCCAGCGATGTTTTTCCTACGCCCGGCGGCCCCACCAAGCAGAGGACGGGACCCTTCAGCTTCTTAACGCGTTTCTGCACGGCGAGAAACTCCAGGATGCGTTCTTTCACTTCTTCCAAGCCATAGTGGTCCTCGTTGAGAATGCGCTCAGCCCGCTTAAGGTCATGTTTGACCTTGGTTTTCCTGGACCAGGGAATACTGACCATCCAGTCAATATAGCCGCGCAACACGGATGCCTCGGCAGACATGGGCGACATCATTTTCAGCTTGTTGAGTTCACCCAGCGTTTTGTCCAGCGCCGCCTTGGGCATTTTTGCTTCTTCAATTTTCTTTTCAAGCTGCTCAATTTCGTTGGGCACTTCTTCCATCTCGCCCAGTTCCTTCTGAATCGCTTTCATCTGTTCATTCAAATAGTATTCCCGCTGGCTTTTTTCCATCTGCTTTTTAACCCGACCACGGATCTTTTGTTCAACCTTGAACAGATCTATCTCAGACTCCATGAGGGCCATAAGGCGTTCCATTCGGTCGCGCAACGAAGGAATTTCCAGAACCTCCTGTTTCTGGTCCAGCGACAACGTCATGTGGGTGGCGACTGTATCCGCCAGTTTGGTCGCCTCCTCTATTCCGGTGACGGTAGTGACGACTTCAGACGGTATTTTTTTACTCAGGTTGACATACTGTTCAAACTGGGACGTCAGTGAACGCATCATTCCATCCGCTTCGTCGGGCGGAATATCCGCTGTTTCCATCAATTCGTAATCCGCAACATAGTAGCCGCACTGATCATTGGTTCCACTCAGCGCGGCCCGCTCGGTGCCCTCCACCAGTACTTTAACCGTGCCATCCGGAAGCTTGAGTAACTGCAAAATGGTCGCCAGGGTACCCACCTGGTACAAATCACTTACCTGTGGATCGTCCACTGCCGCGCTCTTCTGGGCCACGAGCAGCACCTGCTTTTCCAGCGACATGGCTTCGTCGAGCGCCAGAATCGACTTTTCGCGTCCGACGAAAAGCGGAACAACCATGTGTGGATAGACGACAACATCACGGAGTGGCAAAAGAGGTAGCTGCTGCATAGAGTATGATCCGATGAAAGGCCATACAGCCTTTGACTGTTAAAACCTGTTTACAAGCCCTTGAACCAACGGTTTTTCCGCTCAAAGGCGCCTTTCCACTTATATAGGGGCTCACAGCCTCAATAACAAGTAAAAACCATAAAAAAAGGGGCTTGCCGCCCCTTTTTTCGATTAATCGCTGGCCGCCCTCGGAGGATCAGCTTGCTGGTAGACCAGCAGAGGTTCCGATTCTCCGGTAATCACGGCCGAATCTATTACCACCTTGGCGACTTCGCTATTCGAGGGTATGTCGTACATGGTATCCAGCAGCACGTTTTCCAGAATTGAGCGCAAGCCCCTGGCGCCTGTCTTTCGCTTCAAGGCCTTGTCGGCAATTGCCTCCAGTGCATCTTGGCGAATGTCCAGTTCCACGCCCTCCATCTCAAACAGCGCCGCATACTGCTTGATCAGCGAATTCTTGGGCTCGGTCAGGATATTGACCAACGCCGCTTGGTCAAGCTCCTCCAAGGTGGCGATAACCGGTAAACGCCCGACAAATTCGGGTATTAACCCATACTGAACCAGGTCTTCGGGCTCCAGCTCAAACAGCGTCTCGCCGATGTTCTTGCTTTCGTCCCTGGTCTTCACCTCGGCGCTGAAGCCGATACCGCCCTTTTCGGAGCGGTCGCGGATAATCTTGTCCAAACCGGCGAATGCACCACCGCAGATAAACAGAATATTCGAGGTATCAACCTGCAGGAACTCCTGCTGAGGATGCTTTCTGCCGCCCTGGGGCGGGACGGACGCCACAGTGCCCTCGATCAATTTAAGCAACGCCTGCTGAACACCTTCACCTGACACATCGCGGGTGATTGACGGGTTTTCCGACTTGCGGGAAATCTTATCAATTTCATCAATATACACGATGCCGCGCTGTGCCTTGTCGACATCGTAATCGCACTTCTGCAGGAGTTTTTGAATGATATTTTCGACATCCTCACCCACGTAACCGGCTTCGGTCAGGGTTGTCGCATCGGCGATAGTAAAGGGAACATCGAGCAGCCGGGCCAGGGTTTCCGCCAACAGTGTCTTACCGCTGCCGGTTGGGCCCACCAGCAGGATGTTACTTTTACCCAGCTCGACGTCCGCGCTGGTTGATACTCCGGACCCCTGCAGCCGCTTGTAATGGTTGTAAACGGCAACCGCCAAGGTTTTCTTGGCGCGGTTCTGGCCGATCACATACTGATCCAGTATTTCGTTGATCTCCGCGGGGGTCGGCAACCGGTCGCTGCTGGTGTCCGCCACCGCCTCCTGTATCTCTTCGGTGATAATGTCGTTGCACAGATCAACGCATTCATCACAGATAAATACCGACGGGCCGGCGATTAGCTTGCGGACCTCGTGCTGGCTTTTACCACAAAAAGAGCAGTACAGCAGCTTGCTACTGTCTCCGTTCTTTCCGTTTCCATCTTCGCTCATCAACCCAACCCTTGACTTTTTCTAACAACTAACTCTAATTATTTCATTAGTTTACAGAGAATAGATAAAGCTCCGACCAACCAGACTACCTATTCTAGCTACGCTTGTCCAGTACTGCGTCGACAAGACCGTAAGCCTTTGACTGTTCAGCGTCCATAAAGTTGTCGCGCTCGGTATCCTCGGCAATTTTATCAAAAGTCTGCCCGGTATGTTTCGCTAACAGCGTGTTGAGGCGCTCTCGGATTTTAAGTATCTCCTGCGCATGGATATTGATGTCGGTCGCTTGGCCCTGGGCGCCGCCGCTGGGCTGATGGATCATCACCCGCGAATTTGGCAGGCAAAACCGCTTCCCAGCCTCACCGGACGCCAGCAGGAATGCTCCCATACTCGCGGCCTGGCCGATACACATAGTACTTACCGCGGGCTTGATAAATTGCATGGTGTCGTATATTGACATACCCGACGTCACAGATCCGCCCGGCGAGTTTATGTAGAGGTGAATATCCTTGTCCGGATTCTCGGACTCCAGGAACAGCATCTGCGCTACCACGAGATTCGCCGTTTGGTCCTCCACGGGTCCAATCAGAAAAATGACCCGCTCTTTTAAAAGCCGGGAATAAATATCGAACGAGCGCTCACCCCTGGCAGTTTGCTCGATAACAATCGGAACCAGGCCTCCTGCCGAACGAACATCAAAATCAGTATTCATATTGCTCCTTAATTAACGGGGTAACCGGCGGGGTTCCCTCTATCGTGTGAAATTGAACTATTGATCGACAACTATGCAGGCCCTGCGGCCTAGGTAGTCGTCGCCCAATGAAATATAGCAGAATTTCGCCTCGCGCCTTTATATTCTCGGGTTGGCGCCAACGGCAGCGCGCAGCTGCCAGGCAGGTATTGTAACCGGGACCCTGGAGAAGACAAGCAGATAGCGGCTTGTTGAGTAGTAGATTGTGACAAGGCTTTAGACTGCATTGTGCCAATAAGAGACGTTCGCTGTCTTGGGTTGGTGCTAGTATTCCGCGGCCATCTGGGAACAGGTTTTGAGACTCGCTGTGAACCCATCCATGGG
>JANQKW010000315.1 GCA_028280905.1 Porticoccaceae bacterium
CTGGTAGCCTTGGCTGGTGGGCAACACCCGATAGGTTTTCCCCAGCACCGTGTAAGGGCTTTTGTTGCCGGCCCTGGTAATAGGCTCCACCCTGGGCACCGCATCGGGAATGCGGGAAACGTCCACATCACGGCTGGGCGCGCCATCGCGTGGCTCTGTCCACGTCGACCAGAAGCAGCCGGACAGCAATCCGGCTAGCATCACCAGCAAGGGTAATCTGGCATTCGCCAACTCAACCACCGATGCGTTCCTTGATCAGCTCACTTAGTTGGTACACCGCCATGGCGTACAAGTGGGAGCGATTGTAGCGGGTAATAACATAGAAATTTTTTAACCCCAGCCAGTATTCTTCACCATTTTTCGCCTGCAATTTCAGCGGCAACACCTGGGTATCATCGGCTAGTTGTTGTGGCAATTTTACACCGTTCTTACTTAGCTCCACGGCCTTCTTGTCCAGTTTCAGGCGATTAAATTCCTGCAACCCGTCCCCGTGGGAGAGGGCGACAACAACGTCGCCGTCCTGCTGCCAACCGTGCTCGGCGAAGTAGTTTGCCACGCTGCCAATGGCGTCGGTGGTGTTATCCCAAATATCAGCCACCTGGTCGCCGTCGTAATCAACGGCATAGGCGCGGTAGCTGCTGGGAATAAATTGCCCGTATCCCATGGCGCCGGCATAGGAGCCTTTCAGCTCCAGCGGGTCTTTGCGCTGCTCCCGGCTGAGCAGCAAAAAGTGCTCCAGCTGTTTAGTAAAGAATTCGCTTCGCTTGGGATAATCGAACGCCAGTGTAGACAAAGCATCGATCACCCGGTAACTGCCTTTGTTCCTGCCGTAGTAAGTCTCTACGCCGATGATCGCCACCACAATCTCCGGATTGACGCCATAGTCCCTGTAAGCCCGCTGTAGCGTCTCCCTGTTTTCACGCCAGAACTGTACGCCCAGGTTGATGCGTTTTTCACTGATAAAGATATTGCGGTAATCTTTCCAGGGCTTGGCCTTTTCCGCCGGACGCGTTATCGCTTCGATAATGGATTCTTTTTTTGTCGCGCTGCCGAATAGGGCGCTCAGTTCCTCCTCCGAGAACGCGTGCTGCTCCATCATTTTTTGCATAAAGGCGCGGGCATCTGGATTGTCCAGATAGCTGCCGTAACTGCCCAGGCAAACCATCGACAACATGCATACCACAAGCCCCATCAATCGGATTCTCATTGCCATAACCCTTGCTCAAACACCTCTTTTTTTCTCAGTACTGATGGCCATCAGCATACCAAAGCCGAGCATCAGGGTTACAATAGATGTTCCCCCATAACTCATCAAGGGCAGCGGCACGCCCACAACCGGAAGAATACCGGAAACCATCGCCATATTCACAAATACATAAATGGAAAACGTCAAAATGATGCTGCCGGCCAGCAGCCGCCCGAAGTTGCTCTGGGCCGTGAGGCCGATCACAATACCCCTGCCGATAACCAGCAAGTACAGCAACAACAGCAGCAACACGCCCATCAACCCGAATTCTTCCGCCAGCACCGCGATGATAAAGTCCGTGTGGCTTTCCGGCAGGAAATCCAGTTGTGATTGCGTCCCCTGCATCCAGCCTTTGCCATGCAGCCCGCCGGAACCTATGGCGGTGGTGGACTGCATGATATTCCAGCCCGCGCCCAGTTTGTCGCTCTGCGGGTCCAGCAGCGTGAGAATTCGCTGCTTCTGGTAGTCGCGCATCAGATAAAACCACATCATCGGCACCGCCACCGCGATCCCAGTCGCGGCTATCGCCAGATAGCGCTTTGGTAAGCCGGCCAGAAACAGCACAAAAAACCCGGAGGCGGCCACCAGTATCGAGGTGCCCAAATCCGGCTGGATAATCACCAGGCCCGCGGGAATCAATATCAGCGCCAGAGCGCTGACAACATGGGCAAACCTCGGCGGCAGATGGCGGTTCCCCAGGTAGCTGGCCAACATCAGCGGCACCGCAATTTTCAGCACTTCAGAGGGTTGGAACCGGAATCCGCCGAGGTCAAGCCAGCGCTGCGCCCCCTTGGCGCCGGTGCCGAAGAAAATCACCGCGACCAGTAAAAACACCCCCCCCAGCCAGGGCAATAACGCCCAGCGAGCCAAAAGCCGGGGAGAGATCTGCGCCGTGATAAACATCGCGACGAAACCAATGGCCACCCACATGGCCTGCCGCTTGACGTAAAATTCACTGCCGCCACTGGCGCTGTACAGCACAAACAGGCCGAACGCGGTGAGCACCGCCAACAGCAAGAAAAGCAGGAAATCCAGGTGGACTTTTTGCCAACCGCTGGCGGTGGTATAGACGCCGGAACCCGGTTGCTGCAGGCGACGTACAAAATCCCCCTGGCTCATTCCAGCGCTCCCCCGGAGTCGGTCAGCTGCAGCGACTCGACCGGAAAATGCTGCATGTAGGCATCGACAACCGCGCGGGCAACCGGCGCCGCCGCCGAGCTGCCGTGTTCACCGTTTTCAACAATCACCGACACCGCGACCCGCGGGTCCTCGGCCGGCGCGAAGGCGACAAACAGCGCATGGTCGCGGTTGCGCTTGGCGACCTTTTCAACGTCATACTCTTCGTCTTGCTTCATCCCGACCACCTGCGCCGTACCCGTCTTGCCCGCCATCCGGTAACCGATGTTTTTTCCAATGGCCTGAGCGGTGCCGCGCGAATGGTGAACCACCTCTTCCATCGATTGGTGGATAAACGCCCAGTGCTCCTCCGCAGCTTCAATCCTGCGACTTTCGGGCTGCGTTAGCAGCTGGGTGTCTATCAATTTCCGCAACAATGACGGCTTGCGGATCAGGCCCTTGTTGGCCAGCCGGTCGGTCATCACCGCCAACTGCATCGGCGTGGCGAGGGTGTATCCCTGACCAATGCTGGTATTGACTGTATCACCGTGGAACCAGGCCTGGCCCCTCGCCCCCCTTTTCCACGCCCTGGACGGCATAATGCCCTCCGCTTCTCCGGGCATGTCGACACCGGACCTCACCCCCAGCCCGAAAAGGCGGCCGTACTCAGCCATGGTGTCTATGCCCATGCGGAAGCCCAAATCGTAGAAAAACGTGTCGCAGGACTGGGAAATCGCATCCTTGAGCGTCACCCAGCCGTGCCCGGTGCGCTTCCAATCGCGGTATTTGCGTTCATCATTTTCCAACTGGTAGAAACCGCCGTCGAAGGTGCGATAGCCGGCGCTGACCGTGCCCTCCTGTAACGCAGCCAACCCGTAGGCCGGCTTTACCGTGGAGCCCGGCGGGTACTGACCCATCAGCACCCGGTCAAACAGCGGCCGGTCCGGGGAATTCAACAGGGCATTGTAGGTGCTGTGACTGATGCCGGAAACGAACAGGTTGGGGTCAAAACTGGGAGTGCTCACCATCGCCAACACCCCGCCGGTTACCGCATCCAACACCACTACGGCGCCCCTTTCACCGGTCAGCTGCTGGAAGGCGACATCCTGTAAGCGGCTGTCCAAGTTGAGGTAAAGGTCGCGCCCCGGCACCGGTTCAACCCTTTCCAGGACGCGCATCACCCGGCCGCGTGCATTGGTTTCAACCTTTTCGTAACCGACTTCCCCGAGCAGCTGATTCTCATATTTTTTCTCCAGGCCGGTCTTGCCGACCATGTGAGTCCCCCGGTAACGCACCGGGTCGAGCGTCCTTATTTCCTGATCGTTAATGCGACTCACGTAACCCACCACATGGGCCAGCTTTTCGCCCAGAGGGTAATGCCTCAACTGCTCCGCGGTTACCTGTACACCGGGCAAGCGGTGTTCGTTTACCGCCAGTACACCCAACTCTTCCTGAGAAAGCCCAATGCGTATCGGCACCGGCTGGTAGGGCCGGCGGCGACGCTGCTGTTGCTTGCGGAATTTGTCGATATCGTTTTCGGAAATGGTAACCAGCGCCTGCAGTTCCTGGACAAGACCATCCAGGTCTCGGGTAAGCTCCGTGACGATCGTCAAATTGAAACTGGGGCGGTTATCCGCCAACAGCACGCCGTTGCGGTCAAATATCAATCCCCGTGGCGGGGGCACCGGGCGCACCAGTATCCGGTTGCTGTCGGAGCGGGCGGCAAAGTCAGCGTAGCGTGAAATCTGCAAGTGGTGGTAGCGCCACGCTAACACAGCCATCAATAGCAGCACGATCAAGCCGCAAAACACCAGCCGGGCAAAAAATATCCGGTAATCCCGCTGCGGGTCTTTTAGCGCGTAATCGTCAATCAATCGAGCGGCCCTCTACCTATGATAAGGATGGTTGGCATTGATCGACCAGGCCCGGTACAGCTGCTCAACCAACAGCACCCTCACTAGCGGATGCGGCAATGTCAGCGGCGACAGCGACCAGCGCAGGTCTGCCCGCGCCAGACAGTCCTTTGCCAAACCATCCGGGCCGCCAATCAGCAAACTGAAATTGTCGCCGGACAGCTGCCATTCACCAAGCTGCTTTGCCAGTTGTTCGGTGCTCCAGGGCTTGCCCGTCAGGTCCAACGCGACCACTCGGTCCGCGTCGCCAATTGCCCGGTTCATCGCCTGGCCCTCCGCGAGAACGGCCTGCTCGGCGTTGTTCTTATTGCGGTGCCCCAACGGCAACTCGACAATTTCAAAATTAAACTCCCGAGGCAGACGCTTGCTGTACTCCGAACAGCCCTGATATACCCAATCCGGCATCCTGGTACCAACCGCTATCACTCTTATCCGCAAGCACTCTACCCCTGCTGCATATCGTCAGGCCGAATAGACCACAATTTCTCCAGGTCATAAAACGCTCGGGTCGCTGGCAACATAACATGCACGACCAGGTCGCCATAGTCCACTAGCACCCATTCCGCGGCATCGGTTCCTTCGACGCCCAACGGCCTAAAACCCTGTTTCTTTGCTTCTTCAACCACATTGTCAGCCAACGCCTTCACCTGCCGATTGGACATGCCGCTGGCCACTATCAATGTATCCGTTATATCGGTAAGTTCGCTGACATCTAAACTGACGATATCTTTCGCCTTAATGTCTTCCAGCGCATCGGTAACAATGGTTTTTAGTTGCTCACTCATCTGCCATCTCTCATCTCCTATCCCCCCCGATTTTGTAAAGCCGATGCGCCTTGATGTAGTCAAGCACCGCGTCCGGCACCAAATAAGCCGCTGACAATCCCTGTTGCAATTCCTGCCTTACCGCGGTTGAGGAAACAGGTAGCAGGGTCATCTCGGCGATATAAACCATTCCCGCCACGGCATCCCGCAACCGCTGGATATCCCGCACGCGGAACTCCGCCAGCCACTCGGCAACCGGACCCTGCTGCGGCGGCGTCCAACCGGGCCTGGCGGCCACCACAATGTTGGCGTATTCGCGCAGCTCCCGCCAGCGGTGCCAACCGGCCAGGTTAACAAGCGAGTCCATGCCCACACATAAAAATAATGGGGCGCCGTCACCTATCTGGCCGCGCACCGCCGCCAGGGTATCCATGCTGTAGGAGGCCCCTTGACGCCGCAATTCGCAATCGTCAACCGATAGTTCAGCGACCTGCGCAACCGCGAGTTGCAACATCGCCAGGCGGTCGCGACCACTGGAAAGGGGCGCATTGCGATGGGGTGGTTCAGCGCAGGGAATCAAACGCATTTCAGCGAGTTGGAGCAGCCGGCTGAGTTCCAGGGCTACGCGCAGATGACCGATATGGACTGGATCGAAAGTGCCGCCAAACAAGCCAACGGGTCGAAGGCTACTCACTCAGCATCCTTAAGTTGAAAACCAGAATATTCACTAATTCCGAATATGGCCGTCACCCAATACTATCCATTTCTGACTGGTCAGACCCTCCAGGCCAACCGGCCCCCTGGCGTGGATTTTATCCGTGGAGATACCTATTTCGGCGCCCAACCCGTATTCAAACCCGTCGGCAAAGCGGGTAGATGCATTGACCATCACGGAGCTGGAATCCACCTCGCGGAGAAAACGCCGGCTGCTGCCAATATCCTCGGTAACAATGGTTTCCGTGTGTTGCGAGCTGTAGCGGTTGATATGCGCAATTGCCTCATCCAGGCCGGTCACCACCTTGATTGCCAAAATCGGCGCCAGGTATTCCGTCACCCAATCGTCGCCGCTCGCGCCGTTGCATTCAATCAGCGCCGCGGTTTTTTCGCAGCCGCGCAACTCCACACCCGCGTTGGCATATGCTTCCGCAAGCGCCGGCAAGGCTGCTGCGGCGACCGACTCGGCCACCAGCAGGGTTTCCATGGCGTTGCACACGCCGTAGCGGTGGGTTTTGGCGTTTAGCGCAATGCTGTGGGCCTTTTGCAGATCCGCCTTGTCGTCGATATACACGTGGCAGTTGCCGTCAAGATGCTTGATTACCGGGACCCTGGCGTCGGCGCTGATGCGCTCTATCAGTCCCTTGCCGCCGCGGGGTACGATCACGTCGATATACTCCGGCATGGTAATCATCTGGCCAACGGCTTCGCGGTCGGTGGTATCCACAACCTGCACTGTCTGTTCCGGCAGTCCCGCCGCGGCGAGGCCGGTGCGAATGCAATCCGCGATGGCCTGGTTGGAATAGACCGCCTCCTTGCCGCCGCGCAAAATCGTTGCGTTACCGGACTTCAGGCAAAGGCTTGCGGCATCGACCGTCACATTGGGTCGGGATTCGTAGATAATGCCTATCACACCCAGCGGTACCCGCATTTTTCCCACCTGAATACCGCTGGGGCGGTAATCCAGCTCGGAGATGGCGCCCACCGGGTCTGGCAGGGCAGCCACCTGTTGCAGGCCGTCGATCATTGCATCGATACGCGCGTCATTGAGTTCCAGACGATCCAGTAACGCGGCTTCCAAACCACTGTCAATGCCGGCTTTGAGGTCGGCTTGGTTGGCATCCAGAACCATCGCGCGACGCTGGTGTAGGGCGTCGGCAATTGCATGCAGCGCGTCGTTTTTCGCACCGGTTTCGGCGCCCATCATGTGCCGGGACGCGGCGCGCGCCTGCTGCCCCAGGGTTCTCATATAAGACTTAATATCCATCCACTAACCGTTACTTGGTTTTACCGCAGAAGAAATTATACCCTCGACCGGCCGGCCTGCCCATCGGGGCGGACTATCTGGGTGTCAACAACCTGGAACGCGGGGTGAGCAGCACACCGCGCGGCGGCGGTGCGGAAAGGTCGACAAGGTCATGCTGGCCCCGATCGCGGAAGTGTCGCCGCCGAATATCCGGAAACCGGTGAAATCGGGTCAAGTGTCGCGGGTAGCGGAGGTAGCGGTGTTCCTCCACGACCGTTCGCTCAACTATCGGGTAGGGATAAAGTGGTTCGCCAACCGATTGCCGCGCCGATTGCCTGGCCTGGCGGTCGCGTTGCAGACGCTCGGTGACCGCTGCCATCTGTTCGATACGCCGGTGCGCGAGTTGCCCGGCGTTCTCCGGCTCGCGGCCTGTTTGCAATTCGATAATCTCGACACG
>JANQKW010000368.1 GCA_028280905.1 Porticoccaceae bacterium
TTGGTAGAATAGTTGGCCATTATGTTCTCACACTAAAATTTAATTTCCGAAACGCGCTGTTTAGCAAAAAGGCCGCTATGATACCGCAGACTGATGTCTCTTGGCAGACCGCCAGCTGGCAAGAAGTGCTTGCCGGCAGCATCCGGGATCCGGAAGAGCTGCTGGCTCTGCTCGACTTGAATCCCGACCAACTCGCCGGCGCGCTTGCCGCGACCCGAGGTTTCCCGTTGCGCGTCCCCCGCCCTTATCTGGAGCGGATTGAACGGGGCAATCCACATGATCCGCTGTTGCTGCAAATATTGCCCACCGGCCGGGAACAGCTAGCGGTGCCGGGTTACGGGCGCGATCCGGTGGGCGATCTGCACAGCAATGTATTGCCGGGGCTTATTCACAAGTACCACGGACGGGTGCTGATGGTTGTCAACGGGCACTGCGCGATAAATTGCCGATACTGCTTTCGCCGGGCTTTCCCCTATAGGGAAAACCGGCCGGATAGGGGTGCCTGGCGCAGCGCTGTTGATTACGTTGCCCGCGACAAGACCATCTCGGAAGTGATTTTTAGCGGCGGCGATCCGCTCGCCTCCGGCGACCGCCAGCTAGCCTGGTTGACTGCGGGGTTGTCGGCTATCCCGCATGTCAAACGCCTGCGTATCCACAGCCGCTTGCCGGTGGTGATACCCGGTCGCATAACGGATCAATGCATCGCCTGGATGACGGAGGGAAGACTCAAACCGGTGATGGTGATTCACTGTAACCACGCCAACGAACTGGACGGCCAGGTTAGATTAGCGGTGGCGAAACTCAATGAGGCGGGGGTCACGGTACTCAACCAGAGCGTCTTGTTAAAGGGTGTCAATGATTCGGTGCCGGCGTTAGAGCAGCTTTCACTGCGGCTGTTCGATGCAGGTGTGATGCCCTATTACCTGCACCTGCTGGACAAGGTGCAGGGTGCGGCCCACTTTGACCTGCCGGCCGAGCGGGCAGTTGAACTAATAGCGCAGTTGCGCGGTCGGCTGCCGGGATATCTGGTGCCTCGGTTGGTTCAGGAAGTGGCTGGCGCGCCGGCCAAGGTGGTGTTGGGATAGCGCCGGGGTGCTGATGTATGTAATAAGTTGGTAAAGGATTGCACCAGACGGCCAATCACCAGGTTGATATAGTACAATGGCAAAGCTAGGATGTGAGCCTATGCTTACGGTGCCTGATAGCGTTGTTGGTCGAGTCTTAGGGAAAATATGAATACAGGTAGTGATGACAGTATCAAGGTCTTACTGGTTCTTGAAGACAAGAATGAGGCCAACCGATTATTGAGTTTGCTGCGCAATGCGAGTTACCGAATTGACTCGAAACACACCGACAAGCAGGACGTGTTTAACAAGCTGATCCAGGATACCCACTGGGATCTGGTCATCGCGCAAAGCAGTAGTGACAGCTTCCCGCCCCGCGAAATATTTAACCACATACGCCGACAGAATCAGGATCTGCCGGTGATTTTAATTGCCGCGGAGCCGGATCCGCTCACCACCGTTGAAGGGTTGCGGTTGGGCGCGGCGGATGTGGTGGGTATCGATCAGGACCAGCACCTGCTGCTGGTGGTGTCGCGCACCCTGCACAACCTGGAGCAGCGTCGCAAGCTGCGCCAGTGGAAGCGCCGCTACTATGATTCCGAAAACCGCACCGAGCGTTTGCTGCACAGTTCCCGGGATGGCATCGCGATTATTCAGGAGGGCACCTACCTTTACGCCAATGACAGTTTTGCCAGGTTGTTGGAGTACGGCGAGGGAGACGACATGGTTTGCCTGCCGATGCTGGATAGCATTGCGCCGGGTGATA
>JANQKW010000370.1 GCA_028280905.1 Porticoccaceae bacterium
GAACCAGCGACCCCAACATCGTCGCCGCCGGAGACTGCACCTTCCATTACAACCCCATTTACGACTGCCACCTGCGCCTTGAGTCAGTGCAAAACGCCACAGACCAGGCGAAAGTGGCTGCCGCGACCATTTGCGGCAAACTGGAACCCTATCGCGCCTTACCCTGGTTCTGGTCAGATCAGTACGATCTCAAGCTGCAAATTGCAGGTCTCTCACAGGGTTACGATCAGGTCGTGATTCGTGGTGAAGCGGAAATCGGTCGAAGCTTTGCCGCCTTTTACTTCGCAAAAGGAAAACTGATCGCGGTGGATGCGATCAATCGACCGAAAGAGTTCATGTTGTGTAAGAGAGTACTCAACGAGGGAAAATCCCTGGATCCTGAAAAAATTGGCGATGATTCTGTAGATATAAAGAGTATCGCCCCAGCCTAATGATCGCCCTCTCGCAATTTTTCGGAGGCCCTTATCATCCGGCTTGTGCTGCTTGCCGTCGCATACGCTGCTCACTAAAGAAGGCTAGAACCGGTATCAGAAAATAAGCCACTAGGCCGCTGGTAGCGGCAGCTTGGGTACTGGGCGGCGTTTCCATGTAAGGTGATACTATGGCGAGCAGTATCAGCAGACCCGCCACTAGGCCGAACATAATCTTATTAAACAAACCGCCGAATAAGATGGCGCGCAAGCAGAAAATTACACCGATTACCATCATCGCCGTTTCCACGGCGATAATGCCGAACGGGTAGTTCCACAACCCCAGGCCTAACTTAATATCTGGGCTAAAGGTGATCGGCAAATCGGGAACGTGCGCGATCAAGTCAAGCACCCAGTGAGAAGCCACCGCCGCGGAGAGAACCCAAGCCACTTTTCTGGTAGGTTTCTCATACAAGCTGTATAGCCCGACAAACACCGCACACCAGAATGGTACGCTGATCAGGCTATGAGAATAAGGCATAAACATGTCGAGATCATTACTGGCAGTAAAACCCTCGACAATGTCCATCCGTTCATAACCGGCCAAAACCAACACCATGGCGATGATATCGACAAATTGGACTGCAAATAGCAGCACCCATAGAGGAATGGTTTTTTCGGTGCCCTTGAGAGCAAACCCAGCGGCGAAATGACCGGAAAACATGGCGATTATCCTTATTTTAAAGTTTAGTAATTCCCGCGCGGACTGCTTGTATTCATATCATTGCTCCTTTCATGCAACGCGCGAAAAAAGTGGAAAGCCGAACTGGCTAACGGACTACTGTCCGGTTAGTATAAGCGTCCAGAGTGAAAAGGCCAGCCGCAACGAGCGACATTTATTGTCAGCGCGAAACAGACTACATAATAACTGCTAATGGGGGAGAGACTATGAGCGCACAAATTGAACTGGCGCAAAAGCTACTGTTGCATATAGGGCGAGGTTTGTTGGGACTGTATTTCATCCTCCCCGGCATTTCGAAAATCACCGGCTGGAGCGACACGGCGCAGGATATGGCGAATCACGGTGTGCCCATGATACCGGTATTGCTCGTGATAACCATTATTTTGCAGGTAGGCGGCGGTGTGAGTTTATCGATTGGTTACCGCAAACAGCTGATGGCTTTATTATTGGCCGGGCTAACTTTGTCAATCAGCTTGTTTATGCACGATTTTTGGACAATGGAACAGGGGATTGAGCGGCTGCATGAAACGCAGAATTTCTTTAAAAATCTTGCCATTATGGCTGGGCTTATGTATGTGGCCGGAGCACCATTAAGAAATTAATCCTATACTCAAGAGGCAACACGCAATGACAGAATTAAACAAGCGATTAATCAAAGACATTATTGCGATACGGCATTGACCAGAGACGTTTTCGGTGATGCGATGGATACTTTGAATTAGTGAAAGTGACATGATGAGCGAATCCACGACCACCCACTATCGCGCCTGCCACCTCTGCGAGGCGGTCTGCGGCCTTGAGATAACGACCCGGGGAGAGGATATCCTGGCTATTCGCGGGGATAAGGATGACCCGCTAAGCCAGGGCTACATCTGCCCGAAAGCCACCGCGCTTGCGGATATTCACAAGGATCCGGATCGGCTGAGAAAACCGGTTATGCGGGTCGGTGACCAGTGGCGTGAAATCAGTTGGGACGAGGCGATAACACTGACGGCAACACGCCTGGTCGAGATTCAGCGGCAGCACGGCGACAATGCGGTCGCGTTCTACACCGGCAACCCGAGCACCCACAACTACGGCAATCTGACCCACAGCACGCAACTGCGTCGCGCGTTGGGCACCAAGAAGCACTTTTCCGCGACCTCGTTGGACCAGTTGCCGCACCAACTCGCCGCTCTGCTGATGTACGGCCATCAATTTTTGCTGCCGATTCCGGATATCGACCGCACGCAGTTGATGATCATAATAGGCGGCAACCCGATGGCTTCCAACGGCAGTTTGATGACTGTGCCCAATCTCCCGAAACGACTCAAAGCAATTAAGGCGCGCGGCGGCCGATTGGTGGTTATCGACCCCCGTCGCAGCGAAACGGCGGCTGTCGCCGACCAGCACCATTTTATCCGCCCCGGCACCGATGCCTTTTTGCTGATGGCCATCGTCAATACCCTATTTGCGGAAAATCTGGTTCACACAAGCCATCTGTCCGACTCGATTGATGGTCTCGACAGGGTGCGGCGGGCCGCGCAGTCGTTCACACCCGAACTCGCCGCTGAGCAAACCGGCGTAGCTGAAGACGCGATCCGCAGCCTGGCCCGCGATTTGGCCACTACCGAAAAGGCGGTGCTCTACGGCCGCATGGGCGTCTCGGTACAGGAATTCGGTGGAATCTGTCAGTGGGCGATC
>JANQKW010000065.1 GCA_028280905.1 Porticoccaceae bacterium
CGGACACGGCGTTTTTTCCACTTTCATCCACTTGAGCGAGCTGCTGGTAGAGCCGGGCGACAGGTTGCAGCGGGGCGACCCGGTTGCCCGGGTGGGCGCCACCGGCCGCGCCACCGGCCCGCACCTGGATTGGCGCATCAATTGGTTCGATGTGAGAATTGATCCCGCCCTAGTACTGGAACACTTTCCTTTTCGTGCCCATTGAAGCGCGACTAAATGTCTGGCAACAGGTTTGCCATCCGGCTAGAATTAGCGCCCGGTCGCAGAGCTGCCTGGCTTTCGCCGAGTCGCCGCACCCGTAGTTGATATATATTTTGTTGCTAAAAGCAGGACAGCAGATGATTGATAAAAAGTTACTGAGTATTCTGGTTTGCCCGGTGAGCAAGGCCCCGTTAGAGTATAACGAAGGACAGCAAGAACTCGTCTGCAGGGCAAGCGGGCTCGCATACCCAATCCGTGACGGCATCCCGGTAATGTTGGAGAGCGAAGCCAGGCAACTTCCCGCGGATGAAAAACTGCGCAGCAGCACCCCGCGTAATCCCTGACCCTTTTTCCCATTTCAGAGGATACAGCCGATGGCAGAAGACAGCATATTTACCAAGATTATTAACCGCGAGATTCCGTCCGAAATCCTATACGAGGACGAGTATTGTATTGCGATAAAAGATATAGCGCCCAAGGCCCCTACCCATGTGCTGGTGATTCCCAGACGAGAGATTCCCAAGCTGGTCGATGCAAAAGCCGAAGATCAGGAACTGCTCGGCCATTTGATGCTGGCCACGGCCAAGGTGGCCAAACAACTGGGCGTGGACGATGCCTTCAGGGTTATCATCAACAATGGTTCGGGCGCGGGGCAAACCGTATTCCACCTGCATATCCATATTCTCGCCCAAAAGAACTTTAGCGAGTCAAACCTTGGCTTTTAACAGCAGTGGGTGTCAGCCTGAGATAATCTATATGAACAGCGCTGAGATACGCGATGCTTTCCTAAAATTTTTTGAAAGCAAGCAACACCAGATTGTCGCCAGCAGCAGCCTGGTGCCGGGCAACGACCCGACACTGTTGTTTACCAATGCCGGGATGGTGCAGTTCAAGGATGTGTTTCTCGGGGCGGAAAAACGAGGCTATCGGCGCGCTGCCTCCTCGCAGCGTTGCGTGCGTGCCGGCGGAAAGCACAACGACCTGGAAAATGTCGGCTATACGGCCCGCCACCATACGTTTTTTGAGATGTTGGGTAACTTCAGCTTTGGCGACTACTTCAAGCGTGACGCCATCGCGTTTGCATGGGAGTTTCTCACGGGTGTTCTAGGGCTTCCCAAAGAAAAGCTCTGGGTCACCGTTCATATCTCTGACGACGAGGCGGCGGATATCTGGTTGAAGGAAATTGGCATAAATCCTGACAGGTTCTCGCGCCTCGACGAAGACAATTTCTGGCAGATGGGCGACACCGGGCCCTGTGGCCCGAGTTCCGAGATTTTCTACGATCACGGTGAAGCGATACCGGGTGGACCTCCCGGCAGTGAAAATGACGACCTGGATCGCTACATAGAGATCTGGAACCTGGTGTTTATGCAATACGAGCGCAGCGCCGATGGCGCCATGACCCCGCTGCCGAAGCCCT
This sequence comes from Porticoccaceae bacterium, assembly GCA_028280905.1. Lineage (GTDB taxonomy): Bacteria > Pseudomonadota > Gammaproteobacteria > Pseudomonadales > Porticoccaceae > JANQKW01. The sequence goes on from JANQKW010000065.1 coordinate 1,622, forward strand.
CCATTGACACCGGCATGGGGCTGGAGCGCATCGCGGCGGTGATGCAGGGCGTGCACAGCAACTATGAAATCGACCTGTTCCAGGCGCTAATCAAGGCGGCCGCTGAAGTTACCAATACTCAGGATCTGGAGAATAGCTCGCTGTTCGTGATCGCCGACCATATCCGCTCCTGTGCGTTTTTAATCGTGGACGGTGTGCTGCCTTCCAACGAAGGGCGCGGCTATGTGCTGCGCAGGATTATCCGCCGGGCGCTGCGACACGGCCACAAGCTCGGACAACAACGGCCGTTTTTCCACAAGTTGGTGGATGCGCTGGTTGAGCAAATGGGCGCCGCTTACCCGGAGCTGACGAAAAACAGTCAACAGGTTAAGAAAGTCTTGGCCGCGGAAGAGGAACAGTTCGCCAGGACTCTGGACAAGGGCATGGCAGTGCTAGAGGAGGAAATAGGGCGACTGCCGGAGAAGACCCTGCCGGGAGAGTTAATCTTTCGCCTCTATGACACCTATGGTTTCCCGGTGGACCTCACCAATGATATTGCGCGGGAGAGGGGGTATCAGCTAGACCTGGACGGTTATGACGCCTGCATGGAACAGCAGAAAAAGTTGGCCAGGGCATCGAGTAAATTTGCTAAAGACTACAGTGATTCACTGCAGCTGGAGGGTGCCACTGACTTTACCGGTTACGCCGGATATCAACAGTCCGCTGAAATAACCGGTATGTTTGTTGAAGGCGAAGCCGTAGGGGAGGCGTCGGAAGGCCAGCAGGTGTTGATTATCCTGGATAAGACGGCTTTTTATGCCGAGTCCGGCGGGCAGGTGGGTGATGTCGGCAGGATAACCGGAGAAGCAGGGCGCGCTGATGTTTACGATTGTACCAAGCAGGGCGATAGCCATATCCACCGCGCGAAAGTCACGGCGGGCGTATTAAAACTCGGTGAACCCGTCGAGGCCATGGTTGACGAGCGTGTTCGACAGGCGATAGCACTAAACCATTCCGCGACGCATCTGTTACACGCCGCGTTGCGGCTTGAGTTAGGCGGTCATGTGACGCAGCAAGGTTCACTGGTGGATTCCGAAAAGCTGCGGTTTGATTTTTCCCATTTCGAAGCCATGACGGCCGCTCAACTAAAGGCCGTTGAGCGGCGTGTAAATAGTGAAATTCGCGCTAACTCCGAAGTGGTGACTGAGCTGATGTCCATGGAAGACGCCAAACGAAAGGGCGCCATGGCGCTATTCGGCGAAAAATACGGCGACGAGGTTAGGGTGCTCAGCATGGGCGGAGACTTCTCGGTAGAACTCTGTGGCGGCACCCATGTGCGCCGCACCGGCGATATCGGCCTGTTTAAGATAGTGTCGGAGTCGGGTATCGCCGCCGGGGTGAGACGGATCGAGGCCGTCAGCGGTGAAACGGCGCTTGATATGGTCGACGGTATCGACCAGACGCTGGACAGAGTTGCCGGGCTAATAAAGGCAACCCGGCCCAACCTTGAAGAGAAAACCCGGCAGCTTGCCGAGGCCAATCGGCAACTGACCAGAGAACTGAATGCGTTAAAGGCCAAATTGGCAGCCGCGGCAGGCGGTGACCTGGCCAGCCGAGCCAAGGATGTTGCCGGGGTAAAACTATTGGCGTCCGAACTCAGTGGCGCGGATCCGAAAGCTCTCCGTGAAACTGTCGACCAGTTGAAGAACAAACTCGGGTCAGGCGTGGTGCTGCTCGCCGCGTCCGGGGACGGCAAGGTTTCTCTGGTAGCCGGTGTCACCAAGGATTTAACTGATAGAATAAAAGCCGGTGAACTTATGCAGTATGCCTCGTCACTGGTTGGCGGCAAGGGAGGAGGAAGGCCGGATATGGCCCAGGGTGGTGGAGCAAATGCCGACGCCGTGCCTGCAATGTTTGAAGCGGTCACCGATTGGGTGGCTGAAAAACTGAACAGTTGAATGGTTTTTAAGCGTGGTTAACTTTTCATGCGATTTAGTGTTTAATTGCCCACTTTTCCGCCCAGCGGCGTTATCAATCGCTTATGTAGAGCAACGACACCTCGCTCTTTCTGCCTTGCTAGTCGAAAAAGTGGCCGACTGCAGGGACGATTCCATTAGTGTTAACAGGCCCTAGCATTTACCCGATGAATCTTGTAGTTCAGAAATACGGTGGAACCTCGGTCGGCTCAATAGAGCGAATCCAGGCTGTTGCCCAAAAAGTTGCCGCTTCGCGGCGGGAAGGGCATCAAGTCGTCGTGGTCGTGTCCGCCATGAGCGGAGAAACCAACCGTCTTATCGCGTTGGCCGCTGAAATCCATACGAACCCCAGCGCCCGCGAAATGGATGTGCTGGTTTCCACCGGTGAACAGGTCACCATAGCGCTGCTCTCCATGGCGCTGCATGAGGAGGGCTGTGACGCCCGTTCCTACACAGGCGGGCAGGTGCGTATACTGACCGATAACGAGCATTCCAAGGCCCGCATCCAGGAGATCGACGGACATCGCATCCGCGATGACCTGGAGGCTGGCCGGGTTGTAGTGGTTGCCGGTTTTCAGGGGGTCGATGAACAGGGCAATATCACAACGCTTGGGCGGGGCGGGTCAGACACCACTGCTGTGGCGCTCGCGGCGGCGCTTCGTGCTACTGAGTGCCAGATTTATACAGATGTAGACGGCGTCTACACAACTGATCCACGCGTTGTGGACGACGCGCGCAGGCTGGAAAAGATAACCTTTGAAGAAATGCTGGAAATGTCCAGTCAGGGCTCAAAGGTGCTGCAGATACGCGCGGTTGAGTTTGCCGGAAAATACCAGGTGCCGCTGCGCGTACTTTCCAGTTTCGAAGAGGGCCCGGGCACACTTATTACCCTGGAGGAAGATGACGATATGGAAAAGCCAGTAGTCTCAGGAATTGCATTTAACCGGGACGAAGCCAAACTGACGATTCGCGGCATTCCGGACACACCCGGTATAGCTTCGACCGTGCTGGGCGCTATCAGCGAGGCAAATATCGAAGTTGACGTTATCGTACAGAATGTCGGCCACGATGATACGGCGTCCTTGACCTTTACCGTCCACCGCAATGATATGAGCAAAGCGGAAGCCATATTGCAGCGCATCGCCAAACAGTTAAAGGCAACTACCGTGGAGTCGGATGATCGCATTGTGAAGGTATCCATGGTGGGCGTGGGCATGCGCTCTCACGCTGGCGTGGCCGCTACAATGTTTGAAGCGCTGGCCAGGGAAAACATCAATATCCAGTTGATTACCACCTCTGAAATCAAGATTACCGTGGTGATCGAAGAGCGTTATCTCGAGCTTGCAGTAAGGTCTTTACACTCCGCCTTTAAACTGGAGCAACAAGACCTGGTAGAATGAGCATGCAAATTTGGCAATGATTGGTATAATTAAGTTGTTGTATATAACAACTAAACATAAGAGCAATACGTAGTATTAGGAAAGGGCTTTGGCCACTAACAATAAAAATTGGCTAGGGATAAACAGGAACCACGCAGGAAAACCTGCTTAATTAAGCAGTTAAGGAGACCACGATGTTAATACTCACCCGTCGTGTAGGTGAAACATTGGTTATTGGAGACGAAGTGACGGTTACCGTTCTTGGTGTAAAAGGAAATCAGGTACGTCTTGGTGTTAATGCGCCAAAGGAGGTATCTGTACACAGGGAAGAAATTTACCAAAGAATTCAGTTCGAAAAACAAGAGCAGCAAAGCTAGTCATAACCGCTTTGAATTTATAGCCGATATGTTATTATGCCGCTCCCGTCGGGGCGGCAGTGGCTTTCTGCTGCTTGAATTTGTGAAAGTGGCTTGAAAGCTACGGAGAAGCGAAGGCCTCATGGCGCGACGAAGCAACGCGCGACCCGGGAGCGCCTCTTCCAAACTCGATCGGAGTCGAGTTAAAAAATGACAACCTGGTGAGGTGGCCGAGCGGCTGAAGGCGCTCCCCTGCTAAGGGAGTATACCCTAATCCGGTATCGAGGGTTCGAATCCCTCCCTCACCGCCATAAATAGAAAAGCCCGGCCTTGTGCCGGGTTTTTTATTTACGGGTTATGGGCAGGGCGAGAATCCTCGCGGGTTAGACAAATTTGTCGGGAACAAATTTGGGCGGCCGCCAGGCCGGTCCGCAGGACCGAGGGCCATGATGGTCCGAGTCAATCCCTCCCTCACCGCCATAAATAGAAAAGCCCGGCCTGGCGCCAGGTTGGCTAAATATCCAACACACAAGTGTCGGTTACAAAGCAAGAAACACCTCACTGATCAAAATCCATCCAAATAGCCTACACATTCCATAAGAAACGTGACCGAGTTTACTTTTTGATGGCCATTTTTTAACTAATGTGGAACAGGGTAATCGCGATACAAGCCGTAAATTGATTCGAAAATCATATTGTAAGCGCATTTACCCGAGGAATGCATTGTAATTAAGGTTGAAAAAGTAATAATAATATATAAACTGTCATTTATGACATTAATGTATATTTTCAACCAAAGGAGTGCTTATGGAACAGCTAAAAGGAATAGGGTGTGGCGCCAAAAAAGGCCTAAAAGCCTTTATCTTAGCGATGTTGGGCGTTTCTTCAGGGGCGGCTACTTATGCAGTGGAAAATACCGATGGAGGATATGAAACCCATGTTGAACAAGGAAAGTCCGGCGCCTTATCGGTATTTGGTTATTCCGCTATAACGGAAAATCTTCGTTCTTCAATCGACTTCAGCAGCCGCGGAATCCACTTTGGTAATAGGGACGAAGTTGGCATGGTGCACGCATTGGGCCTGGACCTGCACAAGGTTTTTTCCAGCAGAGCCGGCGATTTCGGTACCTTAACCTTGCAGGGTTACCTAACCCGTATTGATAACCTGCCTGTTCGACCGGGCTTTTTTGACGACAATCACGACACCGAGTTTGTCTACAGAATAGTCAATTTTAACTATACGGGTTGGGGCGGAAAAGCGCCTAACATTCGTATTGGACACTTTGAAGTGCCATTCGGTCTGGAGCACACCATCAACACCAATGGCACGCTGCGCGATTACAACAATGGTCGCAATTTGGGCCTCAAGGCGGACTGGGGAGCCACGTTAAACGGTGAAACAAACGTTTTTGAATATGAGGTGTCTGCGTCAACCGGCGGTGGTCAGAAGGTCGAATCCCAAAATGGCAGTTATGCTTACGCGGCTCGCATTGGCACATTGCGGGAAAATGATTATCTGCTCGGATTCTCTGTTTATAAAGCAGAAGTTGGCAATATAGCGCGCGAACGCATTGGGCTGGACGCCCAATGGTATTTCGGATTGCATGGCTTATTCGCTGAGTTTTCTCTGGGAGAAAATGCCGGAATGGATCAATTGAACGGCTTGCTTGAATGGAATATTCGCAATTCTAATGAAGCCTGGTTTACCTATTTTCAGTTTGTTCGTTTCTCACAAAAGTTCAGCGGGGGCTGGGATGACAACTTGTCCGGTGTTGTCGGCTTGCGCTACGAACCGGACGCGCATTGGAGCTTCAGTGGTCAAGTTAAGCAGGATATTACCGGCTTTGATGGTGCGATAAGGGAAACTGCCGTCTCACTTCAAATACGCTACCGCTTATAAATCGGGAGGATTGAAGCATGAAAATCAGAACAAAAATGGCGGGTTTGCTAATCACCTTGTTCATTGTTATGCCAAGTGGGCCGGCAAACGCTGAGGCATTTTGCGCGTTGCGCGATCCGCAAAAGAGTATCTACGATCTGTTTCCCGAAGCTACAAATTACCGTTCTATTGTGCGCGTGATTGACGAATCCACCAAGCAGGAGGTTGAAGCGCGACTACCGCCTCAGACACTGCACTTTAGTGAATTAGGTCGCCATACCTTATACGTCGCTTTGGCGGGTGACAAAGCGTTGGGTTTTATCCATGTGCGATCAGAAGCGAGTCGTTGGGGTTTGGTGGAAATTGCCTGGGCGCTGGATTTGGAACTGCGCATTATTGATTTTCGATTTCAACGGTGCCGCAGTACCAAGAAGAGGCTGCTGCAAACTGAAAACTTTCGAAATCAAATACGAGGAAAGCGCTTCGCGGAATTATTGGCGTTGCTGAAGCCAGGTACGGATGAAATAGACACAGATAAGTTGTCCGTTCCGATAGGTGCTGAAGAGTTGGCTCAAGTCTTGGTTCGCTGCGGACTCAAGACTACGCTAGTTACCGAACTTGCGTGGCAAAAGGATATACGCGATATCACCTTGCTGCACCAGGCGAATTCTATCTTTGGCGAGGTGGGGGAAATCAGTGTAATCGACAATCCCTTTAGCGCGGCTATCGAGGAAAAGCTCAATGCGGCGTTTGGCGGCGCGTCACTCGGCACCAAACAAGAGAGCGTCGTTGTTGCCAAGGTATTTAATCCCGAGAAAAAATTTCTTGGCAGCCTTTATAGAAATACCGCAGAGATGGGCGGGCAAGCGGCGAAACTTTGGTGGGCGATTGATAAAAACAACGTTGTCAAGCAAATACATAGCTCAAACGGATGGCGTGATATGCGGGACAAGAGCGCATTCCAGGCGTTACTTGGCCGAAACTTTGCCAGTGCGGATGAGTGCAACAATCGCGCGGAAATGATGGCTTTAGAGGCCATTATTACGGCTGATCATTAATTGGGTATTGAGTCGATCAAAATGCGGATCTCCCTTCAAACGCTAATAATGCTCTTGATCTGCCTGCTTGGAGGTCTTGCTGTTTATGGGATTGTTGGTATTAAGTATCAGAATTTATCGGCTATCCAGTCACAGCGCGAGAACAGCTTGCTGCTTGCGCAGCAATCGCAGTATCTCGAGGCCGGGGTTTCACAATGGTTCGTTAATTTGGATCTGTTTTTTTCCTATCAAGAAGGTTATTTGGCCAGTGGTATAGAAACCCAGTCCAGACAACTTATAACTATCCTGTCGACACTGCAAGACAAGATGTCATCAATTGCAACCGGCCAGAAAAACGAAGGCCCCCCCAATCTATTTAACTCATTGAAGCAGCGCATTCTGGCCATTAAAAACCTGGTCGCTCAAGCGGCTCAGTTAAAAAGCGCGGAAGGTGAAGCCTGGAACCGAATGCTGTCGGAGGTGGACGGCCTTAGCGGCGAAGTTGTAGAAAAGTTGGAAGCGCTATTAACCCAAATAGCGACCTATAGCGAACTGAATGATGATGCTTTGGTAAAAGCGAGGCGTGAGTTCAACTGGTTAGTTGTTATTTCTTTGCTGGCTTACGTGGTTGTTTGTTTCGGGGTATGGCGTTGGGCCACTGTGAATTTGGTGCGCCCGATTGAGGTGTTGACATCGAGAACCAGAATAGATGGAGGTAAAAATGCTCACTTCGTACTGGATAAGGGGCCGAGAGAAGTACTGCAATTGGGCGCCAGTTTTAATGATTTTGCCGACTTGTTGAAGGCCGAGAAAGAAAAAGCGATCCATGCAAAAGAACGAGTCAGCGCAATAATGAAAACGGCTCCCAGCGCGATCATTACTACGGATGAACAGGGTAATATGGCCACACTTAATAGTGAGTTTGCTCTACTATTTGGCTACTCGGACGAAGCCCTCCTGGGTCAAGCTATAACACTGCTGGTGCCTAACTTGAAAATTTCAGCTATTGATGCTGAAACAATGAGAATGGAGTGCAGTGGCATCAAGCAAGACGGCAGCTCGGTAGCTATCGAGCTTTCGGCGTCTAAAGCGTCGGTAAACCCCTCGCAATACACCTTTATTATCCAAGATATTACACTGCGGAAAACCCAGGAAAGGAAAGTCAAAAAACTTAATCAGCGTCTAGTCGATGCGTCCAGGAAAGCCGGCATTGCTGAGGTGGCAGCATCCATCCTGCACAATATCGGTAACGTTCTCAATTCCGTTAATACAGCGGTGTCAATGATATCTCATACTGTAACGACATCGCGTTCTGCCGGCCTGCAGAAAGCGGTGGAGCTTATGCGGAAACACGAAGAGGATCTGGCAGAATTTTTTTCCAACGACCCGAAAGGCAGACAGCTTTACGACTATTTTGGTGTGCTGGCGGAGCAATTGGTGGATGAGCAAAAAGTCAATATGAACGAACTCGCGGACTTGCAAAAGAATATCAAGCACATTGAGATGATTATCAACTCACAACAACAGCATGCTCATCACACTGGTGTTGTTGAGGAGATTCAGGTTCAGGATATTATTGAAGATAGCTTAAATATGAATGTTAGCTCACTTGAAAATTATGATATTAGGGTGGAAAAACAGTTTCATGCGAAGGGCGTTATTAATGTTGATCGTCATAAGCTAATGCAAATTGTTGTCAATTTGGTTCGCAATGCTAAAGATGCTTTGGTAGAAGCTAACGTCGAAAGACCCGTTATTACCATCATGACTTCACAGGAAAATCAACGGCTCAATATTAGTGTTTCAGATAATGGTATAGGCATGAGTGAAGCTACTATAGAAAAGCTATTCAGCTTTGGTTTCACTACAAAAGACGATGGTCACGGATTTGGTCTTCACAGCAGTTCTTTGGAAGCAAAAAACATGGGTGGTGCCTTGAGAGCTTCTAGCCAGGGTGAAGGTATGGGAGCTACGTTTACACTGGAATTGCCTTTAGAAGAAAAGGAGTCTGACAATGTCGCGGCATGAAGAAGCAACTCTTACGAACCAACGGATTCTGATTGTAGATGATACAAAAGCAATCCATGAGGATTTCAAAAAAGTACTGAGCAGTGCCAGCAATAACAACAGCGAACTCGACGATATGGAAGCGTCATTATTTGGTGATGCGCCTGACGAAGAGGATTCTGGTATGCGGCAAGACGCCACGCTTACCAAAGCAAATTTTGAGCTGGATTCGGCCTTCCAAGGCCAGGAAGCGTTGGAAAAAGTGCAGCAGGCAATGAATGATGGGCGGCCCTATGCAATGGTTTTTATGGATATGAGAATGCCGCCTGGATGGGACGGCGTAGAGACTTTGCTTCGGATATGGGAAGTCGACCCAAATTTGCAGGCGGTTATCTGTACCGCTTATTCCGACTATTCGTGGGATGAAATGACCGCCAAATTGGGCAACCCTGATCGTTTGCTGATTTTGAAAAAACCTTTTGAGAATATTGAAGTTTTGCAGGCGGCAAACGCTTTGGTAAGCAAATGGAACTGGCGAGCCAGAGCTAACCTAAAAATGGACGAATTGGAGCAGCTGGTTAAAGAACGCACCGACAAGGTAATAGAGCAAAAGGATATGTTGCAAAAACAGCTGGAAGAACTAAAACAAACACGGCTTCAATTGGTGCAATCCGAGAAGCTGGCGTCCATCGGCCAGCTCGCCGCCGGCGTGGCCCATGAAATTAATAATCCGGTTGGCTTTATCTCCAGCAATCTAAACACGCTTCGTGATTACGTCGCTGATATCAAGAAGGTTGTCGATAGCTACAAAACGCTGATTGAACAATGCGCTACCAGTGAAGCCTCGCTACAACAGCAGGCAAAAACGATAAACCAGGTAGAAGAGGAGGTCGGGCTGGACTTTGTGATGGAAGATGTGGACACCCTGTTAAGCGATGCCATTGAGGGAACTCAACGGGTAAAAAAGATTGTTGGAGACTTGTCCGAATTTTCTCATGTAAACAGTCCGGATATTGTTGAAGAAAACCTTAATGAGTTATTGGAGAAAACTGTTAGCGTGGCATGGAACGAACTTAAATATAAAGCCGAAGTCGTCCGCGAATTTGGCGACATACCAGCAATCAGTTGTTACGGAGGCAAATTGGCTCAAGTGTTTCTGAACTTATTGATCAATGCAGCCCATGCGATAGAGGATCGGGGCACTATTACTATCCGAACTAACATTAGGGGCGAGCGTATCCTGGTTGAAATTGAGGATACCGGTTGTGGCATAGAAGAGGAAAATTTGGCGAAAATTTTTGACCCATTCTTTACCACCAAAGATGTCGGAAAGGGCACGGGGCTTGGGTTGCATGTCGTACAAAGTGTTATCGAGAACCACCGAGGTGAGATTCGCGTTGAAAGTGAATTGGGTAAAGGAACATGCTTTTTTATTGAATTACCTATTATCAATTCAATTCAAGAGTCTGCTGGTGAAGGAGACTTAAGTATGGCCGTTGGACGCTAAATACTCTTAGGTGTCATCGATGAGATTTTTGACTTTTTCTAACAAAACTTCGTTGTCAAATGGCTTCTTAAGAACATCATCAGCACCTGCTGCCAGTGCCTTATTTAGCTCGCTATCAGCCAAACCGGAGATAACCAATGTTTTTGTTGGTATCTGGTTGTCTTGCAAATACTTCAGGACAGAAAAGCCGTCAAGAGAAGGCATTTTCAGATCGAGTGTAATTAGAACAGGTTTCAAGGGGCCAAGCAGTACACCCGCTTGGAAGCCGTTATGAGCCAGTTGAACATCAAATTCGTTGCGAATCAGGATGCGTTGAATCGCTTTTGCCATTTTGATGTCATCGTCTACAACCAAAACGGTTTTGTTAGTGGATTTCAGTTCGTCGGGGATAGGGATGCCAGTGTCAAGTAAGAAGCGTTTGAAATCTTCAATGCGAATACGATTATCGCCTCGGCCTGGTAATTTGTACGCCTTTAAATGGCCTTTTTCTATCCATCGTATAACGGTGCGGAAATTAACACCGCAGTACTTGGCAGCTTCACCGGTAGTGAGGGTCGATTTGTCTGTCATTTAGCTTGCTCGTGATTCGGGGGTCGTTTTGAATAGACAATACAATATTTTTACATAAAATACAATATAGTCATTTTTGACATTTTAGTCATAAAAACTGTATTTTTAAAACTTGATTGGCTGCCTATGTAACCTGTAAAGCATCGAATGCTAAAGGGCAAATGAACTGATTACTGCGGCTGTGTACGGAATAGGATTATGAACGGCGTAATACTGCTTGTGGATGATGAGCCACATATCACTAAGGCGATATCTCGCGCACTGCGTCATGATGGCTATCAAATTCATAGCGCGACAAGCGCGCGGGAAGGGCTCGAAATACTTGCGCAGAATCCCGTCGATGTAATAATTTCTGACCAATGTATGCCGGGGATGACGGGATCAGTATTTCTTGCAAAAGTGCAGCAGAGCTTTCCTAACACCATACGCATCATGCTTTCGGGGTATTCAGACTTCCAAGCTGTTGTCGATGCCATCAATCATGGTGCAATTTATAAATTTTGGTCAAAACCCTGGGACAGTGGCGTACTGCGGCAACAAGTTCGTGAAGCCGTGATTGAAAGCCGACGTCTTCAACGAGGACAGCAATATGACCTTATGTTGGATTCCGCTATTGAAGGTGTGATTACAACCAATGCTGAAGGTCTGATTGAATCTGTTAACCCCGCCGTCGAGATTATTACCGGTTATCAAGCTACTGAATTGATCGGTCAAAACTTCTTTCACGACTGCATCGAATTCAAGCGGCAGGGCGACTTTAAGAAGATTTCTCAAACTGTAGGGGAAACAGGCGAATGGAGAGGCCAGTTATCAGGTATTCGTAAGGATGGCAGCGGCTACATTCAACAGGCGCTAATTACGGGTTTTCGAAATCATCGCAACCAGGTGTCCCATTGGGGAATTTTGTTGCTTGATATAACCAAACAAAAAGAGCAGCAGTTACGCGTCGAGTTTTTAGCGCATCACGATGAGATAACCGGCTTACCTAATCGGCGCCTGCTAAATGATCGATTGATACAGGCACTAGAATTCCGTCGTGAGAGCAATGATAAGCTCGCTGTTATTTCATTGGATATTCAGCGTATCGACAACCTTGTAGAGAACCTTGGACGCAGTGCCTCAGATGGGGTTCTAAAAATCGTCGCTGAACGGTTGGAGCAGTTGATCCCGGAGGCGGCAACTGCCGCCTGTTTCGGCGGCGCTCAATTTGCAATCTTATTACCGCATATCGATGATGTGACTATTCCTGAAAGGCTAGTTCTAGCGATATTGGACAGTTTTGAAAAACCGCTGCACTTCCACGATAACGAACTCTTCCTGCGTTTCAATATTGGCTTGGCCGTGGCGAGAGAAGGGTCAATCGACGCGGAATCACTACTGCAGCAGGCAGATAAAGCTAAACAGCAAGCCAAGACTAGCAGGCAACTTTACTGCATCCATGCCGCTACTATGGACAGCAGTTTAAACGAGCGGTGGATATTAGAGCACGCCTTGCCAAAGGCGATGGAAAATAACGAGTTTTTCATTGTTTATCAGCCGAAGCTTGAACTGGCGACAGGTAAAACTCAAGGTATGGAGGCGCTGTTGCGATGGGAGCATCCGGATCGGGGCACTATTTCACCTGAAAAATTTATTGCCGTTGCCGAAGAGACCGGCTTGATTATTGAGCTAGGCAAATGGTGCTTGTATACCGCATGTGAGCAGACTAAAAGGTGGCATGCGCAGGGTTTCGACGATTTGTGCCTTTCCGTTAACTTGTCAGCGCGGCAAATGCTGGATCCCGGCCTGTTCGATCTGGTTGAATCAACGCTAAAATCCCAGAATTTTCCACCTAACCTTTTGGAACTCGAAATTACCGAAAGCACATTGTTGCATAATGACAATGAGGCGCTGTTGTTGATGAAAAGGCTGCGCAGCTTGGGTATCAGCCTGGCTGTTGATGATTTCGGTACGGGCTACGCCAGCATCGATTATATCAAGCGTTTTCCTTTTTCCACGTTAAAAATTGATCGATCTTTTATCGCCGATATCACTACACAGCCGAGTGATACAAGCATACTTGAAAGTATCTTTATGATGGCTGATAGCCGCGGACTGAAAGTGACGGCTGAAGGCGTTGAGACGAAAAATCAACTCGAATTCTTAGCCAAAAAGGGTTGTGATCTTATACAGGGCTATTTCTTTAGCAGGCCGCTAAACGTAAGCGATTTCGGAGAATTTATAAAACAGAAAGTGCCAGTCCAAGAATGCAGCAGCAGTTGAAAGGGAATATCTATGCAGACAGACATAATTAGCCCCGATCGGGAAGAAATAATGGAAACAACTTTTAAAAAAGGTAAACAGTTGGAAACGCTATTATGTGTAGATGATGAAGTAAACGTGTTGCGTTCTCTTAAGCGGCTTTTCAGAGCAGAGACGTTTCGGGTTCTGACAGCGGAAAGTAGCGAAAAGGCTTTTGCGATACTCGCGAAGGAGCAGGTGCATGTGGTAATGGTGGATCAGAGAATGCCTGATATGACCGGCACGCAATTCCTACAGCGGGTTAGGGAGCATTATCCCGCGACTATTCGAGTGGTTCTATCCGGTTATTCTGAAGTCGGGGCTATTTTGGAGGCAATTAATCGCGGCGAGGTGTATCGGTTTTTAGGGAAACCCTGGGATGATGACGAACTGAAAACAACCATAGACCAGTGTTTTGAACACTATCTGTTACTCAATGAGAACGCTAATTTGCTGCGAGAGCTTCAGCAACAAAATGAAACCCTGAACAACCTAAATCAACAGCTTGAAAATACCATACGGGAACACGCCAAAGCCCTGGCATTAACCCAAAACGTTGTTGAAAGCCTGCCGTTTCCATTGCTGTGCATCAGCGCTGAGGGTATGGTGGTAAAAGTCAATACTCCTGCGTTGCAGTGCTTGCAACAAACCGCTTTAGGGGAAACCATTTCCGGCTTGTTTTGCCCGGATGTAGAAAAACTATTGCAACAGTGCCTGGCGGGTTCGTTAACAGAGAGCTTTGCAATTTTCTGCGATAAAACCAAGCATAAGTTGCAGATATTTCCCCTGGTTTTTGACGGCCTTATGCAAGGCTGCCTTATTATGATTGAACAATGGTAAGGCCTAGCTAATGCAAAAAGAAGCGTTGCTTAGACGAATAAAAAATATCCCGCCGGTGCCCGCTGCAATATCGCGTATTATGACGATTGTCGACAAAGATGAAACTGATGCCAAGGCCTTGGCGCAGGTCATTGAGTACGATGCCGGGTTGAGCGGACGCGTATTGCGCGTTGCAAATTCTGCATTTTTTGGCCTGTCTTCCCGTGTGCCACATGTTCAACAAGCCGTTGTGGTGCTTGGTTTCTCAGAGATAAAAAACCTTGCTGTAAGTATTGCGCTTCAACAGCACTTACAGCGCATGTCCATTTGGCGCATTATTGACAGTCAAATATTTTGGCGCCACTCACTAGCTGTTGCACTGGCTGCGCAAATGCTGGCCAAGGCATCAAATCAAGACAGCATAAATGCCTTTACGCTGGGCATGTTACATGAATTGGGTAAGTGTACCTTGGCATATTGCTTTCCTGAACAATATAGCCTGGCTCTCAATGACAATACTCGCACAGCCGACAGTGCGGAAAAGCACTACTGTGGATTTAATCAAGCGACAGCCGGGGGATATTTATGTGGTTGCTGGAAGCTGCCTAAACATATCTGTGAAGCTATTGGTCAGCAAAATGTTGGGAACAGTGTCGCTGTAGGAAGCTCCCTAGGCGTGTTATTAAAATGTGCAAATGAATTAGCGATCCAGTCGGGATTTTCGGAGGTGGGGAACAATCTTCACGATCCCGCTGCAGGGGCATTATTAGAACACTTTTCCGCAGAGACTATTGAATCCACTCTGGCGACGTTATCTCCGGCGGTTAATGAGATAGAACAGTTTTTTTTGATGCAAGCAACTGCTGCAACTACAGAGTAATGAGAATAGATATGGGTAGTTCGCAAGATATCCAACTACAGGAAGCCAAGTCAAAATTACTTTTTGTCGATGATGAAAGATCTATTCTGGATTCACTGAGACGTGTGTGCAGAAGCGCCAAATACCAGGTTTTTGTAGCGGAAGGCGGAAAGGCGGGTTTGGATATTATGGCTGAGCACAGTATTGATTTAGTCATTTCTGACATGCGTATGCCGGAAATGACTGGTGCCGAATTCCTTGAACAAGTAGCCAATCAATACCCTGAGACAGTCCGTATCCTACTAACAGGCTACTCTGATATTGAATCCACTATTACTGCAATTAATAAGGGGAAAATATACAGTTATATTGCGAAGCCCTGGGATAACGACCAACTAAAAATGCTGATTGAAAAGGCGCTCTATACCAAGAAACTGGAAGATGAGCACCGACAATTACTTGATTTAACGCGCAAGCAAAACCAGCAACTGCAAGACCTAAATGAATCACTTGAAGGAAAAGTCGCACAGCGGACGCAACAGTTACAAAGCACGGTTGCTGATCTCGATAAAGCTCACGCACAATTGAAGGGAGCCTATGCCAGTTCAGTGGAAGTATTTTCCCGCCTTATTGAGCTGCGTGAAGGAAAGACTGCCAACTGTGGC
Source organism: Porticoccaceae bacterium (assembly GCA_028280905.1). GTDB lineage: Bacteria > Pseudomonadota > Gammaproteobacteria > Pseudomonadales > Porticoccaceae > JANQKW01. The sequence goes on from JANQKW010000065.1 coordinate 16,934, forward strand.
AATCAAGTAGCCGAGCACGTGCGCGCTATCGCCCAGAAAATGAATCTGGCGCCGGCATCTGGCGAGCAACTCTATTATGCGGCTCTGTTACGCAATATTGGTAAAATGGGCTTAACAGATGATGCGATTACTCAGCCATTCGAGAAACTCGGTAGTAGTGACAAAGTAGCATACAAGAAGCATCCGGCGCTCGGTGAAGCGTTACTTCTGTCAGTGGAGGCCCTGCAAGAAGCCGCCACCTATATTCGCCATCACAGAGAACGAGCAGATGGCAAGGGCTTTCCCGATGGGTTGCTAAAGGAAGAAATCCCCCTTGGGGCGCGCATATTGTCTGTGGCCAGCGATTATGACGATATGATCAACGGCATGATCAGCGAAATTAAACTCACGTCCGAAAAAGCGCAAGCCTATATAGCGTCACAGGTGGATAAACGCTACGACAAAACCGTGGTAGACGTGTATTTAACTATTCTCAAAGAACTGGATATTGCATCATCCCGGCAAAATGAATTGGAGCTAAGCGCAACCGAACTGAAAGAAGGTATGGTTTTAGCAAGGGATATAATCACGCCAGAAGGGTTGCTTTTGCTATCGGGAAAACAACAATTAGATAATCGCTTGATTAAAAAAATTCAACAATTTCAAGAAGATGCTAGTGAGCAGTTTGCTATTTGTGTAAAGGAAGAATAGCGCCAGCGTCAATCCCATCGGCAACTGCTGCTCAGCTACAGATTAAACTCGATGCCCTGGGCCAGAGGCAACTCAGCGGAATAGTTCACCGTAGAAGTGGCGCGGCGCATATAGCCTTTCCAGGCATCGGAACCGGATTCGCGGCCGCCGCCTGTCTCTTTCTCGCCGCCGAACGCACCGCCGATTTCCGCGCCGCTGGTGCCGATATTAACATTGGCAATACCGCAGTCGCTGCCCACCGAGGAGGTAAATTGCTCGGCTTCGCGAATATCATTGGTAAAGATCGCGGAAGATAGGCCCTGGGGTACATCATTGTGCAAACGTATCGCTTCTTGGAGTTCGCGGTAAGGGTAAATGTACAGAATGGGCGCGAAGGTCTCGTTTTGAACTGTTTGTTCAAAAGTACGTACTTCCACCAACGCAGGCCGCACATAGTAGGCGTCGGGGTATTCATCTTCCAGCACCCGCTCGCCACCGGTGATATCGCATCCGTCCGCTGCTGCCTTATCGAGCGCCTTTTGCATAGTGTCGAACGCCTGCCCATTTATTAATGGGCCGACCAGCGCGTTCTCGTGAATCGGGTTGTCAATTCGAATATTTCGATAGGCGTTTTTTAGTGCTTGTACAAGGCGGTCGTAGATCTCTTCGTGTGCGAACAGACGACGGGTTGACGTGCAGCGTTGACCGGCCGTGCCCACGGCGCCAAATAGAATTGCGCGCACCGCCATGTCGAGATTCGCGGAGGATGTCACTATAACGGCGTTGTTTCCCCCAAGCTCCAGAATAGAACGCCCAAAACGCGCTGCGACGACTGGCCCGACTTCACGGCCCATCGCTGTGCTTCCCGTGGCGCTGATAACGGGGACGCGATTGTCCGCGACAAGTTGTGCACCGATTTCGGCATCACCAATAATTAGCTGGGAAAGCCCCCCGGGTATATCACCGACTTGCTCCATTGCTTCAGAGAAGATTTTATGGCAAGCCAGCGCGGTAATGGGCGTTTTTTCGGAAGGTTTCCAAATAACACTGTTGCCGCAAACAACGGCGAGCGCTGTATTCCAGCACCAGACGGCCACCGGAAAATTAAACGCGGAAATAATCCCGATCGGACCTATCGGATGCCAGGTTTCGGACATGCGGTGTTCGAAACGTTCCGACGCGATTACCCGGCCGTATAACTGCCGAGACAGCCCTACGGCGAAGTCACATATGTCTATCATCTCCTGTACTTCGCCCAACCCCTCTTGTTGGATCTTGCCGGTTTCAAGCGTAACCAGAGCGCCGAGGGGCTCTTTGTGTTTTCTAAGGCTGTCGCCAAATACTCGGATAACGTCGCCGCGTTTTGGCGCGGGCACGCTCCGCCATTGCTCAAATGCAAGACTCGCAGCGGCTATCGCCTTTTCGATTTGACGCGCTGAGGAGCTATTGACGCGGCCGATAACCGCGCCGTTGATAGGGCTTACTACCGCAAGGTCGCCGTCGGCAAGATGGCTATTTTCCAGCCCCAGCTTGGCAATGATTTCCTCGAGCTGCATAGTCATTTCCCTCAATCTATCATGGAAAGGCCGTTCATTTTTGATCACAAAAACTAGGCAGCTTGTTCGTCGTTTTGGTGTGTTTTTGCATAGTATTTGCCGAAGCGGTTGCCGATAAAATCGTCGAAGCAAATATCCTCTTGCTTGATGAAACCTTTTTGACGAAGCCTTCCCTGCGCCAGCAAATCGAGTACCGCGCAAATACCGGCGGCGGTTGTAATCTGAATGGCGCTCCAGAGTTTGTCGTTGATAGTCTGGCTGTAGATTTTGTTGGCATAAGACTCTTGCACCAGCTGGCCATTTTTAATGCCGCTGACACTGATAAACACCAGCACCACGTCCTGCTTGGTATTCGGCAAGGCGGTTTCCAGAATTTCTTTCAGCAACGACCGACGCTCCTTTAAGCGAAGGTCTTGGAGAAGCATTTTCATGATGTCCCGGTGGCCGGGATAACGGACGCTGCGGTAATTTAAGTTATTGACTTTGCCGGCGAGCGTTTCGCAGAGGGTGCCCAAACCACCGGAAGTATTAAATGCCTCATAGTTAACGCCATCAAGGGAAAAGGTTTCTAACTCCTCCAACGGGGGAACTCGCGTAAATTTTCCCTCGACAATTGCATCACAAGGGTTGCAGTATTCGTTGATAAGGCCGTCGGTGGACCAAGTCAGGTTGTACTTAAGGGCGTTAGACGGGTACTTGGGCAGGGCGCCCACCCGCATATGCACATTGTCCAGCACATCGAACCGGGAAGCCAACTCATAGGCGGCGATAGTAATGAACCCCGGCGCCAATCCACACTGTGGAATCAATGCGCAGTTAGCGCTTTTGGCCAGCGACTTCACCAGCTTGGTTGCGTTGACGTCTTCAGTCAAATCCAGGTAGTGGACACCCGCGGCGGATGCCGCTTTGGCGACATATTGGGTAACATCGAAAGGACAGGCGCTGAGGGCGGCGAATTTTCCTTTCATTGCCGCTTGCAGGTCGCTCCGATTAGATACGTCCAGCAACAAGGGCTTGATATTGGCATGCTTTGGCAACCGAGCCAGACTGGCTTGTTTGTGGTCGGCAACCATCACCCGGTAGTCGCCGGATAAGGCCAGTATCTCGGCGATAATTACTCCTATTTTCCCGGCGCCAAGTTGAAGAATTTCTCGCATGCCAATGTTCCAGTATCCGGTTCGGTCGATTAGATTATCGCTTGAGTTTAAGCGAAATATTGATCAGAATGAACAAACATATTGATCACTATGTATAATTAAAGTTATCAAATCGGCGGAATTGGCGTTAGTATGCAACTAGATGAAACGGATAAAGCACTGTTGGCGCTGTTGCGGGCCAACAGTCGGGAGCCGGTTGCCGAGCTGGCCCGCAAGCTGGCATTATCGCGGTCGACGGTGAAAGATCGCATTGCGAAGCTGGAAAAGCGCGGTGTTATCGCCGGCTATACCATACGCCTTAGCGAAGCCTATGTGCTTGGCCAGGTTCAGGCCCAGGTAATGATCGACTCGGATCCCAAATACGCCAGCGCAATTGTGCGTGCTCTGCGCACGATGCCAGCGGTGAAGGCGCTCTACGCGGTAAACGGAATTTACGATATGATTGCGTTAGTCAGCGTGGAATCGACTCTGGAGCTCGATAAGACCCTGGACCAAATAGGCAATCTGGAAGGCATCGAAAAAACCGTATCTTCAATCATACTTTCGACCAAGTTTGAACGATAAACTCGGGGCTTTGGCGTGTTTTTTCGTCCCTGTCAGCACCAACCGGCCTCTGCTGTCCTGTTTGGCGTGTTGGTAGGTTGAAAACCCTTTAGACTGTAACATTAAGCCAATTTTTAGAGTGCCTATGCCATGGAGGAAACGCCCGTAAAGTAGCACTATTTATGTAACTGTCTTTCCATATTGTTAAGTGAACACAAAATCTGCTTGCGTGCGTACTCGCAACATTTGACTGCTGTCAACCTGGCAGTGAAATAGTTTCCTTGACGCATAAAAATCAAAACGAAGGGGGAGCATAACGATGGGTTATATGACCGAAGAACGGCAGATGATTAAAGAAACTGCCGCCCAATTTACCGACGATGTCGTTTTGCCCACAGCGAATGAGTTGGACCCGAAGAAAGGTAAGATACCTCAAGAACTCATCCGGCAGATGGGTGAGCTGGGCTTTTTCGGCATTAAAGCACCTGTAGAAGAGGGCGGCAGTGGTATGGGTTGCTTCGAGTACTGCCTGATTGCCGAAGAACTGTGCCGTGGTTGGATGAGTGTCGGCAGCATTATCGCCCGCTCGGAAACTAAGGTGTTGGAGCGACTACCCCGGGAGACGAAGGACCGCATTATTCCCAAAATGGTGATGGGTGAATTTCTTTATTCGGCAGCCCTTTCCGAGCCGGACGTGGGATCAGACCTGTCCAAAATCAAATGTCGGGCTGAAAAGGACGGTGATTATTACGTTATCACGGGTTCCAAATACTGGTGCACCTTTGCCGACCAGTCGGATGCCATACTGGTAGTCGCGCGCACCGACCGGGATATTGACCCCAAAAGGCCCTACCTTGGTCTGACATCCTTCTTTATCGAGAAGGCGCGTGGATCCTTCCCGGAGGGTATATCCGGCAGTCCAATTCCGAAAATTGGGTATTTCGGTTGGGACACTTATGAGTTGGCGTTTGATGGCTATCGCGTTCACAAAGACTGTATGATCAGCGAAGAAGGGGGTGCTTTCAAGTTGCTGACCAGCGGTCTGGAAATCCCGCGGGCGCACACGGCGGCCCGATCCATCGGCGCCGCGCAGGGCGCTCTTGATGTGGCTATTCAGTATGCGCAGGATCGCGTCCAGTTCGGCCGACCGATTGCTAAGTTTCAGGATTTGCGCTTTAAGTTGGCGCGTATGGCAACCGAGGTCGAAGCCGCAAGACAGCTGATGTACAGTGTCTGTGACAAGATTGATCGAGGCGGTCGCTGCGATAAGGAAGCCGCGATGGTCAAGTACTATGCTGCGGAAATGTCGGAGCGGGTGACGTCGGATGCACTGCAAATTCTGGGGGGCGCGGGTTATACCCATCACTTTCCGGTGGAGCGCTATTGGCGTGACGCCCGTTTGACCAAGATTTTTGAAGGTACTTCCGAAATTCAGTTGAGGATCATATCTGATCACTTGCTGGGAAGGTAATAAACGCTGAAACGCCGCAGTTTATTGGAGCGAAAGGGAATGCATGGATTCTGAATATTGAAAATATCTTCGAGAGTATAAAGATGAATTCCGAAATTGCGCTAGAGGCTAAACCTGTTTCCAATACCTACCGCTACTATGTGTTGGCGATACTGGCGTTGACATATGCCTTCAGTTTTATGGATCGCCAGATTGTCGCGATCCTGATGGGTGATCTAAAAGCGGAATTTGACCTCAATGATACGCAACTCGGATTGCTTTCCGGCCTTGCCTTCGCGCTCTTCTACTCAGTATTGGCGATTCCGATTGCCCGCCTTGCCGATCGAAGCCATCGTATTAATATCATCTCAATCGCAGTAGGCGTGTGGAGTCTGGTCACCGCCGCCTGTGCTTACGTCACTAACTTTACCCAACTGCTGCTGTGCCGAATCGGCGTAGGGGTGGGAGAGGCCGGGGGCTTATCTCCCGCGCATTCGGTGATTTCCGATTATTTCAACGCAGAAGAAAGATCCCTGGCGATATCTCTGTTTTCCCTGGGGTCTGCGATGGGCGCATTTCTCGGCCTGGCAATGGGTGGCTATGTTGCCGAAAATTATGGTTGGCGCATGGCATTTTTGGTCGCGGGGCTACCCGGCCTGCTGCTCGCGTTGGCGGTAAAATTGACGATCAGCGAGCCCGTTAGGGGCGCGATGGAGATCCAATCTGAGCAAGGCTTGGCGTCAGCTGATATAGACAAACCCTCGTTCAAGGAGACCATAGCTTCACTGTTAAAGAACAAGATTTATCTGGGAACCGTCTCCGGGCATGTGCTGGCAGTTTTCAAGGGGTATGCGATTACCATATGGCTCCCGCAGATGATGCTGAGAAACTTTGACGTATCCCAAACGGCGGTGGGAACCACGGTTGGTTTGGTGTTTGCCCTCGGGGTGACTACCGGCATGATATTCGGCGGGTATTTGGCGACGCGTCTGACCAGATCGAAATCGCCCAGATGGCAACTGTTGGTTCCGGTAATCGGCATTAGCTGTTCTATCCCATTTTACTTTATCGCGTTAAATGCGGATTCGTTCTATCTGTGCGCCGTTCTGTTCGGTATCGGAAGCTTCCTGTTCAACTGGCAGCACGGCCCCGGCCTGGCGGTTGTGCAGAACTACGTGAGGCCGGACCAGCGGGCCACGGCGGCGTCGTTCAACTTCTTTTTCTCCAACCTGCTCGGGCTGGGTCTGGGCCCGCTGGTAGTGGGTGGAATCAGCGATGCTGCGAGTTCGCTCGGCGATCAATCACTGAACTTGGCGTTGGGTATCGTAATTCTGGCCGCATTGCCGGCGGCGTATATCTTTTATCGAACCAGCAAGTTGCTCAAGTAAAGCGCAGTACGAAGTTCACAGTACGAACAGGACCGCGCGACGACATTTACTGCCGTCGCGAGGGACGTACTCAAGCTGACTTTCTACCCGCGGCCTTTTTCTTAATAACGCCCGCGTTCAGCAGGGCTGCGAAGGCATCCTCCAGACATTTGCGGAGAAAATCGACATCCGGCAAGAGGCTTCTATCCGACGTGATGTTAAAGGACATTGAGCCGTTATAGCTGGGCGTGGAGATAAACAAGCCAATGCCCTCGAGCAGGGGCGCCATCCCATAATCGCGAATTTTCTTGGCACCACACATGTAGAGGGGTTGTTGCGGACCCGGTACATTCGAGACAATCAGATTCCAGAAATTTTCGTAAACCCGCCCGCGTATTGTCAATCGAGTGATACCGGCGAGCGTCACGCCTGGCACATGGCGGGTCAAATCTGTCATGACTCTCGCGGGTAAACCTGACTGGGCGGCTTTCGAAGATGAAGTGATCTGCTGAATTTTCCGCAGCTGATCCAGTGGCTCGGGTGTGTGGATTGGCAGCGCGACCAACATCGCTGATATATTGTTCCCGCCCATATCCGATTCATTGTGCTTGTCTCTAACGTTGACGGGTGCCGAGGCGATAATATCTTCATCGGGCAGTTCATCATGGTGCTCCAGGTAATTCTTCAAGCCGCCGCACACCACCGCCAAAACCACGTCGTTCAGTGTTGCGCCCTCGGCTTTCCGCCTGATGGATTTCATATCTTCGAGACTAAACAACGCGGCATCATACACTCTGTGGGGTGAGATGCTGCCGTTAAAGCGCGTCTTAGGGGCGCGTTGCCCGAGTTCGGTCTGCTGTTGCCTCATGAAGAATTTTTGCACGGTATTCCACAAATCCGGAGAGTACTGCAACATTGTCCGGGCCGTTTTCAGCGGAGAGACCAGGTTGCTGAACATCGCGCGTCCGGCAATTTTCGGGATGCTGGGAGTATCGCCGAGGTCCACCTGATCCGGCAACTTCATAGCCGGGGTTCCCATGGCATCGATATCGCTGATGGCTGTGAAGAAGTAGGCGCCGGACACGCCATCAATTGCTGCATGGTGGGCGCGGGATAACAGCGCGAACGCGCCCTCCGGCAGGCCAGCTATACTGTCGAGCCCTTCTACGACCATCATATCCCAAAGCGGACGATTCATATCCATGGGCTTGCTGAAGTGTCTTGCCGAGAGAATACAGAACTGCCGCCAGTCCCCAGGTTCGGGTAAGCGGCAGTGGGTAATGTGGTGCTCGATATCGAAGTGCTCATCTTCGACCCAGTAGGGATAGTCAAGGTCGAGCGGCAACTTCATCAGTCGCCGTTTAAACACCGGCGATCCGTGGACTCTACTGTCCAAATGGCGAATGATGTCCTTAAACCTTACCGGCCTCTTGGGCGCGGTTGCAGGATCATAAATATTGATCCCCATGATAAAGGCGCGGTTGTTGTTCGAATCCATGTGCAGGAATGACGCATCTTGTGCGCCGAGCTGATACATTGCCATACTGGTTGGCCTTATTCAGCGGCAGCCATGAGTTTGGCTGCTAGGATGCGGATATCATACTCATCGTCACCCTCGTATCGCGGCGCATACCTTTGATAAGCTTTGTTAACTGCTTCCTGCCGCGCATCGATACGGACCTTGTTGTAGGCGTGGGAAACGATATAGAACTCACCGTTTTCAATTTGCTGCATGGCAATGTCAGTGTATTTGTCTGTGTCCATTCCCAATTGTGACATTTCCGGGTTATCGCCAAGCTCCGACCTGACAAAACCGGGGCAGATCAGGCCCACTTCCACGTAGTCCGGCATCTCTTCGCGCAACCCTTCCGTCAACGCGAGCACCGCATGCTTGGTGGAGACATAGGCGGAGGCCATGGGCACGCCGTGAAAAAAGCAATTCTCCGACCCGAGGTTGTAAATTGCCGCAGGTGTTCCCTGTTCAATGAATCTCTTGCCAAAGACGGCACAGCCGTTCCAGACGCCGAAATAGTTAACGTCGAAAATACGCCTGGCTTGTTCCTCGGGGGTATCAACGATTGGCGCATTGGGAATGATAATGCCGGCGTTATTGATGATCACATCCACATGCCCAAACGCATTCCAGGCAAAATCGGCGAGACCTTCAACTTCGTTGCGATTGATTACGTCACAACAATAGTACTTTGCTTCGATGCCCAGTTCGGCAAGGCCGTTAACCGCTTCCTGCAATCGGTTTTCGCGGGGCTCTGCGATGACGATTTTGGCGCCCCGTTTACCGAATTGTTTGGCAAAAGAATAACCAATGCCGGTTGCACCACCGGTGATGACGACAACACTATCTTTAAAACTTTCGATCTTCACTTTCAGGGCTCCTCTTTATTTGACGCCTGCCGGGCATCATATTTGTGGTTATCTGAAAAGACATCGCGGCGGCCCGCCAACATGCGGTTCACAAACGTTTTGCTAGGGATATTTATACAACTAGCGGCTATTGACCATGGCCGAAACCACTTAAAAATCGGCAAAAGTTTACATCCGCGCGAATGACATGCCGGGGTTTCAGCGCAATCCTTGAACTCGAAAGACTGTCGGGCTTGTTCTTATCCGACGCCTCTGCCTTGACCCCGCCAATAGGGTTCGCGAAGAACCTTTTTCAGGATTTTTCCCGCGGGGTTGCGCGGCAGCGCGTCAAGCATCTCCATTTGTCTGGGTATTTTATAACCGGCAATCTTGTCGCGGCAAAAGTCCACCAGCTCTTCCAGCGTCAGAGTTGCCCCCGACTTGGTGACAACAAAGGCCAGCAGCGCCTCGCCGAACTTCTCATCGGGTATCCCAATCACGGCGACGTCCGCCACTGCATCGTGTTTGGCCAGCGCATTTTCGACTTCAACCGGGTAGATATTTTCGCCGCCGCTGACCACCATATCCTTAATCCTGTCCTTCAGGTAGAGGTAGCCCCTGTCATCCATGCTGCCTGCATCCCCGGTGTGCAGCCATCCATCGGTGAGACTGCTAGCGGTAGCGTCGGGCAAATTATGGTAACCCAGCATATTGGTGTCGGATTTAATCCATATCTCGCCTACTTCACCGACGGGTACGTCAACACCTTCAGAATCCACCACTCTGGCTTGGACGCCCACCGACGGGCGGCCAGCGGAACGCAGCAATTCCGGATTGCCCGCAAGCGCTTCACGATGATCCTCCGGGGAAAGGTTAACCACCGTGCCAGTCGTTTCCGTCATGCCGTACATCTGAACAAAGTCGCATCGGAAGGCTTCCATCGCCTGGCGCAGCAGGGTTTCCGAAATCGGAGAGGCGCCATAGAAAACCTGTTTTAGCTTGCTGAAATCCCGTTCTGCTAGATCGGGCAATTGCAATATCGCCATGATCATGGCCGGCACCAGAAATATGGTATTGGTCCGATACCGTTCCAGGTCGCTCACCACCTGTTCCGGATCGAACGTCTTGTGTAACAATATGTGCTGCCCGGACCAAATTCCCAGTACAACAGAACCTGCCCCGCCGATATGAAACATAGGCGCGCAGACAATGCTAGCGCTGCCCGCGTTGGAACGATAGGGCGTGGCAGTATCGTTCATCATCGCCAGCGAGATCACATTGTAATGAGAGAGCACCACACCCTTGGGGTTGCCGGTGGTGCCACTGGTATAGAGCTGAATAAAGGCATCGTCCTTATCCATTGCCAGTTTAGGTGTATCTAATGGAAACTGACTGATCCAGTGATCCCAATCCAGGCTGTTTGGCTGACCGTGGGCGAGCAGGGTGATGCCGTCCGGCAACTGGTCGCGTAAAGCGCCAAGTACGGACTCCATTCCCCTAAGCACCAGCAGCACCTGAATACCCGCATCGCGAATCATATAAGCGAGTTCCGCGGGTGCGAGACGGTAGTTTAGCGGTACCGCGACAGCACCGGTTTTGCTGGCCGCCATGAACAGCAATAGGTGTTCCGCGCCGTTCTCTCCGAGTATCGCAATTCGATCGCCCTTGCCGATACCCAACGTCAACAGGCCGTTGGCGAAGCGGTTGGATAGGGCGCGTATCTCGCCGTAGGCGAGTGTGTTGTCACCCTGGGTAAGACAGGGCGCATCGGGCGTATTACGAGCGTAGTAGTCGAGAAAGTCATGAACGAGCAAGGTTCGCCCTCCGTAATGGTTTTTCAATTCTGCAGGCGATGATAGCGGTGTTATCGTTTGGTCGCCAGGGAAAACATGAACAGTGAATTATTCTAATCAGGCGGCACGAATACGGAGATCTGGCGAGCCGCGTTCAACCAATCCGCAACACAGGCTTCACTGCCTTACCCGACAGAGCATCATCGATTGCCCGGTTGATATCCTGAAAATCGTAGTAACTGATCAGTTTGTCGATTGGAAACTCTCCGGCCTGATAATGCTCAATCAACTGAGGAATAAAGATATCGGGGATGCTGTCGCCCTCTAAAACCCCGGCTACCGTTCTGCCGTAATGGATATCTCCCGTCTCAAATTCCAGTTTTGCCCCCGGTTTAGCGGCGCCTCCTACGAGCAGGGTTCCACGAAGGTGCAGCGCTGTAATGGCGTCGGACAGTACCGCCTTGATTGAGGTTGTATCCAGAATGCCATCTAAACCGCCACCCGATAATAAATCGCCTCCCGAGATTTCCAGCATACGGGCGGACACTTGCTTTTCTTCGGCGCTGTTTATTGTGTGCGTAGCGCCCAGTTCTCTGGCCAGTTCCAGACGTGACGCCTGGATGTCTACCGCGATAATCGTGGAACAGCCGGCAAGTTTGGCGCCCATAATGGCGCTTAAACCGACCGATCCTGTACCTATCACCGCCACCTGCATACCCGGCTTGGCGCGCAACGTATTTATCACGGCGCCCGCCCCGGTTTGTATACCGCAGCCCAGCGGCGCCACAACGTCCAGCGGGACGTCCTGCCCTACTTTTACGACGCTCCTCTCGGTCGCAATAGAGTAGGTTGCAAAGGAAGACTGGCAGAAAAAGTGGCCACTTATCGGCTTATTATTCCGCGAATAAGAACTCTTTCCGTTGGGTCGGGTTCCCGACATATTTTCAAAGAGTGCTTGCCGGCAATAAGTGGGAAATCCCGTTTGACAATGCCGGCATTTGCCACAAGAGCCGACGGTCATCACAACGGGGTCGCCGGGGGCTACCTTGGAAACGCCGGCACCGACTTTTTCAACGATTCCCGCTCCTTCGTGGCCCAGTATCGCGGGGAAGGGGATGGGATAATTGCCGCCTCTGGCGCCCACGTCAGTATGACAAATACCACAGGCTTTGACTCTAACCAGAACTTCACCGATACCAGGCTCCTCCAATTCAACATCGCTAAATACGAATCTCTCGTCGGCCTGTTCCACGACTGCAGCTCTTATTTGCATAGTTTTCTCCCGCGTTATTTTAGATAAGCTGCATCGTAACGTTCTTCAATTGCAGGTAGTCGTGCAGTGCGGCGACACCTTTCTCGCGGCCCAAACCGCTTTTCTTATATCCACCCATTGGTGCTTCGATGGAAAAGTCGTGATAGGTGTTGATATAGACGGTACCCGCCTTAATTTTGGCGGCAACGCGATGGGCGCGACTGGCGTTTTGTGTCCAGACGCCTGAACTCAAGCCGTATTCCGTATCGTTCGCGATTTGAATGGCCTCTTCTTCAGTATCAAAAGGAATCAATACACCCACCGGGCCAAAGATCTCCTCTCGGACAACACGCATGTCCGGTGTTACGTCGGTATAAATCGTGGGCTTGATGTAAAGGCCCTGGTCCAACCCCGGCCCCGTTGCCTGCTCGCCGCCTGCAAGGCAGGTGGCGCCTTGTTGTTTTGCACTTTCGAAAAAGCCCAGCACCTTTTCGAATTGCATCCTGTTGGCCATAGGTCCCAGGGTCGGGAACTCCTTGTCCAGACCAATGGGGAAATGATTCGCGGCCTCGGCAATCATGGCGCTGAATTGATCGAAGATACTACGCTGCACCAACACCCGTGTGCCCGAGGTGCAGATTTGACCGGTATTTGCCACAAAGCCAAACAACACCATGGGCGCCGCCGCTTCAAGGTTGGCGTCTTCAAACACTATGTTAGGTGATTTGCCGCCGAGTTCTAGGGTAACCGGCATCACTTTTTTCGCGGCGATTTCAGCGATGGCCTGGCCGGTGGCAACCGATCCCGTGAATGCGACCTTCTCGACCAGCGGGTGTTCTACCAAGGGCGCGCCTACCTCGTTGCCCAATCCCGTAACCACGTTGAATACGCCGTCGGGGAAGCCGACCTCGGTGGCCAGTTTAGCTAATTCCAACGAGGACAGCGATGTGTACTCACTGGGTTTAAGCACCACGGAGTTGCCCACCGCAAGCGCCGGTGCGCAGCTGCGGCAAGCTTGATTCAGCGGCCCGTTCCAAGGCGTGATGACGCCGACGACTCCGTAAGGTTCGTAACGGTTATAAACGAGTTTATCCGAAGTAATAGGGATGGTGTCTCCAAGAACCGAGGTGGCAAGCCCGCCGTAGTAGTGGAAGTAGTCGGCTGAGCCTTGGATAGCCAACCGCGCCAATCCAATCGGATTGCCCATTTCCCGAGAATCGAGCTGTGCTAAGGGCTCCAGGTTCTGTTCGATTGCTACCGCAAGCTTTTCCATCAGTTTGCCGCGTTCGAACGGAGAAATATCGGCCCACACCTCGCTTGCGGCCTGGGCTGCCCGCGCGGCTTTGTCTACATCTTGTTGCGTGCCTCTGGCAACTTTGGCGACAATTGATCCGTCCGCGGGGTTTTCCGAATCTAAATATTCCCCCGAACTCGGCGCTGCGCTCTGGCCATTGATGAACATATCGGCTTGCCTGGTCATGAATCCTCCGAAAAATTATTCAGGCGGCTATGTCGAGGCCCGAAGCCCCTGCGGCAGCCGACATTGGATTCAATATTCGTATAGACAATACATATTAACCATGGCCTTATATCCAAAAAAACCGGCAATAATTTACATTGGCTCGAACACCTGCAACTATCGGGCGCCAGCAGATTCACTAGCACCTGTGAGTCTGCGCTTAATCAGACATTTTCCGAAGACGGTTTCTAGACGGCTCGGCGGTAGCAATGTGCCAATAGTGGGCCTTTTTGGGATTGGTTTGGTGCCACTAGCCCGCGGCCATCAGCGAACAGTGTTTGAGACTCGCTGTGAACCCGTCCCTGGGCGCTCCGCACCCGCTTCCCTGCCGGTGAGGGTCACAAACACTGTTCCCAGACGGCCGCTTACGGTGGTGCTAACGGCGCTACAAATGGGACCTGAATTAGCGGGTGTCTAGGAACGTCTTTTGAGACCCTCGTCGACACGGATGTCGACGCGGAGCTTACAGGGACGTATTCACAGCGAGTCTCAAAAGACGTTCCTAGATAGCCGCGGATATGTAGCACCCAAGTAAAACTAATGCGATATTTTTGGAAGATGTAATTTTATGCCGATTTTATAGACGCTACCGCCATGGTGAGAAAGCCTCTCGGTGCTATATAAAACAGAACCAGGGTAAATAATCGCATCTAATATGTTCGGCAGCCAATACAAGCTAAATCTGGATAGTGCAAAGTCCTACGAAGAATGGAAGAACGCGGCCATTGCCTATGATGAATCAAATGGCATGGCTCAATGGAAGTCACAAGAGGCATCCTCGCTCTACGACAATCAAGCGGTACGCATGCGCTACGACAAGCTCGTTATGCTCAAGAAGGCAGACGATGCAGAGGGCCTGCTATTCACGCTCAACGAGGGGATTCACGGTAACATTGGTTCCATGGGTAATCCAGCGCTGTATAGAAGGGCGGCGTTCGGAACCAAGGATTTAATACAGGCCTACATCAATGAGATCTCGGATGCGCTGAAATATATTGCTGCGCTGCAAGATCAACGCATCAGTTTTGAGGAGCGCTTGGACTTTTTCCGGCGCGCAAGCCACTGTTTTGGGCGGCCGGCGTTGATGTTAAGCGGGGCCGGCAGCCTCGGATTCTTCCACCTGGGCGTAGTCAATACATTGCTAGCGCAGGATTTACTACCGGATTGCATATCGGGTTCCAGCGCGGGAGCTGTTATGGCTGCGATACTGGGTTGCAATAAAAATACACGAATCGACGCCATCATCAACCTTAATCGCAACGACGCGCAGATGCTGAAAACACCGTTGATTCTTCAGCAAGGAACAAGTGATGAGGGCAAAAGATTCAGCGTGCCAGGCACGCAGGGGCTGGAGGAGGCGGTCACTAGTGTGATACCTGATATGACCTTCCAGGAAGCCTATGAACTTACCGGAAGAGAGATCAATATCAGTGTGGCTCCCGCAGAGAAACACCAGACGTCTCGTCTTCTCAACGCCACCACCTCGCCGAACATCTTGGTGCGCTCCGCGGTGCTGGCATCCTGTTCAATTCCGGGGCTCTACCCTCCAAGGACGCTACTGTGCAAAAATGCGCAGGGGGAAACCGTGGAATACCTGTCGCAACGCAAATGGATCGACGGGTCGATCACCGATGATCTGCCGTCCAAGCGATTGGCGCGGCTCTATGGGGTGAACTATTTCATTGTCAGTCAGGCGAATCCGCTTGCGGTGCCGTTTATGACCGATTCGAAAGGGAGTACCGGGCTAATCAATACTATGTATCGTTTTGCCAACAATACCGTGAGGGGACTGATCGACATGAATTATCAACTCGTGCACCGTTATATCCCGAATCAGGATGTGGAACGCATGTTAGGCATTTTTCAATCTTTGGCGACCCAAAATTATGCGGGTGATGTCACGGTGACGCCGAAGCTGCAACCGAAACATTACCTTAAGTCGCTTTCCGCGCTCTCTACGCAGGATGCCATGGAGCTTTTTCGGCTGGGGGAGAAGAGCATTTGGCCAAAAATTGAGATGATTCGAAACTGTACTAGGGTAGCTGATCTACTACTCAAAATTAGCGCCGATTATGAAGCCAGGGTGATGACCGGAACCGCGGGAAGTAAACTTGTAGCGGTGAACGGATAGTGGATTGGCAGTTTAATAAAATCACAGCCGTCTGTAGGTGAGTGGTGTCATGCCGGTCCACTTCTTGAAAGCGCGAATAAACGTACTGGCCTCTGAAAAACCGATTTGAAAGGCGACTTGTTCAACGCTGAGGTCGCTCTCTTTAAGCAGGTGAATAGATACGTCCCTGCGGGTTTCCTCTTTCAACTGATAAAACGTTTGGCCATCCTTGGCCAGACGCCGCCTCAGCGTCTGTGGCGTGAGTCCCACGTATTCAGCGGCATCCAGTTGCAGCGGATCGCGCCCCTCTCGCAGGACTTTTTCTATCCACCAACGTATTTTTGTGCTTATTGATGACGAGTGCCGCGGCAGCATGAGTATTTGAGCAGACCTGTTCTGAATCCATTGTTCGAATTCTTCTTTATCCCTGTTGCAGACCAATGCGAGACTTTTGGCGCTGAAGGTTAGAGCGTTGCGCTGCTGGTTATAGAAAATCGGGGCGCCGTAGTAAGCAGTGCGGTATTCATCGTAATAGTCGGGCTCCGGGTGGGTAACCTCAACTTTTTCGATGGGAATAAATTCATTTGTCAGCCAGCAATGGTAGCGGTGTACGGCAAGCAGTTGCGTCTGGAACGGGTTGTTACCGGTAATCCCGGGCGCGCTTTCACAGTCGAAAATGATCGAACCTTGGTGATCATCGATCTCGAGATCCACGGTAACACTGTGCTTTAACAGGTTGCAGGTGTTTTTCCAGCTCACCAGGGATTCTTGCAAGTCGCGCGCCGACAAGCTGGCCCGGAAAAGTACCTCCCAGGTCCCCAATGCCATGGGTTGAGCCAGTGTGCCGAAAGCCTCGTCCTTCAATAGACTGACAAGGCTGTCAGAAAACTCAGAGAGTTTGAGCGTAGACACGCGGAATTTGGGGTTGGTCAGCAGCTCAACCGGAAGCCCGAATCTCTTTAGGATGTCCTCGGCGCTGTACCCCTTGAGTTCAGCGCCCTCCAGCAACTCTTTGACAATCGGTGAACCGACGGTAACGGTCTGCATGGCATCAATCCAATAGCGGCTGTTAGCGGGATTGTAGGTTATTGCCTGTTTTATTGGAAGCTTTGGCCGTTTTTTTGAAAGCTATTGCCGCTTTTGTTACTTATTGCCGGTTTTTTTGGAGATCCGGCCATGGTCTTAGCTGTCGGTGATAACTACTATCGAACCGGGAGTTAAAGGGTTTTACGGCGGTTGTTTGCTGTATCGCAAAGTGGGCCCTTATCACAAAAAAATTTTGCAAGTCGAGCAAAAAATGCTCTTTTTCCAACGCATTGCGATGGAAAGGCGCTGCAACTAAAACCAAGCAAATGGGGGAGTACCAAATGCATAAACCATCTAAACCGAAAATCAAATACCTCGCAGGTTCCATCGCGGGGGCACTGTTTATGTTGGATGCCAGTCTTGCTTTCGCGGCATTGGATGAGATTATTGTAACTGCCCGTAAACGCGAGGAAAGCCTGCAGGACGTTCCCGTCGTTGTGCAAGCTCTGACAAGTGAGGCGCTGGAAGCGATGAATACCACCAGTTTCCAAGATCTTAATGATCAGGTATCGGGAATGACCATTTACACAGGCGCAATCATCAACCCGTCGGTCAATCTGCGGGGCATTCAGGGTGATGCTGTCAATGTCGGTAACGACGAAGCCATCGCGATTAACCTGGATGGGGTGCAGCACAGTAATGCGCAGTTGTTCCGGTTCGCTTTATTTGACGTTGAGTCGGTAGAGGTGTTGAAAGGCCCCCAGGCGTTATTCTTCGGTAAAAACAGCCCCGGCGGCATCATTGCGATGCGCACCAAAAATCCCACGGAGGAATTTTTCAGTGAAGTCCAACTCGGTTATGAGGAAGCGGCTGAGCGCGGTTACGGCCATGTAATTGTAGCCGGCCCACTAACCGATACCTGGGGCGGGAGGCTGGGGCTTAAATACGAGACTGCGGAAGGCCTGTTCGAAAACATTTATGGCAAGGGCGATGCGACGGTGGAACAGCCGCCCGAAAGCTTTGGCCCCAATTACGGTCAGTATGTTGCGGTCGGCACACTGAGGGGGGAGTTTGATCGCGGTGATATCTCCTTAAAAGTCTATACCGGTGAACGGGATGGCGATATCTCGGACTATAACCAGATCCAGCTTGTATCTTGTAACGCTTTAACCATAGGCAACACGTTTAGCGATTGTTCCTTAAACGAGACTTATGCCATTGCACCGGCGACCACGGTTCCGGGGAGCTCACGTTATACGCTGGCTGAGCCGGATTACAGTTATGAGATGACGCAGGTAACAATCGAGGGGAATTACCAGATAAACGATACCTGGGAATTTAATAATATTATCGGCTGGGTCGATATCAACAACTTTTATTTCGGTAACATCGGGCCGAGAACGGGGCAGCTTTCTCTCGGCTTGCATCAGGATGTTGAAACTATCTCTGAAGAGTTTCGTTTCAGCGGTGATTTCGACAACTTCAGAGTCATGTTCGGCGCATTCTACGACGACCGTCTAACCGAACAGGGCGCCGCCATTCACGTGGCGCCCTCCATCAAGACCACGCCGGATTCGGAGACCGAGATTGAAAGTGACTCCTGGTCGGTATTTGCGCAAATGGATATCGATTTAACCGAGCAGTTGGAGTTGTCCTTGGGCGCCCGCTATTCCGAGGAGACGCGCAGCTTCAGCGGACAAAATCTCGAAGACTACAATTTCCTGGGCATGATTCAGTATTTTGCCGGCCCGCATAACGCCATTACCGATGAAGTGGATTACACCAACCTTTCACCGGAGCTGGCATTGTCCTGGCGCCCCCGAGATAACGTGACCCTGTTTGTCACCTACAAGGAGGGCTTCAAGTCCGGTGGGTTTAATATGAGCGGCACGGAGCGGGCGCTCAGCAACGCCTCGCTTATAACGCCGGGAGGATTGGTGCCGCTTCCCGAGCAGGAGTTCTCTTACAACCGCGAGGACGTTGCCGGGTATGAACTGGGCGCCAAGTTGGAGCTTCTCGATAATACATTGCGTGTCAACACCGCGATATTCTCCTACGAATACACCGAGCTGCAGTCTGCCGTTATTGTACCTTCCCTCACCGGAACCCCGGCTTCCCGAACGATCAATGCCGGTGAAGCGACTATTCGCGGTTTCGAGACGGATCTGCTGTGGCAGACGCCCTGGGAACCGCTCACGGTCTCCGCCAACCTGGCTTTTAACGATAACGAGTTCGGATCGTTTATTACGCAATGTAATGAGTTTCAGCGATTTACCGAGGGAGACACAGGTTGTAATGTCGATGTTGACGGGGATTTATCAACCAATGCGGGCGGCACAAACAGCGTGATCCTCAACGGCGGTTTTGACGGCCAGGACAGGGATGGCCACCCGCTGCGTCGGGCGCCGGAATGGTCGGGTTCCATCGGTTTAAACTTTGATACGGCGTTATCCGAGACGTTGCGTTTCAAGGCCAATGTATTGGCGAGTTACAGCGACGAGTACCAGGCTGATGGAGAGAATAACCCGTTGATGGTTCAGGATTCCTACTGGCTGCTCAATGGCGGTCTGGGCATCTACGCGGAAGATGGTTCCTGGTCGGTGGACCTGATTGGCCGGAACCTGAATGATGAAGTGGTGGAACTCACCACATTTGATTTGGGCGCGACAGGCTCTGACACCGTTCCGCAGGATATCGCCTCCAGCAGAAATAACCCGCGGGAGATCATGATCCAGTTTACTTTCAGACCGGACCTGTTCCTCTAAGCGGAGACAACGGTAAGGCCGAGCATCGGCCTTTTAGGAAAAGAGCAGGCATGTGCGCAGGTCTGCTCTTTTTTTACTGCACTGACAATGGCAACATATCCCTGTGTTTCAGGAACCTCTGAAATGGTTGCTTTAAACCTGCCTCAACTAAAAAGGTTAAATTGCCAAATGTTTACGTGTGAAAAACCCGATTTCGATTTGCTTGAATCCGCGCCAGTCGTTTTTAACACAAAGGTTAAAATCAACGCCACTCCGGAAAAAATATTTAATGCCTGGGCCGACCCGAACTCCTGGCCTGTCTATGTCAACGAGATTGGCCATGTCGAATATACGTCGCCCGAACCCTATGGCGTGGGTACGACCCGAACGGTAACCGCAACAAACGGCATGAAGATTGAAGAGGAATATATGGCCTGGGAGGAAAATCGCCGTATAGCCTTTTATTTTAAACGTATCGGCATGCCGGTTATCGCGTCCGCGCTGGAAGACTACAGCATTGCAGAACTCGGCGACGGAGAATGCGAGGTCACGTGGCTTTTTGCGATAAAACCCAGGGGTGTTTTCAGAATTGTCATGTGGTTGAGCAAAGGGACTTTCAAAAAAAACAACCGCAAGGCGATGGATGCATTCAAAGCCTATGTGGAGTCTCGCTGACTTCGTCGGGCAGGATATTGCAATCTATAGGTATTTAACATTCCGGGAGAGTTACTATGTCAGCACTTGTCACCGTTGATATCCAAGACCATATTGCGGATGTCCGTCTGAATCGTGCGGATAAAATGAATGCGCTAAATCTTCCCATGTTTGAAGCGATTATTGAGACCGGCCAGCAGTTGTCTACGAACAGAGATGTCAGGGCGGTTGTGCTGTCAGGTGAGGGAAAGGGCTTTTGCGCCGGACTCGATCTGGGCAACTTTACCGACGCTGAGTTCCTTTCCGAGCCTTTCGGGACGGGCAGGGGAGGCTTCTACCCCAACTTTTATCAGTCGCCGGCCTACATATGGCGGGCGGTTCCTGTTCCCGTCATCTGCGCTTTGCACGGCGTTGCCTATGGCGGAGGACTACAAATTGCGCTGGGCGCGGATATTCGCATTGCCCATCCGGATACCCAATTGTCTGTTATGGAAATCAAGTGGGGGCTGATACCGGATATGAGTGCTTCGCAGACGCTGCGTGACCTGGTACGCCTGGACGTGGCCAAGGAGTTGGTATTTACCGGGCGCGTGGTTGAGGCTGAAGAAGCGCAGGCGCTCGGGTTGGTTACTTCGGTCAGCGAGTCTCCCCGCGAAGTCGCGCTGGAAATGGCGGAAGGCATTGCTGCCAGAAATCCGAATGCAATCAGTTGCGGAAAGTATTTGTTAAATAATACCTGGCATGGCAGTGACGTTGAGGGGCTGCAACATGAGGAGCAGCTGCAGGCAAGAATTATAAGTAGCCCGAACCAGGTTGAAGCAGTCATGTCAGTTATGGAAAAACGGGCACCCGGCTACGCCCAGAGAGATATCGCTGACTTCGGCGAATTACAAGAGAATAATTGAAAAAGAGTGTCTGTATTTAGACATACTTTTTAGCGCAAAGGCCGTGGGAAGGTTTTAGGTTAACTGACAGATTCGTGCTGCGGACGTTGCTGGTCTTGGTTTGGTGCCATATTCCCGCGGCCATCTGGGAACTATGTTTGAGACTCGCTGTGAATACGTCCCTGTAAGCTCCGCGTCGACATCCCTGTCGACGAGGGTCTCAAACATAGTTCCCCGACGACAGGGCAGAAATCGTTCCAGACGATTTTCTGCATTTCCTCCATCCTTGGAGGTCAGATGTCGACGCGGAGCTTACACGGACGTATTCACAGCGAGT
>JANQKW010000344.1 GCA_028280905.1 Porticoccaceae bacterium
TCTTTCCAGCAACTTTACGAGGGTATCAGGCTGCTCGAGCCGGATATTGCGGCGCTGGCCGCCCAGAATATCTCAGCGAAACAACTGTCGCGTATCGCCGAGAACCTGCGAGAGACCGAGCGGAACCTGGACAACGCCGACGCCTTGCTGGAGCTGGATTTTGAGTTCCACAAGCTGGTTGCGGAGGCAACCGGCAACTGTGTGGTGGAGTTGAGTCGGCTGGGTATTGTCGAGTTGTTTTACCCGTCAGTACATCAGCTTCTGGAGAAGCTGGATGTGAGTCACCGGCTGCTCCAAGCCCATCGCAATATCTATCAAGGTTTAGAAAACAAAGACCCTGTGTTCGCAAGGGAGTGGGCGTTAAAACATACGGATGACTTTAAACGGGGCTATGAACTGGCCGGCTTGGATATCCAGGGGCCTGTCAGGCGTGTCAAGTAAAAACACAGGAAATAGACGTAGGACAACCTCAGGAGGCGACAACAATGAGCGAGCAGTTTATTCCTTCCCCACCTCCTTATCAGACAATAGTCGTGGAGACCGATGGCCAAATCGAGTGGCTGACACTTAACCGCCCCGAAGCGTTGAATGCGCTGAATGTCAGGATGATGCTGGAATTACAGCATTACTTCGACGACCTGCGCCACCGCCACGAAATCCGCGTGGTGATTGTAAAGGGGGCGGGCAAGTCGTTTTGCGCCGGTTTGGACATCAAGGAAGAGGGCCCGCAAATCGATATGGCGTCCGTCAACGGTGGGATGCGGGTGCAACGTCGGGCATCTGGTGTTATCCGCAGCATGCGTCTGTGTCCGCAACCGATTATCGCGCTGGTCCAAGGCAGCGCCTGCGGGGGCGGCTTCGGCATGGTACTGGCGTCGGATGTGCGCATTGGCGCTCCTGACGCCCGTATGAACGCGGCGTTTATCCGCATTGGGCTCAGCGGCTGCGATACGGGTGTAAGTTATCTGCTGCCAAAACTGGTTGGTTCCTCGGTTGCTTCGGAGTTAATGTTAACCGGGCGGTTTCTCACGGCGGAGCGGGCCGAAGCGCTCGGGCTTTTTTCAAAATTAGTGCCCCACGAGGGACTGGAGGAGGCGGGCCGAGCACTGGCCAATGAAATGCTGCTCACGTCACCACTGGGATTGCGGTTAACCAAGGAAGGCATTAACGCCAATCTGGATGCGCCCAGCCTGGATGCCGCTATCGCCATTGAAGACCGACAGCAGATTCTCTGTTCCCAAACACAGGATTTCCGGGAGTCCTTGACGGCCTTCCTTGAAAAGCGCACCCCGGAATATAAAGACCTTTGAACCCAAATAACGAATTAGTGAGGCTAGGCTTGTGAACAGTTATCTTGAGACGATTTTTTCCCTGCAGGGCAAGGTTGCGCTGGTGACCGGCGGTGGCCGCGGAATTGGCGAGATGATTGCGCGTGCATTGCTGGGCGCGGGCGCCAAAACCTACATAGTTTCGCGCAATGAACAAGCCTGTCGTGAAACCGCGCAAAACCTTGAACAATACGGTGAGTGTATTCCCTTTGGCAGTGATTTAAGTACCGCGGAAGGGATCGAATCGCTGCGTGATTTTCTGGTCTCGCAGGAGCGGTCGCTCGATATTCTGGTCAATAATTCGGGCAAAACCTGGGGCGCGCCCTTTGCGGAGTTCCCCGAACACGCCTGGGATTCGGTAATGGGGCTGAACGTTAAAACGCCCTTCCTGTTGATGCAGGCGCTACTGCCCTTGCTCGTGGAGGGGGCCTCTGTAACCAACCCCGCGCAGGTGATCAATATAGGGTCAGTTGCCGGCATTATGAACGGCGATTTGAGCGCCTATTCCTATAGCGCCAGCAAAGCCGCGATTAATCATCTGACCAGAGTGTTGGCAAAAGATCTGGCGTCGCAGCATATTCTGGTCAACGCCATTGCGCCCGGTTTCTTTCCCACCAAAATGACGGCTGGTGTGTTTGCGGACGAGCAGGTCACCGAAAACTTCCTCAGCGGCATACCGCTCGGTCGACTGGGCGAGCCGGATGATATCGGCGCCTTGGCGATTATGCTCGCCGCCAATCGCTACATAACGGGCAATGTGATACCCATCGATGGCGGGTTCCTGGTAAGCCAGTAGCGTCTGCTAGAGGTAGCCAAAGAACTGCGGTAAAAACAGCGCCAGTGGCGGCCAGTAGGTGGTAACCAGCATGACCGGCAAAGCGGTAAACAGCATCAATGTCATCGCGGGCCGCGCCACGCGCGTAATACCCACATCGCAGATGCGGCAACTCATGTAGAGGATGGGCGCCATGGGCGGGCTGTTGCACCCGATAACCGCGCTGGTGCCGACAATGGCGGCAAAGTGGATGGGGTCTATGCCGATGTTGACCATAACCGGCAGTAACAGCGGACTGACGATGGCAATAACGCTGATATCATCCATAATCATGCCGAGCAATATGAGGAAAATATTCACCGCCAGTAGTATCAGTATTTTGCTTTTAAAGGTATCCAGCAATAGTTCCGTCAGTTCCTGAGGAATGCGCTCCAGGGTAAAAATACGGCTGGCCACAAATGAGAAAACCAGAATGATCATAATCACGCCGGTGGTTGTGGCCGCGTTTACCAAGGCCCGGGCTACTTTTTTAACATCCAGTTCACGATAGACAAATAACCCGACGGGTATCGCGTAAACAACGGCGATGGCCGCCGCCTCAGTGGGGGTGAATACACCGCCGTAGATGCCGCCCAAAATAATAAAGGGAACCAACAGAGCGGGGAGGGCATACCAGCCTGTTTGGCCGATATCCTGTAGGCGTTCCTTCATCGCTAATTGGTCGGCGTTGCTCTGTTGCGGTTGCCCCGATTGCCGCGCTTTAACGCGGTTGTAAATTATCAAGGTTAATACCAGCAGAATGCCGGGGCCAATGGTGGCCAGAAAGCAAGCGGCCACGGATTGTTGCGTCACCACGGCGTAGAGGATCATGGTAATACTGGGCGGAATCAGGATCCCCAGCAGCGAAGCCATTCCCAGTAGTGCGCTTGTGTAACTGCGGCTATAACCGTGCTTTTCCATCGGATCCGCCATAATGGTGCCGATCGATGCAACCGCTGCGGATGCAGTGCCCGATATGGCGCCATAAATACCGCAGGCCACTACCATCGAGGCGCCCATGCCGCTTTTGGAGCGGCCGACCAGGGCCTCCACAAAAGCGATTAGCCGCGCGGCCATGCCGCCGGATTGCATCAGATAACCGGTCATAATAAACAGCGGCAGGGCAATCAGGATAATCGAGTTGATTGACCAGAATCCGGTGGTCATCACAAATGATAG
>JANQKW010000190.1 GCA_028280905.1 Porticoccaceae bacterium
TAAGTTTGCCAAATTGTCGGGGGTGTCGCGAGGACTGTTTGAGCGCTAGCGAGTTACCGCAGCGCCGGCAATTTGGCAAACTTAACGGCCGGTCACGGACAAACCTCCCCTGGCGGGACGGGAATGTAGCACCAACCCAAGACAAGACGTTTGCTATTGTCATTACAATGTCGCCGTACCTATACAAAACCGCTTCCTTGGTGCCCAGTCGCCGTTAAGGTACAATGCCGCCCCGATCGACAACCTTACCCTGAACCATGATCCCTGTTATTGCCCTGGTGGGCAGGCCCAACGTCGGTAAATCCACGCTATTTAACCGCCTTACCCGGTCGCGGGACGCGCTGGTGGCCGACTATCCGGGGCTGACGCGGGATCGCAAGTACGGGGAAGCGGAGCTGGCCGGCCGGCGCTTTATCCTGATCGATACCGGCGGTATCACCGGCGAGGAGCACGGCATAGATTCGGCGATGGCCGCCCAGTCGCTGCAGGCGATGGATGAGGCGGATGCGGTGCTGTTCCTGGTGGATTGCCGCGACGGGCTGACGGCGGCGGATCGCCTGATTGCCGATGAGCTGCGCAACAAGGGCCGCAGGGTGTACCTGGTGGCCAATAAAGTGGACGGCGTCAATGTCGACACCGCGATGGCGGAGTTCTATGAACTGGGGTTTGAGCAGGTTTTCCCCACCACCGCCACCCACGGGCGCGGCGTAAAAAACCTGATGGAGGCAGTTTTATCGTTCTTTCCCGAGCAACCACAACAGGACGAAGACGCGTTTAAGGGCATTAAGATTGCCGTGGTGGGCCGCCCCAATGTGGGCAAGTCGACGCTGGTCAACCGGATGCTCGGTGAGGAGCGGGTGGTGGTGTTCGACTTGCCGGGCACGACTCGCGACAGCATCTATATTGACTACGAACGAAACGGCAAGCCCTATACCATTATCGATACCGCGGGAATCCGGCGGCGCAAGAATGTCAAGCTGGCGGTTGAAAAGTTCTCCATCGTCAAAACCCTGCAGGCCATCGACGACGCCAATGTCGTGGTGTTACTGATCGACGCCCGGGAAGGGCTGGTGGATCAGGACCTGCACCTGATGGGCCATGCGATTGAGGCGGGACGGGCTTTGGTATTGGCGGTCAACAAGTGGGACGGACTTGAGCAGCATAGCCGCGAGCAGATTAAAACCGAGTTGGAACGGCGCCTGCGCTTTGCGGAATTCGCGGATATTCATTTTATCTCGGCGCTGCACGGCTCGGGTGTCGGCAATCTCTATAAATCCATTGAAGACGCCTTTCAATCGGCAACGGATAAGCTGAACACCAACCACTTGACCCGTATTTTGCAGGTGGCCGTGCAGGAACACCAGCCGCCCTTGGTGCGGGGGCGGCGCGTTAAGCTGCGCTACGCGCACGCCGGAGGCAGGAATCCGCCGGTAGTGGTCATCCACGGCAACCAAACGGAGGAGGTGCCGGCGCACTATGCGCGCTACCTGGAAAAGATCTTCCGACGGGCGTTGGATCTGCACGGCACGCCGATACGGATAGAGTTCCGTTCCGGGGACAACCCCTACGCCGGCAAGCGCAACCAGCTTACGCCGCGCCAGTTGGCCAAGAAAAGGCGCTTGATGAAACATGTGAAAAAAAACCGCTAGGCCGCCGAGCAAAACGCTCACCATTTTTGTCAATTAGTCGAATGATTTTTTACTAACAAGGAGCAACTATGAAATTTATCCTCGTAAGCTTGATGACGATACTGCCGCTGACCGCGCTGGCGCAGCCTGAAAGGCCCTGGTCCGGGGAGGGCGATCTGGGCTTTAACAAGTCGTCAGGCAACACTGACACGGAATCCCTGTTGGCGAACCTGAAAATGTCCTATGCAACCGAACGTTGGCTGCACACGGCGGAGCTCGGCGCCGTCAATTCGTCCGACAGTGGCGACCGAACCGCGGAAAGTTACGAGGGCAGGTGGAAAACCGATTACAGCTACTCGGAAACCTACTATGCGTTTGGCTCTGCCCGCTATGAAGACAACCGCTTCAGCGGCTACGAGTTTCAGTCCAGCATCGCCGGCGGTGTTGGCGCGCACCTGATCGATACTAATACTACAATGCTGGATGTCGAGGGCGGTCTCGGTTACCGCCAAAGCGAAGAGCAGGGCACCGGCAGATCCCTGGATGAAGTGATTTTTATATCGTCGCTGGTCTACCAGCGTCAACTGACCGACACCACGCGTTTCGAGTCCGATTCCCACGCCGAGGCGGGCGAAGACAATAGTTACCTGGAGTCGACCCTGGCGCTGAAAGTAAAGATAAATGCATCGCTGGCGCTGAAGCTGGGATACACCGTCAAGCACAATACCGACGTGCCTACAGGCACGGATGAAACGGATACGCTTACCAGCGTTTCCCTAAATTACAGTTTTTAGGCGCCGGCTTTTTTATATTCCCAGCCAGAGCAGCAGCGACGGCACCGTAATAAAAGACAGGCAGGTCGAGGCGAGTATGATGCCGGCAATGGTTTCCGGCTGGCGGTTGTATTTCAGGGCAAACAGGTAATTAAAAACCGCGGTGGGCATAATACTCTGCAGCAGCGCCACGTCGCGAACAGCGCCCTGTGCTTCAAACAGGCTGGTCGCTAGCAGCGCCACCGCAAAGCCGCCGCCTACTCGCACCAGTGCGTACGCCCAGCTAGCGCGCCAGCCGCTGGTTCTCATGCCCGACAGCGATACCCCAAGGGTAATCAGCATCAGCGGAATCGTAAATCCCGCGATAAGGTCAACCGTATTGGCCAACCAGGTGGGCAGCGCCAGGTCCAGGCTCAATAGCAGCAGCGCAATGATAATGGCGTAGATAATCGGCTGCCGGCCGAACTCCTTAAGGCTGGCCATGGGATTTTTGTTGGCGCGGTTTTGCAGCAATATGCCCAGCGTGATATGGAAGCTGGCCATCACCAGGAAATAACTCACCGCCAGCGCCAAGCCCGTCTGGCCAAACGCAAACAGGCAGAGCGGCATGCCCATATTGCCGGAATTGCTGAATACCACGGGCGGCAGCAGCGAATACACATCACCGCCGGCGGCGCGAATCGCCAGCAGCCCGAGTAATGCCGTGCCCAGCACCATGGATACGGC
The DNA here is from genome assembly GCA_028280905.1 of Porticoccaceae bacterium. Lineage (GTDB taxonomy): Bacteria > Pseudomonadota > Gammaproteobacteria > Pseudomonadales > Porticoccaceae > JANQKW01. The sequence goes on from JANQKW010000190.1 coordinate 3,128, forward strand.
CAGCCGGGCCATCTGCAGAAAATCCCAAACGGAAATTTCGATGCTGTTAAACGAGGAGATAATCAGGCAGGGCGCGCCGATATTCATCACCAGCCGGGATACAAAATTCGCGTCATAGGAAACGCTCGAGCGGCCCCAGCAAAAGCCGATACCGGCGCAAATCAATACCGGTGCGACAACCGTCCACAACGCTGTAAGCACGCGGCAGTCTCCGGTGCTATCGGCCTAAGACGGATTTTCAGTTTTCGCCAGCAGCTCTTCCACTTCGTCCAGCAGCCGTTGCATACGCTGGATAACCGCCTCATAAACCTCCGCCGAGGCCATGTCGACACCGGCCTTTTTCAGGATGTCGTAGGGATAGTCGGAACCACCGGCCCGCAGAATATCCAGGTAACTCTGCTGGGCGGGTTCGCCTTTTTCCTTGATTTGGTCCGCCAGGTAATAGGCCGCTGCCATGGACGTGGCGTACTGGTAGACATAGAAATCCCGGTAAAAGTGGGGAATATAAGCCCACTCCACCGTGTAGGTATCCTGGATATTCATGATGCCTTCTTCGTGGCCGTAGTAGCGCTTGAGAATATCGCCGTACAGCGAATTCAGCTTGTCACCGGACAGTGCGCCGCCCTGTTCCACGTGCTCGTGGATGGCCAGTTCAAACTCGGCAAACTGTGTCTGCCGGAAAAAGGTACCGCGCACTTGTTGCAGCTCGGCAAACAGGAAAAACAGTCTTTCCTCGTCGGTTTCCGCGTTGGCCCGAAAATAGTCGAACAACAGCACCTCGTTGACGATAGAGGCTATCTCGGCGGTGAAGGTGGCGTAATCGGATTTGGTAAACGGCTGGTTTTCATTGGCCAACAGCGAATGCATCGCGTGCCCCCACTCGTGGGCAAAGGTGCTCACCGATTCCAGGTCGTTCTGGTGGTTGAGCAGCACATAGGGGTGAACGTCGTAAGCCGCGCCCATCACATAGGCGCCGCTGCGTTTGCCTTCGCTGGGGTAGACGTGCATCCAGTTTTGCTCAACCGCGTCCCGGTAGGTCGCCAGGTAATCCTCGCCCAGCGGCGCAAACGCTTCCAGGGTTATCCGCTTGGCGTCCTCGATGCTGTAGGTTTTCTCCATCGAAATAACCGACGGATACACATCATAGTACTCCGACTGCTCAATACCCAGCAGCCGCTGCCGTACCGAGAGCAGCTGATGCAGCGTATCCAGGTTGTTGTTGACGGTGGTTACCAGCGTGCGATACACGGCTTCCGGGATGTTGTCCAGCGACAGCGCCCGGGTCAGGGAAGAGCCAAAGTTGCGGGTTTTGGCCAGCAACACATGGTGCTTCACCGTGCCCTCCAGCGCCAATGCGAGGGTTTGCCGGTAGTCGTTAAAGGTGCCGAAAAAGTTGTTGAATACCTGTTGCCGGTCCTCCCGGTTCGGCAGGGTTCTGCTCTTTACATAGCCCTGGGAATTGAGCTTCACTTTGCTGCCGTCCGACAATGCCACTTCCGGCCAGGGGATTTCCGCATTGGCCAACACCTCATAGATACTGGCCGGCGTGCTCAGCGCGTCCTGCGCTGCCGCCAGAATTTTTTCCTCTTCCGGTGACAGAATATGGGGCGCCTGGCGAAGCGTGTTGGCGATATAGAAATCGTGAATACCCAACGCCGGGTTCCGGCGAAGGTGACGATTGAGTCTTCTCTCCCCGGCGGCAATCAGCTCGGGGCCCACAAAGCTGGTGACCTCGCTAAACCGGGTAAACAGCGTCTGCGCCATCGACACCCGCTCGCGCAACTCCGAATTGCCCAGGTCGATATCCTTGGCGAGAAAAGCGTGCACATACAGTCGAAGTAAGTCCTTGTAGGTGTTGCTGATACTGTCCATGCAGCGGCTCAGATTGTTGGCATTCTTCGCCAACTGGCCGTTACATTCCTGCAGGGTTTCCACGCGTTCGGCAATTTCATTCCGGTGGGCTTCCCAGGCGGCGATGTCCGGGTAAAGGTCCGTCAGGTCCCATACCGCATAGTCGTCCTGCGCCTGAACGGCCAGGGTTGCAAAAGCAATAAAAAGAGCGGCGATCAATTTGTTCATAGGGTTCTCTTATCGTTAATGTTAAGCACCTCGCAGCGCATTGTACCATCGCTCAAGTGCGCCGAAACCGTGTCGCCGGGCGTAACCTGGCAAACGCTTTTCACCGCTTGCCGATGCTCGTCCGTGACAATCGCGTAACCCCTTTCCAGAGTGTTTAGGGGGCTGACGGCATTGAGTAATTGGCTGGCCTCCCGCCACTGATTTTGCTTGCGCTGCAAAAGCATTTTGACGGCAATTTGCAGGCGATGTTCCAGATCGGCGAGCTGATCGCGCAAGCGGCCCAAACGCGCGTTGGGGTGTTGGTGTTGCAGCCGGGTGTTCAGGTTCTGCAGGTTGTTGCGGTATTGCTGCAACCGGCCGGCCAGGGCTTGCGTCAAACGGATTTCCAGTTGGTCCAACCGCTGCGCGTTTTCCCGCAGCCGGTCCCGCGGGTGCCTCAGGCGCTGCCGCAATGACACTAGCTTGTCGGAATGACGCTGCAGCAACCGCGACATCTGTTGCTGCAGCAGACTGACAAACCCCTCGAAGTGGATTTCACCATCGCGGATTTTGTCGCGGACCAGCGGGCGCCGACCCCCTCCGCCGCGGCGGAA
>JANQKW010000196.1 GCA_028280905.1 Porticoccaceae bacterium
TAAGTTTGCAAAATTGTCGGGGGTGTCGCGAGGACTGTTTGAGCGACAGCGAGTTACCGCAGCGCCGGCAATTTGGCAAACTTAACGGCCGGTCACGGATAAGCCTCCCCTGGCGGGACGGGAACTTAGCAACAACCTGAAACGTTAGCTACTGGCGCAGTACTGACCATAAGACCTTGCCGGTACCTCCCTGTACCGGAGCGTGCCCATCGTTTCCGGATGTGCACTAACTACATATCCTTCGCAATCTTGGCCTTTCTAATCAATTGCACAAATTCCGTGCGGTAACCGTATAGATCCTCACCCTTATGTTGCTGGGCAAGCGCAATAGCGTCATCGTAGCGCCATTCCCCTGTGTACTGCCCACCCTTCAATAATTGGGCAAATCCCGCAACCGCCGTGGCAAATCGAGTTTCCTGATTCTCGGGGGTATTCCTGGCGGAAATTTTCCTGCTGATCAGGTTGGATTTGGCGGCATCCGGCAACTTGTAGCGAATCTTGATAAAACCATACTCGCCGGCTTTGCCACGCTGCTCTCGGGGTGCAGCGGTATAGCGGTGCTCTTCGATAAGCCCGGCGTCGGTTCCCGTCGGAGTGATTTCGTAAATGGCTGTGACCGTATGACCGGAACCTATGTCGCCCGCGTCGACTGCATCGTTATTAAAATCCTCGCGATTTAGCGCGCGGGTCTCATACCCCAGCAGGCGATATTCCATTACGGTGGCGGGGTTAAATTCCACCTGGATTTTCACATCCTTGGCGATGGTAAACAGCGTTGAAGTCGCCTGGTCCACCAGCACCTTTTGTGCTTCGCTCAGGGTGTCGATATAGGCGGCGACACCGTTACCGTTTTGCGCCAGCACCTGCATCATATGGTCGTGATAATTGCCCTGGCCAAAGCCCAGCACCGATAGAAAAATCCCTTTTTCTCGCTTCCTTTCAACAAAGCCTTGCAGTTCTTCGCGGTTGGTGATGCCCACATTAAAGTCGCCGTCGGTGGCTAATATGATACGGTTAACCGCCTGCTTGTCGTAGTTGTCTTCCGCCAGTTGATAGGCAAGCTGGATTCCCTGGGCGCCGGCGGTGGAACCACCAGCCCTGAGTTTATTCAGCGCCGCCAGGATTTTTTGTTTTTCCTTTACCGGCGTGGGTTCAAGCACCGTGCCCGCGGCGCCGGCGTAAACCACAATCGCGATAGTGTCCTCCGGTTGCAGCTGATTTAGCAACAGGTTCATCGACTGTTTTACCAGCGGCAATTTATCCGGGCTGTTCATCGAGCCGGACACATCCAGCAGAAATACCAGATTGGATTTAGGCAATGCCGCCTGTGTCAATTGATAACCCTTTATGCCGATATGCACCAGCTTGTTGCCCTGGCGCCATGGCGAATCGTTCACCGCAACCGACAGCTTGAAGGGTTGCTCCCTCGAGTCCGGGGCAGGGTAGTTGTAGTCAAAGTAGTTAAGCATCTCTTCAACGCGCACCGCGTCCTTCTGCGGCAGGATGCCGTGGTTTAATTGCCGGCGCACAAAACTGTAGGACGCCGTATCCACATCTATCGAGAAGGTGGATACCGGTTCTTCGCTGACCCGTTTTACGGGGTTGCTTTGAACGGTTTCAAACCTGTCCCGGCCTGTTTCTTGGTAGTGGGGGGGAGTGATTGCATCAAGCTGGGGCGCGAGCTGCCGTTGGACGACACCCTTATCGGCGGGAGCAAGGGCGTATGGTTGGGCTCTATTCGCATATCGTTGAGCGGCTTCCGCTGCTCTGTTGGCGCTGGCAATACCCAACGGCTCTTGCGAGAGCAGTTCCTTTCTCACTTCTGCAGATTCGCGGGGATCGGGCGCCGGTGCTTTGGGAGGAGATGCAGTGATTATCAACTCCTCAACGGCAGCGCTATTCTGTTCTTCCATTCGCCGCGGGGCTGCTAGGTCGGCGGTTTCCATATCTTGAATTGCGGGAACAGGCGTAAAAGATTGTTCATCAAATAGCAGTGCCACCATCACGCCCAGTCCCAACATACAGGCGGTGGCGAATAGCCCGCTAAACATTAATCGGCTGTTCATTGTCATCGTCTTACTCCGTGATTTTTGTTCACCGGTAAGACGCAACAGGCGTTGCAATCCTTGGAAGCGGGGAGCCTTTTTCACGGCCGGCGCCGATTCTGTCTGTGCCGCTTCGCGAAACTCCAGCATAGCAGCGTCGATTGCCCGCTGCTTGGCCTCGGCGCGAATCGCGGACTGCTCCGTGTCTTTTAACAATTGCTGTAAATCTTGCTGTTTCATAGGTTGGCCTCTACCTTCTGTTGAAGGTTGAGCTTTTTGCGGACCTCGTGAATCCGCCACGAGATGGTCGACTCCTTAACCTGAAGCACCTCGGCAGCCTCCAGGTGCGTTAGGCCTTCTCCCAGCACCAGCACGACTGTCTCCCGAAACCCTTGCCCCAAGCCCTCTATCCAATCGAGAATTTGCGCCAGGTAAACGGCGTCTTCAGCGTCGTTGCGGACAGGTGGTGTTGTCGCATCGGATGGCGCTGCGTCATCATCCGGGCGATTGTGCCTGTGCTGGGCCTTCAGCCAATCCTTTGCGCAATTCACCACCAGGCGGTACAACCAGCTGCTAAAAGCCGCCTCAAATCGGTATTGGTGGATGGATCTGGCCAGCTTGATACAGGCCTGTTGGGTAATATCTTCAGCCTGCGCCCGGTTGCCACAGCACTTCAGCGCATAGCGGTACATGGTGTCGTAGCACCTGTCCATCACCTGCCCGAACGCCAGCTCGTCGCCGGACTGGGCGGCCCGCACTAGCTGATCAACATTCATATC